>JAAUTZ010000149.1 GCA_012031225.1 Chloroflexaceae bacterium
CACTCTCGTCTATAGAGAATTGTTTGCCAACCGTAGCTCCACTTCGAGCAAACAGAAGATCACCGTCATCTAGCATGTAGGGTTTCGCTACTACCTTATCAAGTGTACGAAAGGTGTCTTCTCGCAAGGCTCCGCTTTCATCTATATCCGTTATGCGTATGTATCGCGGATTATCCGGATCATCAGAATCTGCAACCTCATTTGCACCATATTGAAGCAGACCCACTGCAACATACTTCAGCCGCTTCACCCCCCACCCCGCCGGTATCGCGCCCAGCCACGCGATGCCACTGTCGCGCAGGGGTGCCGACGGATCAAGCCCACGGGTGACGGCGTGGCTGATGAGGGCCGTGCGGCGTTCGTGCAGCAGGGCGATCAGCTGCTGCTTGTGGGCCACCAGCGCATCTATACGGGCCGTCGCCGCATCGAGGTAGGCCGCTATCGCCTGCTGTTCGGGCAGGGGGGGGAGGGGGATCAAACCATTATCTATTGCATTTTTTCCTAGCCCATAACGGGTAATGCCTGTTGCAGCAGTAGCAAACTGGTAATTGATAACGTTTGATTGGAGTGCGCGAAACAAATAGCGTCCATCGAGCCTGTTTGAGTTTCGCCGTATCAATGCTAGATGATAACCACACAGAACACCATCAAGATCAGCTTCTACATAAGCAGGAATCGCAATATCCTGCCACGACTCAGAGTCTTTGGTTATAATCACGTCTCCCCGCCGGAGTGCAAACCGTGCTATTTCATCAGCCGATGCCGTAGCTTGCATAAACTCAATGCTGGCATTAATGAAATCGTTTTTGTAAACATCTACGTAGTTGCACAAATATATAGACAACTCGCCCTCTATAGAATGTTTATCCACATTGCTGAAGGTGATTCCTGCATGATACTTCAGCCGCTTCACCCCCCACCCCGCCGGTATCGCGCCCAGCCACGCGATGCCACTGTCGCGGTAAGCGGGGTAGCGCGGGTGGCGGCTCATGGCTGGAGCACCTCGCGCAGCAGGCGCACAATATCGGCTTCGAGTGCGTGCAGGTCGGCTTCGATGTGGGCCAGCGGGCGCGGCGGGGTGTAGCGGTAGAAGTAGCGGTTGAAGTTGATCTCATAGCCGACCGTGCCCACCTGCCCATCCTGTGCGTCGCAGCTGTCGCGGTTGATCCATGCATCGGGCAGGTGCGGCGCAACCTCGCGGGCGAAGTAGGACTCCACATCCTCAGCGAGCGGCACCTGCTCGGTGTCGCGCAGATCGGGGTCAGGCAGCGGGGTGCCCTTGTCATCCGTGCCGGGCTGGGCGGTGGGGTCGCGCTCGGCCAGCAGATCCAGCAGGGCTTTGTGCTGGGTAGCGGAGAGCTTCTTTGCGCCGCGCTGGTGCAGGGCTGCGGCGAGGTCGGCGTGGAAGGCGGCGCAGTCGTCATAGTCGTTGTGGGGCAGGGCCAGCAGGGCGGCACGCAGGTCAGCCAGCCATGCGGCCTGTGCATCGGGCGGGGTGCGGGCGGGCAGCAGCTTGGGGGTAGGGGCCAGCTGGGCGAGGCGTTCGGCGGTGATGCGTACACGCAGCCGGAGTGGCCGTTCGATGGTGATCTTGCGGTAGCCAAAGGCCGTAGTGGGCAGCGTCAGCGACAGGTCGGGCACGTCCGCGCCCGCCTGATAGAGCTGCACAATCGCCTCAATCTGTTCCGCATTGATCTCGCGGCGTTTGTCACCGAGGCTCTTGCGCATCGGAGTCCATGTGCCGGTAGCATTAATCAGCTGCACCGTGCCGCGCCGGTGCGGGGGCTTGGTGTTCGTCAATACCCAAACATAGGTAGCAATGCCGGTGTTGTAGAAGAGTTGCTCTGGCAGCGCAATGATCGCCTCGAGCAGATCGTGCTCGCAGACATAGCGGCGGATTTTGCTCTCGCCGCTGCCGGCATCACCCGTGAACAGGGGCGAGCCATTCATAATGATGGCCACCCGTGCGCCGCCGTTTGCTTGCGGCTGCATGCGGGCCAGCATGTGCAGCAGAAAGAGCAGCTGCCCATCGCTGATGCGGGGCAAGCCGACCCCAAAGCGACCCGCCCGACCGGAGCGGTTCGCTTCTGCCTCCACCGCGTCCTTATCGGCCTTCCAATCCTTGCCATAGGGCGGGTTTGCCAGCAGATAGTGGAACTGCTCGTCGGCATGCTGATCGTTGGCCAGCGTGCTCCCAAAGGCGATATTGTCGGCATCCTTGCCATCTTTGCTAATCATAAACAGATCGGCTTTGCAGACGGCATAGGTTTCGGGGTTCACTTCCTGCCCATAGAGAAAGACGGTTGCCTGTGGGTTGCGCTCGCTGATCTGCTGGCGGGCAGTCACCAGCATGCCGCCCGTGCCACAGCAGGGGTCGTAGACCCTGCGGATCACCCCCGGTTGGTCGAGGTTGCCCGTGTCGCCCGCGATCAGCAGGCGCGTCATCAAGCGCACCACCTCGCGGGGCGTGAAGTGCTCGCCGGGGTTCTCATTGGTGGCTTCGTTGAATTTGCGGAGCAACTCCTCAAAGATCTGCCCCATCTGCTCATTGGGCACCCGGCTAGGGTGCAGGTCAATCTGGGAGAAGCGTTCCAGCACCTTGAAGAGCAGGTTGGCTTCGCGCAGGCGGTCAATGGTCGGGTAGAAGTCGAACTTCTCGATCACCTCGCGCATATTCGGACTGAAGGCATTGAGATAGGCGCGGAAGTCATCATAGAGATGCTGGGGGCTACCGAGCAGGTCGGCAAAGCCCTGCGGGTAGGTGTTGTAGAAGGCGAAGCCACTAGCCCGCCGGAGCTGCTGATCCATATCGGCAATGCCCAATTGCTTGAGCTGTTCATGGCGTTCGCGCACGCGGGGGCGGGTGTCGGCGAGCACCTGATCCACACGGCGGATGAGGGTGAGCGGGAAGATCACATCTTTGTACTTGCCGCGTGAGAAGGTATCGCGGATCAAGTCAGCCACGCCCCAAATAAAACTGACGGTTTCCTGAAAGCTGGTCATGGGCCCTCCTACGCTGGTGCAAGGGCGATGCGCGGCGGCGGCACCGTTGTAGGCTATTATACGCGAACTGGCGGGGGGCGCGGAATCGCTTCACCCCTGCCCCCTGACACCTCACACCTAGCACCTGAAACCTCACCCCTGCCCCCTGAAACCCGCCCCCTGACACCTCTGGCGGCGGCGCGGAGCGCGGGGTGGCGGGCGGGATGGCATCCGGTTGCCCAGATGCCATCCCGCCCCGTGCGGGCCTAGCGCAAGAACACTAGCCCACCCCCGATCAGCAGTGCCCCCAGCAGCAGCACGAGCAGGCTACACCCACCCCCACCACTGCCCGATTCGGGTGCCATCGGCGGAGCCGGTGACCAAACGCTCACCAACGTCCCACTGATCCCGCGCATCACATAGATCAAGCCCAGTGCCGTGATAAACCCCAACGCAAAGATCGCCGCATAGTCAACGGGAATGACCAACTCGTTGTTACTCATGGTGTATCGTCCTCCTGTAGCTCTATCCATTGCTGATCGTACTTCTGTGTCAGCCAACGCACATACGCTTGTGACACCTTGCCTACGATTGGTGCAATAGTCGCAGAAGCATGTCACATTGGTGGATCACCATACGATACTATAGTATGTAGGGTAGGTATCGGCGTGGATTGCGTGCGCGTGGCTTGGAGCACCCGTCACACTCTGCTCGCGTAGACAGACACTGAACTAACGATACTGTGCCGCTGTTCAGCCCTTATTACCAGCAATACACGATAAGGATGCGACACAATGTCACCAGAACACCCTGACCGACAACTGTTGGTATCGGCCTTGGATCACTTGCTTGCGGTATGGGATGCGGCCCGCCACGCCCCCGCTGATGCCCAGCTGCGCCAGCAGCGCGATGCGGCGGCGCACGCGGTGTGGCAACAGCTCGAACACCCGCTGCGGGGCTTCGCCCGCCGCTGGCTCCAGCGCAAGCGGGCGACGCAGCAGGTTGCCGCCCTACCGGCCGGCACGGACGATCAGCTTGAAGCCCTCGCCCTCGAAGCCTTCACCCTGATCTTGATCGAGTTGCAGCGCACCACCACCACCGCCCCATGGCGGGCAGCCACCAATCCGGTGGGCTATCTGGTGCGGATCGCCGCCCATCGCATGATTGACGACTACTATCGCGCCTACAGTGCCCACTCCCGTCCGCAGCGCACAGACTCCGCACTGCCTACCGACTATGCCGATCCCACCCCGCGCTATGCGTTCCAGAGCCAATCGCTCGATGCATTGACCTACGAACTCCCTGACCACACCGCCGATCATGCGACCCACATCATCGAACAGCTCGATCAGGCGACCCGCCTGCACGCCATTCGGGCGTATTGGCAGCAGACCCTCAACACGATTGATTGGCAGATTGTGCAGGCGCGCTTTGCCACCGACCCACCGCTTCCCTTTCAACAGATTGCCGCCCAGCTTGGTGCCGGCTGGACGGCCGCTGCGATCCGCAAACGGTATGAACGCATCCTGACCCGCACCCGCACGTATTTTCAGGAGCAGTAAGCATTGGCCTGCATCGGGGGGGAACCCATGCAGACCAGCTCAATGGCATGTATGACAAGGAGCCAATGCAATGTCTGGTCTATACGATAACAACACGAATGGCGCACGCCACGCTGATGGTTCGCACCAGTGGGGGCCACGCCCCGTTGCACCGCGTGTGCTGACCCGTCTGCTCGATCACGTTGACTGCGTGACGACCACGCTTGCGCCGGAGCTGGACAGTGCGCTGCCCCGCCAGTGTGGGCGGTGGGTGCTGGGCCGCATGGCCCACGAAGACCTGAGCCTGCACCACGTCGCGAGTGCCGCCGCGCTCCCCGTCGCAACGCTCCAGCTGCTGGTGCTAGGGCTGGCCGAGCCGGATGAGCTGCACCCCAGCCAACGCATCCAGCTGGCCCAACTGCTGTGCCCGCCTGTGCAACAGGCCTTTGCCGAGCGCGTGATTGCGGCTGCGGGTGGCGGTGCGCCGTTGTCCGAGCTTGACTATGCCCAACTCCACGCCGATCTGGATGCGTGGGGGCTGGATGCCCCCACACCAGATGCGCTGGATGATTGGGACGAGTGGGCGATGGACGACCCCGGCGCGGGGGGGAGCGATGATGCCGGGGCCACACCCCCCGCGCCGACGGCTCCCGTGCAGCCTGCACCAGAGGACCGCGGCCCCGTCGGCCAACGGAACCCACTTCTTTGCGCCGTATGTGCCGCCCACCCCAGTGCATGATGTGTGCCTCCCAAGCGAGGTCTGCGTGCTGGGGCCGCACGCCCAGCCGCTCCTGATTGCGCGGCCCGTGCCCACCCGTGCGCTCGCAGACCGCCCGCCGCTCGCTCCGGCGGCTCCGGCGAGCCTACGGCGGTCGCGGATTGTGCCGATTCGGATCGCCCTGCACATCATGGTGGCGGTGCTGTTGCTCGTGACGGTGCTGGCTCCCCCGCTGTGGCAAGCCCTCGCGGCGTTGCCGCTCCCGATGCAGGTCGTTGCACCAGCGCACGCGAGCCCCGATGCGGCGGCAGCGACCGTACTGCACCCAGCATCTGCTCCCGCACAGCTGACGAGCCTCACCACGAGCTATACCTCATATTCCATAGTTACCTTTCATGCACGAGATAACACGATACTGTTTCGTCCCCGCCCTACAGCAGAGGTGGTAGTTGCGCCCAATGGGATCAGCACCCGCTCCACCTACGATGCAACCGGACACCTTGCGCGGGTCGTGCTGGAGCGCGACGGGCAGGCCGTGCTGGTGCGCGAGTATCGCACGGTGGCGGCCCCGGATCGGCTTGATTACACCCGCCCCGCCGATCTGGCGCAGTCGGTAGTGGTCGCCCTGTGGCACTGGTCGGATGCGACGGGGCACAAGCGTGAGCGCAGCGTGCGTGTTGATGTGGCGCAGGCGCAGGTGCAGGTTGCCGATACGAGTGGCCCCGTGCCGCTGGTGCGACACCAGACGTGGCATCGGGCCAGCGATGGGCAACTAGTGACAGATGGG
>JAAUTZ010000053.1 GCA_012031225.1 Chloroflexaceae bacterium
CCGCCCGTCATCTCGATGATTACTCCTTCTTCATACTCGCGCTTGGGCGCATCGTGGGCGGCTTCTTCGGTGGCGATATACTCGGCAAGGCTGGTCAGGATCATGGTGTCAGTCATCGGGCGGCTCCTGCGGTGGGGGCGGTGAAGGATGTGTTGCGGTAAATGTCGGCAAGGGCCAGCGCGGCGGGCACGCTGCCCAATGCTAGCGTATCGCCAAGATTGGTGAAGGTGGTGCAGTGCCACGCGCCTGCCCCATCGGGTTGCCACTGCTCAACGAGGACCTGCTCGGAGTCGACGAGGAGATACTCCTGAAGCGTGGGGATGCGCTGATAGTGGGTGAACTTCACGCCGCGATCACGGGCGGCAGTGCTGGGCGACAGTACCTCGACGAGCAGGCACGGATTGAGCAGGGTGGCGGTAGTCCACGTGGGATCGAGCAGGGCGCACTGGCTACGACGCTCAGGTCGGGGTAGTAGTAGGTTGCGCTGGTGGGTGGGCGCACGCGCATTTCGCTGATGAGCACTTCAAACATTTCCCCATCGAGGGCAATTGCAAGGCGCACCGTGATATTTTTGATAATACGGTTGTGGGTCAATGATCCGCCCGTCATCTCGATGATTACTCCTTCTTCATACTCGCGCTTGGGCGCATCGTGGGCGGCTTCTTCGGTGGCGATATACTCGGCAAGGCTGGTCAGGATCATGGTGTCAGTCATCGGGCGGCTCCGTGTATGTTCCAATTAGCTCCGCACAAGCCAATCTCCAGTAGCTACCCATTTGTAGCTGGTCAGTTCGCGCAGTCCCATTGGGCCTCGCGCTTGCAGCTTCTGGGTGCTGACGGCAATCTCTGCGCCTAACCCAAACTGCCCGCCATCATTGAAGCGGGTAGAGGTATTCACGAACACGGCCGAGGCATCTACTTCGGCAATGAAGCGGGCGGCGGCGGCTTGGTCGTTCGTCAGGATCGCCTCGCTGTGGCCTGTGCCGTGCTGGGCAATGTGGGCGAGGGCTTGTTCGAGATCATCTACGACGCGGATGGCAAGGATCAGGGCGAGGAACTCGGTATCGTAATCCTCTGCACCAGCTGGGGTAATCCGCCACTGGGCTGCGTCGGGGTGGGCTTGGAGCAGCACGCGGGCGGTCTCATCGGCGCGGAACTCAACCCCCGCTGCACCTAAGGCTTGAGCCACCATCGGCAGGAACTGGGCGGCAATCGCGCGCTGCACCAGCAACGTATCCAGCGAGTTGCACACACTCGGACGTTGCACCCGCGCATTGTAGATGATTGGCACGGCGCGTTCCAGATCCGCCGTTGGATCCACGTAGGTGTGGCATACGCCAATCCCGCCGGTAATCACGGGGATTGTGGCATTCTGGCGGCAGAACTGATGCAGGCTGGCTCCCCCACGCGGAATGATCAGATCAATGGATTGATCGAGGCGCAGCATCTGGCGTACCAGATCGCGGTCAGGATCGGTGATGCTCTGCACGGCATCGGTGGGCAGTCCGGCGGTGGCGAGGGCGCGGGCAATCACCGTCGTGATCGCAACACAGCTAGCGCGAATATCGCTGCCGCCCCGCAACACGACCGCATTGCCACTCTTGATGCAGAGCGCGGCGGCATCTACCGTGACGTTGGGGCGGGCTTCGTAGATCATCCCGACCACACCGAGTGGGGTGCGCTGGCGGTAGCGGGTTAAGCCGCTTGGCAGCACCGCAAAATCATACTGCTCATCGAGTGGATCGGGCAGCTCGGCAACGATCCGGGTATCGGCAGCAATCGCTTGGAGCCGCTCAGGGTTGAGCAGCATGCGGTCCAGCAGATTGGCGGGCAAGCCAGCAGCTTCGCCGCGAGCCAGATCCTCAGCATTGGCGGCAAGGATGGTTTCGTGCTGCTGCTCCAGCAGATCGGCAAGCGTGTGGAGGGCTGCCACTCGCTGGGCATGGCTCGCCCGCAGCAAGGCGCGGGCGGCGGTGCGGGCCCGTTTGCCAAGTGCCGTCAGATCGGCGGTGGGTGACATCATCTCGGTGGGGCTAGGCATAGGCGTTCCTTCTTCCTTCTGATTACACTGATCACACATATCTGAGAGGCAATCCACAGGGTTACTTGCGTTGGCGTTCATCGTTCAAGAGATCGCGTACCTGTTCGATCTGGGCGTGCATTTCGCCCTTGCGCCACGCCATGCCAAGCAACACCACACTGCCCGTGAGCAGCAGCACGGCAATGATGCTGCCCGGCAAGAGCAGGGGATTGACATTGAGGCCGATGAGCAGCAGAAGATTGAGCAGAACAAAGACACCCATTCCGCTTGCGGCCAGCGCAAATGCCCGCTGCCGCAGCGTGCCCGCGCCAGCGCGGCGGGCTTGCTGGATAAACGCACCCGTGATTGCCACGAGAATGATGGTACGGATGATGGTTTCGGCCATTGGGCACTCCCTTTCGCTACGGCTGTACGACGTGGGTGGTCGCTTGCCCTGTATTATACACGGCACGTCCGTTGCGTGTCAGGGGGATGTGGCGGGGGGAGGGGTAGTATCCCAAGCTATGCTGAGGTTGGGATACTGCCCCTCGCGCACGCGCTACTCGTAGGCAAGCACGTCACGCACCGTCATGCGGGCCGCGTTCCACGCAGGCAGCAGGCTGGCAATACTGGCAAGGATCAGCACACCGAACAGCCACTGCACGACACCCTGACTGGCAAAGGTGTACAGCAGGGGTGCGCCGGTGAAGAGGATCCCGACTTGGCTGCTGAGGGCTTGGCTGATGGGCACGGACAATACCGCCCCAATGCCCCAACTCATTAGCCCAATCAAGATGCCTTCGACAATCACCAAGCCCATGATGGCCAGCGTAGATGCGCCAATCGCCCGCATCACGCCGATTTCGCGGGTGCGCTCCATCACGTTAATGACCATCGTGCCGGCCAAGCCTAGCCCGCCAACAAGGGCGATCAGGAGCGACATAATCAGCAGGAGCAGCGCAATGATATTAAACTGACGCTCGCTCAGTTCGCGCTCGGTGGTGGCTGTTGTCACATCGCTCACGCGGATGCCGCGCTCGCGGAAGGCTTGGTCAATCTGGCGGGCAGCTTCGGCTTGGGTTTCGGGGTTGCCGGTATCAGCCAGTGTCACCCGTAGCTCGCGGGTCGTGCCCACCTCGCGCACTTCGCGGTCAAAGAACTCGGCATTGGCGTAGGCGAATTGTTGATTGCCTAAGCCCTGAAACGCACCAACAATGCGCCACGGCACTTCGCGGTTTTTGTAGCTGAGGATGATCTCATCCCCAACCTTGACATCCTTCTCGTTGGTCAAGAAATTGGCACTGACCACCAGCGCGTTCTGGTCTTCGGGGAGCAGCCAGCGGCCCTCGACGATGCGCGGTGTGATGCGGGTTTCAGCGAGGCGCAAGCCCTGAAAGTTGATCGCCTCGCTCTCAATGTCATTCGGGCGGATGCGCCGCGTCTGGATTGCGGTGATATTCTCGATAGCAGCAATGCCGGGCACGCTCGCCAGCACATCCTCCACGCGGTTCACCCGGTAGGAACGCTCTAGGGTGATGGATACATCGTAGCGCACAAGCGTATCGAAGAGGTTGTTCAGCGAATTTTGGATCGAAGCCTGCACACTCGCCACACTGATAAAGATTGCCCCTGCTAGGGTCAGGGTGGTTAGGGTCAGGGCGAGCCGCCCTTTGCGCCGGAAGGTGTTGCGGATCGAGATCATGAACGGGCGCGGTAGCCCTTTGAGCAGGCTCAGGAGCCGATCAAGGCGGCCTGTGCCGTAGCTGTCCATGCCGTCGTTACCGGCTATCGCTTGGCGCACAGTGATCTGGCTTGCCTGCCAGATCGGGAGCATGGCGGCAAGGACGGGGACGGCAAGGCTGAGGAACAACTGTACCCCTATGACCGGGAGCTGTAGCCCCGTTTGGGCGGGGTCGAAGTTCAGGAAGCCGCCGAAGAAGACGGCGAATTGGGCGGCGGCGAAACGAGCGGGGAGGAACGCTACCAGAAATGCGATCAGGCCGAGTAACGTAATCATCCACAGATACAGTCCGGCGACATCGCTGCCGCGTGCGCCAATGGCCTTTATCACCCCGATCTGGCGGGTCTGCTGGGTCAGCAGCCCAGAGATTGTCGTTGTGACCAGAAAGCCACTCAGGAATGCCATGAGGACACCGAGTGCCGCCAAGAGGAATACCAACGGATCGAGCAGGAAGGTAGCGATTGGGCTTTGTTTGGGGTTGGGCGGGATGAATGAGATGATGATGTCGCGCCCGCTGCGTTCGATTTGACTGCGGATCGCGGCGGTGACGCTAGCGATTGCAGCCGGATCATCGAGCAGGTGTTCCTCGACGGCATATTGGATCGAGGTGTAGTCGCGGGGTTCGCCGAGCCACTCTAGCGTGCTATCGGACATATAGCCGGTGTAGCTGCCGAATAAGAACGAGGGCGGCGCGGAGAGATCGTAGGTGATGCCGACTAGCCGCACCGTGCGCGTGCGCTGATCGAGGGTCTCGATCACAAGCTCGTCGCCAATCGCCAATGGAAAATCGTCTTGCAGCGCGGAACGTTCGAGCAGAATTTCGCCCTTGCCGGGAATGCGCCCCTCTTGAATATCGAATTTGCCGATGCGAATGTCGTCCCAATCAAAGACCGTCCGCAATGACAGATCGGCAAACTCATTTTGGCCCGTCTTGAGGCGCACGGTAGCATTCGCCCGTCCTTCGGCATCCTTCACGCCCGGAATGCGCCGCACTGACTCGACTAGATCATCATCAAAGGCAGACTCGCTGGTCACGCCGATCACGCCGGTGAAGGGGCTAATCTGGCGGTAGGCCGTATTAAGCCCATCGAGCATGCGGATCCGGGCTTCGGCAATCGTGCCGACGGCAAACGTGCCAATTGCAATCGCAAGAATCACCAGTAGCGAACGCAAGCGGTTGCTGGTAATATCGCCAAACACTTTGCTCCAGCGCGGTGCAAACCACATCGGGCGGGCCCGGGCTGGAGTGGTCGGGGCGGTTGCCGTTTGCGGTTGCGTCACGGCAGCTGGTGTCGGCTGTACGGTATCCATGCCGGCTCTCCTGATAGGCTAATGGCTACGGTTTCAGGATGGCGGGCGCGGCTTAGGCGGCGACGTGGGCCGGTAGCTCAAGGGCTAGCACGGCCGCTTGGGTGCGATTGGATACGCCGAGCTTGCGGTAGATGTTGCGGGTGTGGGTCTTCACGGTTGCCGTCGAGATAATCAGGCGGTTAGCAATCTCGGCATTCGACAAGCCAACTGCCAGTAGGCGGAGCACATCGTATTCGCGGCTGGTCAGGGGTTCCTCGACGAGCATGGGTGGGATGCGGTTGTCGGGGGCAAATTTCAGGCGCAGGGTTTCGGTTTGCATCGTGTATTCCCTTTCGGTTCAAACTCTTTACGATCTATACTTACGCACAATCCGTAGTGGTTGATCTTTAGCACACTCATCCGTCCGGTTGACTACCTACAGTTGTGTAGGTGACAGAGTGTATGATACCGACATTTTAGTGTTTCGTCAAGCCCCCTCCATGCAGCTAGTTGGTACGATATGATATTGGTTGTCCAGCAATTGCCCAGCTCTTGCACAGACTTTATCTCTATTATACACCGGAAACCTCCGAACGTTCCACCAATTTTCATCCCTTTGCGGGTTGACATTGGGCCTGAAGCATAGTACGATACTACACAACTGTAGGTAATATGCTGTACATAACGTACAACACCATAGATCTAGTGTGAAGTCCAATGCTCGAATTGCCGCCGACATCAAGTGCCGCCCGCGAACGTGCCCTGCATGCTGCCGAAAAACTGTTCGGTAGTCGCGGCTACAATGCCGTGTCGCTCAAAGATATTGCGGGTGTGCTGGGCATTCGCCATGCCTCGCTGTATACCCACTTTCCGGGCGGCAAGGAAGACCTGTATGTCGAGGTGATGGAGCGGGCCCTGCTGCGCCACCGCGAGCAGCTCCTGCATTTGGTGCAGGAGAGTGCGCCCCCGTTGCGGCAGCAGTTGCGGGCGATTATAGATTGGCTGCTCTCGCAGCCGCCCCTGCACATGATGCGGATGATGCAAGCCGATATGCATGTGATTTCGCCGCCTAGTGCCAAACGCCTCTCGGATACGGTGTATGTTGCGATTTTCGTGCCGATTGAGCAACTGATTGATGCGGCATATCAGCGGGGCGAGGTGCGCTTTGTGAATGCGGGCATGGTGGCGGGCTTGCTGTTCACTGCGATTGAAGCCCTGCGGAGCATGCGCGAGATGCCCGGCTATGAAGAGAGTGCGGCTTACAAGCCGTGTGCGTTGCAGGTACAGGCTTATGATGTGATTGATTTGCTGCTCGATGGGATCCTGCGCCACTAGCCCGCGCCGCACCACAGCCCCTCCGAGGTTCACCGATGCCTACTGATATTCGCCTCACCCGCCTCACCGGACTCCAGATCACACCCTATCTTGCTGACCTAGCGCGGCTACGGATCAGCGTGTTCCGCGAGTTTCCCTATCTCTATGTTGGCACACCCGCCTACGAAGAACGTTACCTTGCTACCTACAGCCGCTCGCCAGCCAGCCTGTTTGTGTTGGCGTGGGATCAAGAGGGGATCATTGGGGCGGCAACGGGTGTGCCGCTGCGCGACGAAACCGCCGAAATTCAGCAGCCATTTGGGACGCACGGCTACGCCCTTGATCAGGTCTTTTACTTTGGCGAGTCGGTGCTGCTGCCGGAGTATCGCGGGCAGGGCATTGGCGTGCGTTTCTTTGCCGAGCGGGAAGCCTACGCGCAGGAGCTAGGCGGGATGCGCTACACGGCATTTTGTGCGGTGCAACGCCCGCCCGATCACCCGCGCCGCCCGCCGCACTATGTGCCGCTGGATGCCTTCTGGGAGCGACGCGGCTACACCCGCCACCCCGAACTGCACACGCTGATGACGTGGCAGGATCTGGATGAGGTGAGCGAATCGCCGAAGCGGCTGGTATTCTGGCTACGCGAGTGGTGAGGTGTCAGGGGCTAGGTGTCAGGGGCGAGGTGTCAGGTGTCAGGGGCTAGGTGTCAGGGGCTAGGTGTCAGGTGGTAGGTTGCAGGATGGGAAGGCAGACCACGAAGAGCGCGAAGGGCACGAAGAACACGACGGAGTGTGTTAATGGGTTGAGGGTTGGCACAAGTAGTTGACTGCATTTGCCGTTGTGCGTGGCACGGTTCTACGCTATGCTCCCGATCACCCACATCCCCTACCGCCTGCGTCAGCGTCGCCGATCACGCGGCTGCCGCCCGCGCTCGCCGTTCAGTTCATCCTGCGATACCCCGAATAGCTCACGGGCGAGGTCATCATACGTGGCATCGAAGGGGCAGCCGCCCGTTGCGAGCGGGCACGCCCGGCAGTAGTCCCCGCCGCTAAACTTCTCCACATTCTGGCGATTGAAGTAGTAGGGCTTGTGGCTAAAGGTACTCCCAACCCATTGCCACGACAGGCTATTCGAGGCGGGATCGCCATCGAGCAGGTGTTGGTAGAATAGCTCGGCCCCGTCGCGCCAATCTTCGCCGCGCCAGTGTTGCAGGTAGGCGGCAAACCACATGCGGGCGTGATTGTGCATGTAGCCTTCGCGGTATAGCTCACGCAGCGACTCGTCTATGCACACGAGGCCGGTGTTGGCCGTCAAGATGTCCTCCGGCAAGAAGCGGCGTTTGCCAGTGCCTTTGCGCCGGAACTTGGGCGGCTCAATCTCTTGATGCACCTTTTCGCCCAGTTCGGCGTAAACGAGTTGCCAGAAGTGCCGCCACGCCAGTTCATTCACATACTTCGCCACGCTGGGGCCCGTGCCAAAGCGGGTAATCACATAATCGCGGATCTCGGCGAGCGTGAGTACGCCGTGCCGAATATAGGGCGACAGTGCGGATACCCCGCGCCGTGTGGTGTGGTTGCGCGTATCGGCGTAGCGTTGCACATCGAATTCCTGCAAGCGGGCGAGGGCGGCGGTGCGCCCGCCTGCCGTGCTGGCGGCGGTTGGCTCACCCTGATACAGCCCGCGTAGGGCATCGGCGAGGTAGGCTATTCGTTCGGCGCGGGTGGTGTGCTGCGTTTCTAACTGCATAGGTGGTTCCGTTCTAGGTGGTTGTTCACGCTTCGCTCCGACTAGGGTGCAGGGCATCGGGTTCGGCAACTACCGCCTGCACCAGCTCGGCGGGCACATCGGCGCGGATGGTGACTGCGCCAATCGTGGTGGGCAGAATCCAGCGCACGCGGCGTTGTTGCACCTTCTTGTCGCGCAATGTCAGCGCAACGACTGCTTGTGGATCGGTGGTAGTAGGGAATGCCGTTGGCAGGCCATAGGTGTGCAGCAGGGCTTGCTGGCGCGTGCGCTCGGCGGGCGTGAATAGTCCTAGCGTGACGGCAATGCCGGCTGCCGCGTGCATGCCAATCGCTACCGCCTCGCCGTGCAGGAGCGTGCCGTAGCCCGTGGCGGCTTCGAGCGCGTGCCCCAATGTGTGCCCATAGTTGAGGATCATACGTAGCCCGCGCTCGTGTTCATCTTGGCTGACCACCGCCACCTTAACCGCCGCCGCTTGGCGGATGATGCTGCTAGTGCGTGGCTCTTCGAGCTGGGTCAATTCGGTGGCGTGCTGCTCTAGCAGCGCAAACAGCCCGGCATCATAAATGACCCCGTGCTTAATCACCTCCGCCCAGCCCGCTGCAAGCTCACGCGGCGGCAGCGAACGGAGCAGGCGGGTATCGGCGAGCACAAGGCGCGGCTGATGAAACGCGCCGATCAGGTTCTTGCCGAGCGGGTGATTGATGCCCGTTTTGCCGCCGATGGACGCATCTACCATCGCAAGCAGGGTAGTGGGCAGTTGCACAAAAGCGATGCCGCGTAGCACACTGGCGGCCACAAAGCCCGCCAGATCGCCGACCACACCGCCACCGAGTGCTAGCACCACATCACCGCGTTCAACCCCGTTGGCGATCAGCCATGTGCAGAGTTGCCCGTACTGTTCGGCGTTTTTGCTGGCTTCGCCGGATGGGACGCTGTAGGCTTCGATCTGCCAGCCGGCAGCCTGTAGCTGTTGCATCAGGGGGGTGCCGTAGGGTGCAGCCACGTTGCTGTCGCAGATCAGCCAGAGCTTGCCGTGCAAGGCGTGTTCAGCGAGCAGGTCCGGCAACATGTGCAGCGCATCTGGCGCAACCAGCACGGGATAGCGGGCGGTAGGGGTGGTGACATAAAGCGGCTCAGGTGTGGGATTCTTCATTCGCGTATCGCTCCCGTCAAGAGGGCGGGCAGGGTATCGCCGGGCTGGTAGGGCGTAGTACCGGGCGGCACGAGGAGCAGCCCGTTGGCACTCCGCATCGAAAGCAGGCGCGTGCTTGTCTGTACGCCGGTGGTCTGGGCAACGAGCCGCCCATTGCGCCACGCAATCAGCACGCGCTGGCACTCAGGCCGATCTTGCGCGGGGCGGATCGTTTCGCCTAACACCACCTGTACCGTCGGGCGTTCGGGGTGCAGATCGCCCTGCAAGCGGCGCAACGCGGGGCGCACAAAGACTTCGAACATCACGAGCGACGAGGCTGGATTACCGGGTAGCCCAAACGCGCATTTGCCCTGCACTGTGGCAAAGGTGGTAGGTTTGCCGGGCTTGAGCAGCACCCGCCCGAAATGCACCGTGCCCAATTCGGCGAGCAAGGGCTTGACCAGATCGCGGGTTCCCAGCGAAACCCCGCCACTAGTCAGGACGACATCGGCTTCGGCAAAGCCGCGCAGCAGGAGTTCGCGTTGCGTATCCCACGCATCGGGGGCGATGCCCAACGAGATCGCCGCGCACCCAGCCTCGCGCACTGCTGCTAGCAGCGCGTAGCGGTTGCTGTCGCGCACGGCTCCGATGGGGCGCGGGGCATCCGGCTCGACCACCTCATCGCCAGTCGAGATCACAGCGACCTTCGGGCGGCGGTAGACGGGCACGCTCGTGCGCCCGATCATCGCCAGCAAGCCGACCTCTGCCGCACTGAGTACGCTGCCCTGCGCGAGGATGAGTTCGCCGATGGCGGCATCCTGCCCGATGTTGCGGATGTTGTCACCCACCTGCGGTACCCGCTCAATCTGGAGCATACCCTCCTGCTCACGGGCGTGCTCAAACATCACCAGCGCATCGGCTCCGGCGGGCACGGGCGCACCAGTCATAATCCGCGCCGCCGTGCCTTCCGTGAGGGGGCCGGGGGTGCTCCCACCGGCGGTCAGTTCGGAGAGCACCCGCCGCGCCGCCGTGCCATCGCCCGCCCGCAGCGCATAGCCATCTACCATTGCTTTGGGGATGTCGGGCATGGCTTCGGTGGCGTTAATGTCCTCCGCGACGATGCGCCCTTCCGCCGTGAACGCGGGCACTTGCTCCGCCGGTAGCGGGGTAAGCTGGGCATTGATCATGCGGTAGGCTTCCTCAAATGTCACCATTGGGTAGGACGATTCGCGCCGGTTTGAACTCATACTCGTTGCTCCTTGTGGATAACAGGTGCTAGGTGCTAGGTGTCAGGTGCTAGGGGCGAAGGCAAGCGAAGCCGCCCGCCCAACCGCTAGCACCGGAGACCTAGCCGCGAGTTTGGCGCACCCCATCGTAGCCGGTCAGTTCGGCGTAGCCGTTGCCGCGCACGGGCTGCCCAGCCCATGTGCCCTCAATGCGGATCGCGCCTTCCCAATACACTATCGAAGTGGACATCTCCTGATCGCGGGCATGCGGTGTGAGTGTCAAGCTGATCTGCTCATCCGGCAAGCTGATCTGCCACCCGGATGGATAGCTTACGCCGGTGTGCGGGCTGCGCCATGTCTCTTGCACCGTAATCTGCATCGTCTCGGTGGCGAGGCGGCGTGTGCTGCCATCGGGTGCGATCAGCATCGCTTCGTATTGCACAAGGGCCGGATCGGCGTGGCGGATCTGGAAGAGCATTAGCTCGTATTGGTTGTCGAGTTGCAGGCTAAACCAATCCCAGCCCTGCGCCCCTGCTTCGAGTGCGCTTGTGCCAAATTCCCGATCCATCCAGCTATCGCCCGTGACAGCATACTGCACCCCGTCAATCTGGAGGGTGCCTGTCGTGGCCATGCGCGTGAAGGAGTAGTAGTAAGAGGCATTGCCCACCTCGCGCCCCTTTTGGCTAAAGCCCTGCTCGCCTTGCAGGGCGGGCGGCTTGGTGCTGGCAAGGCGCAGGTTGAGCCTTGCATCGCCCTCGCCCGCCACTAGCTGCATCTGGCTGCCGGTGGCATCTCGTGCCGCTACTGACCAATCATCGAGAAAGACGCGGAAGGGGTTGCTGGTTGCGCCGGCCAAGCCTGCGCCACCACGACTGAAGCGTTCAAAGTGGACAAACCGCTCGCGGGCTACATCGGTGATGGACATGTGGGCCATGTAGACTTGATTCGTGCCCCACGCCGATTCGCGCTCGGCGATGCCGGGCGTAAGCCCGCGCCGGAAGAAGGTCAGGTGGTAGCCGAAATGATCGCCGTTCGGGTCGGTCAGGTTGCCGGTGAAGTACCACCACTCGGTCTGATATGCTGGCTGGGGGCCAAGATCGTCAGGGAACACAAACGGGCGTGGCTCAGTGACACGGGCAAAGCCGGCAACAGGTGGGCCATTCACCGCATCTATGACGCTGGTGCTGTCGAGCGATGCACTGCGCGTACAGGCACTCAGCAGAAGGATGAGCAGGATGATGGTTGGGGCGATATGCCGCATACTGGTTCCAATCTAGGCTAGTATTTCCCTATCCATTATACCGACTTTCGCCCTCCTGCGGATCGGGGCGATGGTGCTTGCGCGAGGCGGGGTTGCGTGTAGGCTACCAACATTGCCGTTATTGCCGCTTGACAATTATCGTATTTTTTACTAAACTACTTCTCATCAAGTTAATCTTGATAAACTCACCAAACTTATCAAGATAACGGTAATCGAGTTAGGAGTTCATCAGCATTATCATAAGGAGACACGTTACGATGAAAGGATTACGTTCTGTCGTTGGGACACCCGCCGTTGCTCTGAGCCTTGCACTGGTTCTGCTGCTGGCGGCGTGCGGTGGCGCACCGGCTGCACCGGCTGCACCGGCTGCGCCTGTGGCTGAGGCTCCGGCTGCGCCGGCTGCTGAAGCTGTGCCAGTGGTAGCAGATGCTGCGCCCATCTTGCCGAGTGGCAATACGGCTCCGCCATTGGATGAGGTCTTGGTTTCGACTGAGTGGCTCGCAGAGAATCTCGACAACCCCGCTGTACGGGTGATTGAAGTCAGTATCATTCCGGGCGTGTACGAGCGCGGGCACATTCCGAATGCGGTCAACTTTGTGTGGCACACCGATTTTGTGGATACCGTCAACCGCGACATTGTGCAGCCGGAAGTGTTCGAGGAGCTGATCCAGCAGGCTGGGATCAACAGCGATACGACTGTCGTGCTGTATGGTGATAACAACAACTGGTTTGCGGCATGGGGCGGCTGGATCTTCACGCTCTACGGGCATGCGGATGTGCGCCTACTGGATGGCGGGCGCGTGAAGTGGGAGGCTGAAGGGCGCGAACTGACGACAGCCGTGCCCACCTTCCCCATCGGCAATGCGACTGTGGAAGGGGCGAACCCGGCTCTGCGGGTGAACAAGAACGACGTGCTGAGTGTGGTAGAAGGGCAGACCGAAGCTGTCATCATTGACATTCGCTCGCCGGATGAGTACAACGGCGTGATCTTCGCGCCCGAAGGCTTTCAGGAGCTGGCGATCCGCGCTGGGCATATTCCGGGTGCGGTGAATGTGCCGTGGGGCAAAGCCGTGAATCAGGATACGGGCGAGTTCAAGTCGGTGGAGGAGCTGCGCGAGCTGTATGCGAGCGTGGGTGTGGATGGCAGCAAGCCGGTGATTGTGTACTGCCGCATCGGGGAGCGGGCAAGCCACACATGGTATGCGCTGCACAACATTCTTGGCTACGATGTGACCATGTACGATGGATCGTGGACGGAGTGGGGCAACAGCGTTGGGGTGCCGATTGCCAACCCGACGGGGACGATCTGGGGCGCACAGTAGCCCGGACGTGACACCACAACAGCCACACGAGCGTAGCCTGCGCCAACGGGCTACGCTTGGGCTTGGGCAGTTGGCGCGGGCTACCACCATCCGCATCGCTGGGGCGGTGCTGGTGGTGGTGGCGGTGGTGGGGCTAAGTCTCTGGTTGCAGCAGGCGGCGGGCTATGGTACGCCTGCGGTACTGTCGCTCTGGTTTGGGGTTGCGCTAGGGGTTGTCTTTGAGCGCGGACGCTTCTGCTTTTTCTGCATCCTGCGCGAGTTCTTTGAGGAGCGCAACAGCACGGGGATCTATGCGATCCTTGCTGCGCTGGCTGTCGGTGGGATAGGCTATGTGCTGGTAGCAGGAGCTTTCCTGCCTGATCCAAGTCGCGGACGCTTGCCGCCGGGCGCACACATTGGTCCGATCTCGCCGGTGCTGGTCGCAGGCGGGGTGGCGTTCGGGCTGGGCATGTGCCTTGCGGGGGGCTGCATCAGTGGCTTGCTGTACCGCGTTGGTGAGGGCTACAGCCGCGCCCCGATTGGCTTGCTGGGGGTGTTGCTGGGCTTTGGCTTGGGCTTCTACAGCTGGAACACGCTCTACCTGACGTTCATTGCCCAAGCTCCAGTGTGGTGGCTGCCGGCGTGGCTCGGCTACGGTGGCGCACTTGCCTTGCATCTGGCGGTACTCGCTGGTGTGGCGGTGGGGCTGTTGCCGCTGTTGCCCCACCTGTCCGCTCGCACCGCCCAGCCAATCAGCCTGAGCAGCATTGGGCACGCGCTATTTGTCCCGCGCTGGAACCCGCTGCCGACCGGTGCGCTGGTGGGGGTGATTGGCGCGGTGGCGTATTTTCGGGTGGAGCCGCTCGGCGTGACAGCCCAGCTTGGCAGCATCAGCCGCACGGTGCTGCACGATGCGGGCGCATTGCCCGCTCGGCTGTATGGGCTAGATACGTTGGCGGGCTGTGCGACGCAGGTGGTGCAGGCGATCACGACCAACGGCTGGCTGATTGGCGGTTTGGTGGCGGGTTCGTTTGCGGCGGCTCTGCTTGCCAATCGGTTCCAGATCAGCAGGATCACCCCGCGCAACAGTGGCTCAGCCCTGCTCGGCGGCATCTTGATGGGCTGGGGCGCGATGGTTTCGCTGGGTTGCACGGTCGGTGTATTGCTGTCGGGCATCTCAGTCTTTGCGCTATCGGGGTGGGTCTTTACGCTGGCAATGCTGGCGGGGGTGTGGCTGGGCTTGCGCTTGCGCCTGCACCATGTATAGGTGGCGGTGCTAGGTGACAGGTGACAGGTGGCGGGTGACGGGTGCTAGGTGGCAGGGCAAGCAGGCCTACCACGAAGAACACGAAGAACGCGAAGAACACGAAGGGGTGGTAGGTGCTAGGTGGCGGGTGCTAGGTGGCAGGGGCGGGCCGTAGCCTAGCCTGCCAAGCACGCCGCGCACTGCGCGACTGCCGCCGGAAGCACGGCCTGTACCACCGGCGAGAGGGTGTCGCTGTAGCCGAAATCTGCGCCAGCGATAGTCACCAGCCACAGGCGGGGGGGGGTGCTATAAAGCACCTGCGTCCAGCCTAGCAGGGTTGCTGGGGTGAGATGGTGCGGGCTAGCGGAGCCATGCGCGGGTTGCACGGGCACACAGCGCACCGTGCCGATAGGCATGTCCGGCGTGGGGTAGGCGGCATCGGCAATTACCACCCGTGTATAGTGGCTCAAGAGCGCGGCGTATTCGGGCAGGAGTTGATGACATGCGAGCGTTGCCCACGCGCCAGCATGGGTTTGTTCGGCGTGGGCGACGATAGCCGCACCGATGCCATCATCGCCACGGAGGGGGTTGCCTACCCCGATTAAAAGCCGATCACAGTGCATATGCCGCTCCTCTTAGGCCCTTACCCGCGCCAGCTTCATCCGCGCCACAGCTCGTGCAGCAGGCTGCCATCGGGGGCGTGCAGGCAGATGTGAAACGGCATCGCTCCGGCGGCGTGGGTCGAGCAACTCAGGCATGGATCGAAGGCACGGATCACCGCTTCAACCCGATTGAGCATGCCCTCTTTGATCTCTGTGCCGTGTACGAAATGGCGGGCGGCTTGCAAGATCCCGCGATTCATCGCAAGGTTGTTGTTGCCACTCGCAATGATCATGTTGGCGTATGTCACCAAGCCTTGTCCATCAATGCGGTAGTGGTGGATCAGTGTGCCGCGTGGAGCTTCCGATACACCGATCCCTTCGCTGCGGTTGGGTTCGGCAAAAGCGCGGACATGCTCGCTGAGAATGTCGGGATCGTTGAGCAGGAGTTCGATCTGCTCGATGCCATACAGGATCTCGATCAGGCGGGCGTAGTGGTAGTGGAATGAGGACAGCACCGGACGCGGGTGGCTGGCGGTGAAGGTGGCAAAGGCTGCATCGGCGCGGGGCGTGCCACAGCGATCTACCAGATTCAGGCGGGCGAGCGGACCGACGCGGTACATGCCATCGGGGTAGCCGAGCGGCTTGTAGTAGGGCGATTTCAGGTAGCTGTCTGGCTCCACCGCCTCGCCGATATAGTCGGCGTAGTGGTTTGGTTCGAGCCACTGGGCGATATTGTTCCCCGCCGAGTCCATCACGCGGATCCCGCCGTCGTAGTGTTCGAGCGTGCCTTGATGATTGGCTAGCCCGACAAACAGCGACGGGAAGTTGCCGAAGGTTTGGATCTCGGCACTGAACTGATCGAGCAGGGGTGGGAACCACGTCAAGGTGCGTTCGATGATCGCCAGTGCATCGGGGACCATGCCGAGCATCTGCTCGCGGTGGGCTTTGCTGAGTGGCTCATTCACGCCGCCGGGCACGACCCAGCCCGGATGAATCCGTTTGCCGCCGAGTAGCTCAATGATCTGCTGCCCGAATTGGCGCAGGCGGATGCCGTCGCGGGCGCGTTCGGGGTGGCTCTGGAGTAGCCCAAACAGGTTGCGCTGGGTGGGGTCGCTATCCATGCCGAGCAGCAGGTCGGGCGAGGAGAGGTGGAAGAAGTTCAGCGCGTGCGATTGGATAATCTGGGCGAGGTTCATGATCCGGCGTAGCTTGGCGGCAGTGGGGGGCACTTGCACGGCAAGCAGTTCGTCGCAGGCTTTGCTTGCGGCGACAAGGTGGCTGACGGGGCAGATCCCGCAGATCCGGGCCATAAGGGCGGGCATCTCGTAGAAGGGCCGCCCCACGCAGAACTGCTCGAAGCCGCGCAGCTGATTCACATGCAGGTGGGCTTGCTGCACCAAACCGGCATCATCTAGGTGCAGGCTGATCATGGCGTGCCCCTCAATCCGGGTGACAGGGTTGATCTCAATCCGACGGGTCATATCGCCTCCCTCTCATTAGTATGGTCCTGTTCCGCCTTCACTTGCCGAAACGGGTATGCTGGCTCAGATCGGGCATGCGGCCTTCCAGCAAGGCATCGAGGCAGTAGGCAATCGTGGCGGCATCGGGTGGGCAGCCGGGCACGAATAGGTCTACATGGACAACCTCGTGCAGTGGACACACGCGCTCGCGTAGTGCAGGCAGGTCTGTTTGTGGGGTGGCGGGGTGCAGCAAAGCCGGCTCGTGATAGACGCGCTCTAGGATCGGGATGACCCCGAATGAGTTCCGCATGGCTGAGACGTTGCCGGTCACGGCACAATCGCCAAGCGAGACGAGCAGGCGCGTGTTGCGGCGGATCTGGAGGATCTTGGCAAGGTCTTCGGCATTGCCAATTGCGCCTTCGACGAGGGTAATGTCTACGTTTTCGGGAAAGGCTTTGGTATCCACAATCGGGCTGTAGACGAGATCAGCGCGGGCGGCCAGTGTAATTAGCAGCTCATCCTGATCGAGGAACGACATATGGCAGCCAGAGCAGCCATCGAGCCAGATTGTGGCAAGGCGCGGCTTGCTGCTCGGTGGTGGGGTGGTGGTGGTAGGTGTGGCAGTGGTCATTGTCATAGTTCACGCTCCCGCATTGCGCGTAGGTAGGGTAAGAATTGGCGACGTTTGTGCATCTCCGCAACGGAGTGGCCCTTCTCAAACAAGGCTCCGGTGGGGCAGACGTGGATACATTTGCCGCAGCCGGTACAGGTTTCGGCTTCGGCCCATGGCTGGTTCAGGTCGGTGACAACTTGGGTTTGGCTACTTGCGCCCATGAGATCCCATGTGTGCGCTCCTTCAATCTCATCGCACACACGCACGCAGCGGGTACACAGCACACACCGATTGTGATCCACCACAAAGCGGCGGTGCGAGGCATCTACGCTGCGTTGGGGGTAGTGGTAGGGGAAGCGCACATGGGTCATGCCCACGCTCTGGGCTAGCCCCTGCAACTCGCAGTGCCCATTCGAGACACATACTGCACAGACGTGATTCCCTTCGGCAAAGAGCAGTTCGAGGATCATACGGCGATACTCTTGCAGGCGCGGGCTGTTGGTGACAATCTGCATGCCTTCCTCAATGGGGGTGGCACAGGCTGGTTGCAGGCGCGTCTGATTGGCGTTGGTCACTTCGACGAGGCACATGCGGCACGCCCCGACTGCGCCTAGCCCATCGAGGTGGCACAGCGTCGGGATCGGGATGTCGTGTTCAATCGCAACATCGAAGATCGTCTGTTGTTCGTCGCCCGCCACATCGAGATCATCTATGCGTAGCGTTTTGACCCGGACTGAAGATGGCATAGCCTTAGGCTCCTTTCCCGTTGGGCCCATTCGTTGGTGGTGCAGGTGGGCGTGCTGTGAGCGGAATCAGCTCGTTACTGGGCGTACTCGTCAGGCTGGCTTCGTATTCCTCGCGGAAGTAGCGCAGGGTACTTAGCACCGGATTCGGTGCGGAGCGGCCTAGCCCGCACAGGCTGGTATGCTGCACTAGATCGCACAGCGATTCAAGGAGGGCGAGGTCGTGGGTGGTGGCTGCGCCAGTGCTGATCCGGGTGAGCAGGTTGTGCATTTGCACCGTGCCGACCCGACACGGCACACACTTGCCGCACGACTCGGTCATGCAGAACTCCATAAAGAAGCGGGCTACCTCAACCATGCTGGACGTATCATCGAGGACAAGGATACCACCGGAGCCGATCATTGCGCCGATGCGCTGCAAGTCCTCGTAGCCAATCGGGGTATCGAGATGCTCGGCGGGGATACAGCCGCCGGAAGGTCCGCCCATCTGCACGGCCTTGAAGCTGTGCCCATTGGGGATGCCCCCGCCAATCTCAAAGATGACTTCGCGTAGGGTTGTGCCGAGCGGCACCTCGATCAAGCCGGTATGCGCGACTTTGCCCGTGAGCGCGAAAACGTGCGTGCCCTTGCTATTGGGGGTGCCCATGCTGGCGTACCACTCGCTGCCGTGATTGATGATCGGGGGGATGCTGGCGAGGGTGGCGACATTGTTGATGAGGGTGGGGCAGCCCCACAGCCCCTGTTCGGCGGGGTAGGGTGGGCGTGGGTTTGGCGTGCCGCGTCGCCCCTCAATCGAGGCGATCAGGGCGGTTTCTTCGCCCGACACAAACGCGCCTGCGCCAATCCGCACTTCGAGCGTGAAGCTGAATGGCGTGCCAAAGATATTCGCCCCCAATAAGCCACTACGCTCGGCTTGCAGAATCGCCTTCCGGAGCCGCTTGACGGACGTGGTGTACTCGCCGCGCACAAAGAAGTAGCCCTCGTTTGCACCAATGGCATAGCCCGCAATTGCCATAGCTTCGATCATGCGGTGCGGGTCGCCTTCCATCACGCCCCGATCCATAAACGCGCCGGGGTCGCCCTCATCGCCATTGCAGATCACAAACTTGCGCGGGTTGCGGGCTTTGGCGACTGTCGTCCACTTTAGCCCAGCGGGGTAGCCTGCGCCGCCGCGCCCGCGCAGGCCACTGCGCATCACTTGCGTAATCACTTCGGCGGGGGTCATCTCGGTGAGGGCTTTGAGCAGAGCCGTGTAGCCGCCTACCGCGAGCGCATCCTCAATCCGTTCGGGGTCAATTTCGCCGCAGTGCTCCAGCACGACGCGCTTCTGGTGGGTGAAGAAGGGAATGTCGGTGGGGCAGCGCAGCTGTTCTAGCGGGGCATTGCCGACACTGGCAACAATCGCGCTTATGTCGGTTTCGCTGACATGCTGGTAGAGGATGCCGTCGGGATCTACGGCGACGAGAGGGCCTGCTGAACATAGCCCCATACAGCCCACGCCAGAGACGCGGCAGGTTTTCTCGTGACCGTGCTGCTTGAGTTCGCGCTGCACGGCACTGACAAGCTGATCGCTGTGTAGGCCCATGCAGCTGGTTCCGGCGCAGACCCGGATGCGATGCGGGATCTGGGTGCGGGTGTTGGCGTGCTGTTCGGCAAGTTGGTGCAGTTCTTCAGGATTCATCGCTGAGCCATTTCTCGATTCGTTCAATCGTTAGATCAGGGGTTAAGTTGCCAACAACTTTGCCATCAAAGACCACCGCCGGAGCCAAGCCACACGAGGCAAGGCAGCGAGCCGCCATAATCGAGACGGGCGGGTTGGTGGGATCGTTATCAATGCGCCGATGCAAGGCATCGAGCAGGGCGGGCGCACCTTTGAGGTGGCAGGCGGTGCCGGTACACACGACGCAGGTGTGGCGTGCGCCACGCGGCTTGAGCGTGAAGCGGCGGTAGAAGGTGGCGACACCATAGGCATGGCTGAGGGCCACGCCGAGTGTGGCGGCAATGTAGCGCAGGGCATCTTCATCGAGGAAGCCAAACGATTCTTGGGTGGCGTGCAGGGTTTCAATCAAGGCGTGAGCGTGATAGCCGTGCCGCCGCATGGTGGCATCTACCACGCGCCAGCGTTTATCATCTGAGGGCGGTGCAATCCGCGCAGCTTTCATGGGCAACTCCGTTCTAGCAATCTACGTGCCCGACCTATGCCCATTATACGCTGTCACCGTGCCGTTGTGACGAAACAGAGCTATGTAGATAGTGAGGGTGTCTTAACTGACGAGGTGACGACAGCCTATCCAGTCAATTGGCGCAGGGCGTGCAGCAGCGCATCAATCTCTTCGTGGGTATTGTAATGGGCCAAGCCCACGCGCAGCATGCCGCCGGATTGCTCTACGCCGAGCCGTTCCGTGAGGCTGAGGGCGTAGTAGTTGCCATCCCACGTAAAGATGCCGTGCTGGGCGAGGTGTTCGGCGATCTGGCGGGGGCTAGCTTGGTCGAGCCGAAAGGCAACGGTGGGGGTGCGCTGGGCGAAGCGTTCTGGTTCGCGGATGCCGTAGAAGGTCAGGCCCGGTAGGGCGAGCAAGCCCCTAATCAGATGTTCGCTGAGCTGGCGTTCGTAGGCGGTGAGCAGTTGCCACGTTGCCGCCAGTGCAGCCCGCCGCGACCGATGGGGGGGCGGGACAAGGTGGGCCAGATAGTCAATGGCGGCAGTGGTGCCGGCGATGCCTTCGTGGTTGAGCGTGCCGGTCTCCCAGCGATAGGGCACAGCGTCTTTGGCGGGGCGCACTTTGTAGGGCTGGAGGGCTTGGAGATGCTCACGCTTGCCATACACACAGCCAATATGCGGCGCGAAGAATTTGTAGGCACTGCACGCGAGGAAATCACAATCGAGCGCACGCACGTCAATTAAGCCGTGTGGCGCGTAATGCACTGCGTCTACGTAGACCCACGCCCCGACCTGCCGCGCTAGCCGCACAATCGCGGGGATGTCGTTGATCGTGCCGACGGCGTTGCTGGCATAGCCGACGGCAATCAGGCGCGTGCGCTCATTGAGCTGCGCCGTAAAGTCGGCCATATCGAGCGTGCAGTCTTCGACATCAATATCCACCGTGCGGATCACCGCGCCCTGTTCGGCGAGGGCTTGCCACGGGGCGACGTTGGCATCGTGATCGAGGCGCGTGACGATGATCTCATCACCGGCTTGCAAGGTGCGCCCGATAGCGCGGCTCATGGCAAAGGTGAGGGTGGTCATGTTTGCCCCAAAGATGACCTCATCGGGGGCGCAGTTGAGCAGATCGGCAACGGCGGTATGGGCAATCTTCAGGATCGCATCCGAACGCTGACTGGTGAGGAATGCGCCGCCCGCATTGGCGTTGCTCTGGATCAGGTAGTTGTGCATGGCATTCAGCACCGGCTGCGGCACTTGCGTACCGCCGGGTGCATCGAAGAAGATCGCGGGCAAGCCATTGACGGGTTGGGCGAGGGCGGGGAAGAGGGGGCGCACGCTTTCGGGATCAAACATCGTGCAGTTCCTTTCTCAGGCATTCCTTGCCTGAATGTACAGTGAAGCCGTACCCCTGAGTACGGCACGGTGCAAGCCCGGCTCAATCTATCCGGGCTGGGGTGTGGTGCAGAGGGAGCAAGCCTGCCGCTGCTTGGGCCGGCGAAGGCAGCGAGGCTTCGTCGGGCTTGTCCGAAGCAGCCATACACAGCACCCCGTGTTGGGCAAGGCTGCGCGTGAGATTGACGACCTCCCGGCATAGGCGCAGCCGGCCATCCTGCATGCGGGCGACTGTCGCCGCAAATTCGGCGTGGCGAAAGGCTTTGAACGGAGTTGGGTCGCCCGCTTCGTGGGCCGCCACAATCGCCGCGTGCAGCTCGTGCAGGGTGTCGGGTAGGCGCGTGCGGGCAGCCGCAAGGACTTGGCTGAAGCGCGTCATCGTGCCCTCGCTCATACTATGGCGCAGATCATCTAAGCTGAAGATCCCCGCACTGATGAGAAGCGTGATGTAGACCGTGTAGTCTTGGTTATCCAATGTGAGGGTGTGGTAGCTCGGCTTGCACAGCTCGGTGTAGGTGGCCTCGAACTGGGCAATATCTACCCTATCGCCGAGTAGGTCTTGCGCCACGCGCAGGGCCGCCTCAGTACGGGCGGTGTTGATCTCGTCATCGCCGCGCCCGCGTGGGCCGAGGAGCGTCTTGTCAATATCCAGCAGCACGGCGACCTGCGGCCACAGATCGGGCGTATCGGCGAGCGGGGGCTGCTGCTGCACCTGCTCCAGCCACGCCTCAATCAGGCTCCAGCGGGTGGCGGTGCTGATGTGGCGGGTGGTGGTGAGGGCTGGCTCGGCACTGAGGTCATCTTTGCCGAGAAAGATGAAGGTCGGCAGCCCACTCGTCCGGCGGAGGTGGTCGCCCATCATACGATCATTCTCGGTATCACCAATCACGAGCAACAGGCGGAGCGGCGGCAGCTTGCGGCGGAGCTGCACCGTCTGCAACAGGCGCAACACCACCCGCGCATATTCGGCATCGCGCTTGCGCGGCACTTGGCCATTGGGCAGGCCGACATCCGCCCGCAGGGTGGCAAAATCGGGTAGGTCAGGATCGTAGGGCTGCAATTCACGGAAGATCACCAGATCGCCCGTAAGTGCGGCAATCGTGAGGGTTTCGTTGGTTTCACTCATAACGCTTGTGTCCTTCATCTCGTGCGGGCGATGTTTGGCTTGCATTATAGCATGCCCGCGCCAGATCGCCGCCGTAGCGGGCACCGGGGCTACTGGGGCTACAGCACGCCGCGCAGAATCTGCTGCTGTTCGCCATTGGGCACAAAGCCAAACCAGCGATACAGACGTTGGGCGCGTTCGTTGTAGGCTTGGGTGTTGAGGGTCAAGAGATCGGCGTGGAGGTGTTGCGCGTAATGCACCATCTCAGCCATTAGGCGCGTGCCGATCCCGCGACATTGCTGGTGCGGGTCTACGGCAATCCGGACGAGATGCACGAGCCGCCCATTAAAATGTTTACTGACGTAGGTGTAGCCGAGCAGCCGCTCGCCGGCTTGGGCCACCAGAAACAAGCCCGGCTCGCCCATCGAGCGCACCATTGCCGCTTCGTGCATGCGCCACTGCGGTTCAAAGCAGCGTGCATCCAAATCCATCAGGGCGGGCATGTCACTAAAATTGACTGGGCGCACCAGTATGTCTTGGTTGCCAAGCGCGGGCAGGCTCAGGCTGTGCTTCTCATACACGACTACATCGGTATCATAGACGTAGCCTAGTTCGGTCAGGACTGGGGTAAGCCAGCTATCGGCGGTATTTTCGCTGGCGTAGAACACCTCGCGTAGCCCACGCAAGCCTAGTTCGTAGTGGAGGTGTAGCAGCATGCGCCGCGTGGCATCGGCAACGTGGATACCGCGTATGACCCCGACCCCCCGCACCCATGTAACCCGCTGCTCGCGCCAGCCGGGAATCACTGCGCCCCACAGCGTCCCGTTTGCTTCGAGCAGCACGGTGGGCATGGCTTCGAGCAGGCGGGGCAGATCGCTACTTTCGATGTTGTAGTAGCGGCGTTCAGCGTCTACGAGCATCCGCGAGAGGCGCGGCAGATCATCCGCACATGCCAGCCGGATGTGGGCGTGCGCGAGGTCAAATTGACGACGAAACAGGTTTCCAAGCATGCTACAATACTACTACCCTACGGACAGATTTACCAATGCTTACTGGTCATTGTACATCAGGATAGGTAGAGCTGTGAGTGAAAACCCAAACTCGCCCGATCCAAGCCCACCGCAGAGCTTTCTGGAGACCCTGTGGCAACGCTTCACTGGGGTCAATGTCTCGCAGATAGACGCGCTGCTCTATGTCGGTGGTGAATTCACGCCGCGCCAGTGGTCAACGTTGGCGCAAATGGGCATTCAAGCCGTGCTGAGCCTACAAGCCGAACGGGCTGATACCTTTAGTGAGCCGCTGCCCAAACGCACGCTGCGCCTGCTGGTACCCGATTGGCACCCCCCGACGCTCGAACAGCTTGGGGCTGGGGTAGCGTTTATCCGTGCGGCGCACGCTGCCGAGCTGCCCGTGCTGGTGCATTGCCAAGCGGGGATGGGGCGTGCGCCAACGACTGCCGCCGCCTATTTGGTGGCAGAGCAGGGCATGAGTGCGAGTGCCGCCCTGAGCTATATCCGAAGCCGCCGCCCGATCATCGCGCCTAGCCCCGATCAGGTTGCCCGCTTGCGCGAGTGGGAGCGGCAGGTGCGCGGCGGGGCGGCGGTTGGCTAGTGGGCGGGTGAGCTAGGCTGGCTCCTGTGGCTCAACGGGCCCAAGCTCGCCCCAGATGCGAGCCTCTCGTAAGCCTGCCAGTGTTTTGTACTGGTGGGCTTCAAGTGCGGCGAGCATCCGGCTTAGCACCGAGACGGTCTGGAGCATAAAGCTGCCTTTGTTGAGCATCACACACTCTGCCCGTTGGGCGAAGGCAGCATCGGTGACTTCGGCGCGGGAAGGCGTGCCGCGCTTGGCCAGATTCTCTAGCACCTGTGTGGCCATAATCACCGGAATGTGGGCTGCTTCGCAGATCGAAAGAATCTGCTCCTGCATCTCGTGCAGATGCTCAAAGCCGACTTCCACCGCGAGATCGCCACGGGCAATCATCACCGCAAACGGCTGCTGCCCGGCAGCTTGCACGATCATTTCGGGGATGTTGGCGACGGCTGGGCGCGTCTCGATTTTGGCAACAATCGCTAGCGGCGCACGCAGCGGCATGCTTGCTAGGCGTTGCCGGATGGATTCCTGCAACAGGGCAATATCGCGGGCGGATTGGACAAATGAGTAACCAACCATATCGGCGTGCTGCACCACGAAATCAAGATCGCGCAGGTCTTTCTCCGTCAGGGGGGTGACGTTGAGTACGGTATCGGGAAAGTTGATGCCTTTCTCTGGGCGCAAGCGGGCACCTTCGGGGCGGGCACTGACGATGAGCAGCAGCAGGCCTTCGGGTACAATCTGCTCCACCACCGTGCCGATTTTGCCATCATCAAACCAGACCGACTGTCCGACCTGTACCTGATCGAGTACGGCGGGCAAGGTGCAGCTTACCTGAAATGGATAGGCGGGATTGGCAACGGGGGGCGTGCGGGTGAGGAGGATGGTATCGCCCGGAAACAGCCGCCGCCGCTCGCCAAAGCTGATTTCGCCGGTGCGGACTTTGGGGCCTCCCAAATCCATAAACAGCTTGCACGTCCGCCCGATCTGGGTGCAGGCGCGGCGCAGATTGGCAAGCATCTGGGCCCACACGTCGGGGCTGTCGTGGGCACAGTTGATCCGCGCACAGTTCATGCCGCGCTCAAGCATGCCCAGCACCAGATCGTAGTTGGTGGCGGCATCGGTGGGCAATGTGACCATAATCCGCACGCGCCGATCTGGTGGCTCTGGGCCAAGGACGGTGCGGGCATTTGCTTCGAGGAGTTGGTAGCCGTGAAAGAACGCGCTTGGGATGGGCTGCGGGCGCGGCTGCTGCTGCACGATGCTGTGCAGGGTGGCAAGCACGGTATCGAGGCTGGTGAGGACCCGCGATTGGTTGTGCTGGAATGAGGATAAGCCCCACGTCATCAGGTGCAGTTGGAGTGGCATTAAGTCGTGTTTGCGAAAGGCGAGGTAGCAGGCGAGGTTGTGGGCACTCGGCGCGAATTCGGGGCGGGCGAGCTGTGCCGCCCACGTCTGGTAAATCGTCTCGCCTTCGTGCTGGACCGCTGCCCGCAATTCGGTGAGTTCGTTCAGCAACGCTGCTGCTTCGATGATCGGCAGATCGAGACTGGTCATAGGCGTGTCACCTCTTGGATTAGTTGGTATGCCCCAGTGTGGGCATGGCTATTATACGCCAAGCAACTGGGTGAGGCGGTTGGGCTGGTGGGCTATGCTATACTTGGAAATGATCGAAGCAGGATGCAAGCAGAGTATCATGAGGATGCGATCAATGCAGATAATCATTGTTGGGGCGGGGCTGGCTGGGTTGACGTGTGCGCGGTTGCTGATGCATAAAGGGCACGAGCTTACGCTCTATGAGGCGAGCGATGGCGTAGGGGGGCGGGTGCGCTCGGATTATGCCGATGGCGTTACCTTTGATCGCGGCTTCCAAGTGCTGTTTGATTCCTATCCGGCGGCACGGCAGCTGCTTGATCTGGCTGCGCTGGAGCTGCGGGCGTTCGAGCCGGGCGCGATCATCTGTCGCAGTGGGCAGTTCAGTCTACTTACGGACCCATTGCGTGATCCTGAACATGCCCTGTCGGCTGCGCTGAATCCAAGTATCACGTCGCTCGATAAGCTCCGCACGCTACGGCTCGCGCTCGAAGCCCGCTTCCGCCCGATGCAGACCCTGCCGGATGGGGCGGACGCGACGACGCTTGCCTATCTTCAGCATCGAGGGTTTAGCCAGCAAGCAATAGATACCTTCTTCCGGCCCTTCTTTGGGGGCATTTTCCTTGATCGGGAGTTGGTGACTAGCAGCCGCAACTTCCGCTTCTACTTTGCGATGCTCAGTGTGGGTAGGGCGTGCGTGCCGGCTCGCGGCATGCAGGCAATCAGCGATCAGCTTGCGGCACCATTGCAGGCGGCAGGTGTGCTCCACACGCAACGAGCGGTCACGGCTCTGTGCTACGCGGGCGAGCGGGTGGTGGGGGTCCGCCTTGCCGATGGCAGTGAGCAACGGGCCGATGCGGTGGTGTTGGCAACGCCTGCGCCCGAAGCAGCCCGCTTGAGCGGTGAGGCGATGCCGACCGGCGCACTGCAAACGGTGAACCTGTACTTTGGGGGCAGTGAGCGGCTCTATCCGCAGCGCAAAATTCTGCTCAATGCCGCGCCTGATGCGTTCGTGAACAATGCCCAACTGTTGACCAATGTTGCCCCGACATATGCCCCTGATGGGCAGCATCTGCTCAGTGTCACGGTGTTGGGCAATCCGCAGCACCTCGACGATGATGAGCTGTTCCTGCGGGCGATGGCTGACCTGCGCGTGATGCTGGCGGGGAATCGCAGGGCGTTGCGGGCACTGGCGGGCTATCAGCCGCTACGCCTGTACCGCATTCCGTTTGCCCAATTCGCGCAGCCGCCGGGTCGCTTTGCACATTTGCCAACCAACCAGAGCCGCCAAGCTGGGCTGTATTTCGCGGGCGAGTTCACCGAAGCAAGTAGCATCAATGCCGCCCTGAACAGCGGCGTGGCGTGTGCGGCATTGCTGTAGGCGGCGGGGCAGGGGGAGTTGGGTGCGGTGCGGGGTGATGCCTACCGCCCGTCCCGCGTACCTACCCCCCCCGCTAGCCCGTCGTGTCGCTCCTAATTGGCGCGAGCTACGAAATCAAACGTGATCGCTACGCCATCTTCGGCGCGGAGCACGTTCAGGATGCTCGGCGGATCGAAGCCGAAGTCAGTCATCAGGATGTTGGTGGTGGCTGTGCCGCGCATTTCGTTGCCCGCGATCACGCCGGTGGTCTCGAACGTGACGGGTTTGGTCACATCGCGTACCGTCAGGTCGCCGATGATTTGGATGGTGATCTCTGCGCCTTCGGTGTAGCTTTCCGGCAAGCCTTCGATGCTGGTTGGGGTGAAGGTGGCGAGCGGGAAGCGGGTCGACTCAAGCCAGCGATCCCGAATGGCATTGTCGCGCCGCTCATCATCCGACTTGAAGGTGCTGATATTGATCGTGAGGGGGCCAACGCTGCTATTCTGCGGATTGGCGGGATCGAATGTCACGGTGCCTTCTACCTCCTGCGTCACCCCGATGGCGGTGAAGTCGCGGATTCCGTCGCGCAGGAACTGCTCATCTACGGCATAGGCGACCTGCGATTCGCTCGGCACAATCACGAAAGCGCGAGCCGTGCCGACACTCTCGCTCGCTGCGGGCGCATCGGCAACGGCGGCTTCGGTTGGGGCGGCGGCTTCGGTTGGGGCGGCGG
>JAAUTZ010000008.1 GCA_012031225.1 Chloroflexaceae bacterium
GCCCACCCCGCGCCCGCCTGCCGCGCCGATGCCCACCGCGCCCGCCCTGCCCGAAGCGGTGGTGATACAAGGCGGCAATTGCGGACTGAGCCACGCATCGCCGATGAGACGGTGCTAGCCCAAGTCTGCCCGCCTGACGAAGTGGTGATCCTAGAGGAATTTGAGCGCGACGACATACGCTGGTTGCGGGTGCGCGTGCAGAGCCAGAACAGCACCGCCTGCACCGCCAATCACGCGAGCGCGGGCAGTGTCGGCTGGCTGAGTAGCCGTCTTGTTGAACGCCGCCCGCCGCCCGTTGCCGATGGGCCGCCCGCTCCAGCACCGGACAGCAATGCGCCGCTTGTGGGGGGTGCGCTTGATCTGGGCAACCCGCCCCCATCCGCACCCACCGCCGCCGGCAGTAGCCCGCCAGCGGTACAGGTATCCGGCACGCGCCCGATCCAAGAGCTTGCCCGTTGGCGCGACGAAGCAGGCTTGACCGGCATCACCTTCACCCCCGATGGGCGGCAGTTGGCGGGCACGTTCGTGAATGGCACGGTGCAGATCTGGAATGCCACTAACGGGCGACTGAGCCAGACCTTGCTCGTAACCCGCACCAGCACCCCTAGCACCCTGCTCCAGACGGTGGGTATTCCGCTTGCCACTAGCGCCGAAGGGCAATATCTTGCGGCGGGCTTCACGCTCAAAGCCTACGTGGACAGCAAGAAGGTGAGCGATGCCGACGAGCCGGGCGAGGTGTGGGTGTGGTCTGTGCCGGACAGCACCCTCAGCACGATCATTCCGGTGGCAGCGGCCGCCCTCGCCTTCAGCCCCGATCCGCGCATCCTTGCGGTGGCGGGTGTGCCAACCAGCACGCTGCAAGCCGCACCGGCCAATCAGCCCATCAACTTGCTGGGTGGAGCGGTGCAACTGTGGGAACTAGGCCCGCCTAGCAGCCTGCGCAGCACCTTGACCGTATCGGGCACGGCCCAAATCCGCACACTGCACTTCAGCCCGGATGGGCAGCAATTGGTGGCGGTGCTGCGCGACGGTACGCTGCAAGGCTGGGACGTGGCGAGCGGCGCAATCCTGCCCCTCAGCACCGTGCGCGATGCCCTACACGTCGCCTTTGATCCATTTGGGCGGCTGGTGCTGGTGCGCCTGACGGGGAACACCCCGCGCCTTGTGCCCGCCCCAAGCGGCGCAGACACACCCGCCCAAACCCGCAACATCGTCCAATTACAACTACAGGATGTGGTTACAGGCGAAACGCTTCAGACCCTCGATCTGGAGCTAGACGGGCTATTCCGGACCGCCCAGTTCAGCCCAGATGGGACGCTGCTGCTGCTGATCGCCGATGGGCTGATGCAGATCTGGAATGTGCAGAGTGGGCAGCTCGAAGCTGTGCTAGCCCGCCCCGAAAACAGCCCTGCCCTGCCCGATGCCGTCGGCTTCAGTGCCAATGGCGAACGACTAGCGGCGGCATGGAGCGACGGCACGCTACAGGTGTGGAGTGCAGCCGGTACGCCTGCGGTAGTTGGCTTCTCGCCCAATGTGCCGATCACGCCGATCCCGCTCACGCCTACCGCCGCCCCTATCGGCACCGGGCGCGTGATCGAGGCTACGCCGCTCCGCAGTGCGCCCCGCACCGCCCCCGCTACCGCCCGCGACCTGCTCTGCCCCAACGATGCACTGGAGATCATCGAGCGACGCGGCGATTGGCTACAGGTGCGCGTGGTGGGGCTAGCCGCCGCGTGTGGCGATACGCACGCCGCCCCCGCGAGCGAAGGCTGGGTCAGCGTGCGGTTTGTTGCCCGCGATCCATAAGCACGGCGCGGCAACCCGCCCACACCTGCCGCGCTTGTGGTATGCTATGCGACATGACGATCTGGGCTATTGCTGACCTGCATCTCTCGACGGTGCAACCCAAGCCGATGGACGTATTTGGCGATCACTGGCACAACCATGCCGAACGCATTGCGACGGCGTGGCGGGCACAGGTTGCGCCCGATGATCTGGTGCTGCTGGCGGGCGATATTTCGTGGGCGTTGAAGCTGCCTGCTGCGCTGCCCGACCTGCACTGGATTGCCGCGCTGCCCGGCACCAAAGTCATGATTCGCGGCAACCACGATTACTGGTATCCACGCAAGCCCGCACCGCTCCGCAAGCACCTGCCGGAAAGCATCATCGCGCTCGGTGGCGATGCAGTGGCGACACACGGGGTAGTGGTGTGTGGCACACGCGGCTGGCTCACGCCGGATTTCGTCGGCTTCGATCCGGCAACCGATGAGCGCATCTACCGCCGCGAACTAGGGATGCTCGATACCGCCCTTGCCCACGCGCACCGCCTTGCCCGCGGCAGCCAGCCGATCATTGCGCTGCTGCACTTCCCGCCCTTCGTCAATCACTACCCCACCGCCTTTGCCCAGCGGCTCAGTGCAGCAGGCGTGGCGGTATGCCTGTACGGACACCTGCATCGCCGCGAGGACTGGGCCGCAGCGGTGCAAGGCAACGTGGATGGCGTGCGCTACCAACTGACCGCCTGCGATTACCTGAACTTTGCGCCGACGCTGGTGCGGGGGGGCAGCCAGAATAGCCCATCCGTCCTACCCCTTTCGACAAATCCGCCATGCTGTGCTATACTATCTGGAAGGAATAGCCGATTGGGGTACGCTAAAGTGGGATTGCTCCAGCATACCCGCTTTTCTGTGTACGTGGCTAGCCCTGCCCCTGCCTAGCAACAAAAGGAGTAACCAAGCGTTATGGAAATTGGTATTGTGCGCCCCATCAGCCTCGTAGATGAGATGCGGAGTTCCTACCTCGATTACGCCATGAGCGTGATCGTCTCGCGTGCGCTGCCCGATGTGCGCGATGGACTCAAGCCCGTGCAACGGCGCATCCTCTATGCGATGCTCCGCGAGGGCTTGCGCCACGATCAACGCTACTCCAAATGTGCCGGTATCGTCGGCGAGGTGCTCAAGAAGTACCACCCGCACGGCGACTCGGCGGTGTATGATGCACTGGTGCGGCTGGCCCAGCCGTGGAACATGCGCTACCCGCTGGTGGATGGGCAGGGCAACTTTGGCTCGATTGACGGCGACCCACCCGCCGCCTACCGCTACACCGAAGCCCGCCTGACCCAGATCGCCGAAGAACTCCTGATAGATATTGAGAAGAACACGGTAGATTTCCGCCCCAACTTCGATGGCGAACATCAAGAGCCAAAAGTCCTGCCGTCCCTGCTGCCCAATCTGCTGCTGAATGGCGCAGCGGGCATTGCCGTCGGCATGGCCACCAACATCCCACCCCACAATCTAGGCGAACTGTGTAACGCCCTCGCGCACCTGATTGACCACCCGGATGCGACGGTGGAGGATTTGAACCAGATTCTGCCGGGCCCCGATTTTCCAACGGGGGCGAGCATTCTCGGCACGGAAGGGATTGTGCAAGCCTATAGCACCGGGCGCGGGCAGATCACCTTGCGGGCGAAGGCCCACATCGAAGAAGCGGCCCGCGGCGCATTCAACATTGTCGTGACCGAGCTACCGTACCAAGTCAACAAAGCCCGCCTGCACGAGCGGATGGCTGAGATGGCCAAAGAGCGCAAGATCGAAGGCATCCGCGATATTCAGGATCAGTCGGATCGCACCGGTATGCGCCTTGTGATCTTCCTTAAGCAAGATGCCCAACCCAAGAAGGTGCTGAATGCGCTCTACAAGCACACCCAGATGCAGACGACGTTTGGCGTGAATATGCTAGCCCTGATCGAGCGCGGCACACAGCCGCGGGTGCTGAACCTGAAGCGCATTCTGCACGAATACATCGAGCATCGGCGCGAGGTGATTCGGCGACGCACCGAGTTCGATCTGGAGAAAGCCCGCGCCCGGGCCCACATCCTCGAAGGGCTGAAGATCGCCCTCGACAACCTCGATGCGATCATCAGCACGATTCGCAATTCGGCCACCGTCGAGGTGGCCCGCACGGCCCTGATCAGCACCTTCGCACTCAGCGAGGTGCAAGCACAGGCTATTCTAGATATGCAGCTGCGCCGCCTTGCCGCCCTCGAACGCCAGAAGATCGAGGATGAATACAACGAGCTGCTCAAGCTGATTGACGAACTCGAAGGCGTTCTCGCCGATCCGCAAAAGGTGCTGAACCTGATCAAGCAAGACCTCGCCTACCTGAAGGAGAAGTATGCTGATGAGCGGCGCACGCGGATCATCCCCGATGTGGATGGCGACGTAAGCGACGAGGATTTGATCCCCGACATTCGGGTGCTGATTACGCTCACGGATCGCGGCTCGATCAAACGCCAAGCCGCCGACATCTTCCGCACCCAGCGGCGCGGCGGACGGGGCATGCGCGGCGTGTTGACCCGCGAGCAGGATGTGGTGCGCCACTTGCTCAATTGCAGCACGATGCACAATCTGCTGTTCTTTACGGATCGCGGCAAAGTGTATCAGCTCAAAGCCTATGAAGTGCCGGATGCCAGCCGCACCGCCAAAGGCATCGCCCTCGTCAACCTGATCGCATTGGAGCCGAACGAACAAGTCACCTCGCTCCTTGCCGTCTCGGATGCCGATTTCGAGAGTGGCGAATACCTCGTGATGGCAACCGTGCGCGGCAAGATCAAGCGCACCGCCCTCAAGGAGTATAGCCAAGTGCGCTCGAATGGCTTGATTGCGATTGGGCTAGAAGAGGATGATATGCTTGGCTGGGTTGCCTTTAGTCGCGGCAAAGAGGATATTCTGCTGACAACGGCACTAGGGCGCACTAATCGCTTCAAGCAGAGCGAGGTGCGCTCGATGGGCCGCCCCGCGACAGGTGTGATCGGGATTAACCTCCAAGCGGATGACCGCGTGGTGAATATGAACCTGACCCGCGACAACGCCGATCTGCTGCTGGTGACGGAGGCTGGGCACGGCAAACGCACGGGGCTGGACGAGTATCCGGTGAAGGGGCGCGCAACGCAGGGCGTGATTAGCATCAAGCTCCGCAGTAACACAGATCGGGTGGCGGGCGCACTGATCGTAGATGACGAGTCGCTGGTGACATTCATTACCCGCAACGGCATTGTCATGCGGACTGGGGCTGAGGGCATTTCGCGCTTCGGGCGTTCGACGCAGGGCGTGATCCTGCTCAACCTCGACAAAGGCGATACAGTTGCCGCGCTCTCGGTGGAGCAGCCCGATCACGAGGCGAACGGCAACCACCCTGACGGCGACCTGCTGATTATGACAACGATGGAGTAGCACCCCGCCGTGCCGCTCCCGCTCGTGGCTGTGCCGCAACGGTGGGAGCGGCACGGCTGCTCCGCACGCGCTGCGGGCGATGTGGCAGCCATACGTTACGCTGCCAACCACGCGCAGCGTAAACAAACCACTACTAAACTATCACTATTTTATAAGCCCATCCTCAGCCCAATTCAGCTATTATAGAGTGTATGATGGATGTAAATCCAACAGTAATCCAAGTTACCGATCCATCCACTGGCATGTACTGACAACGCATCACCTACAGCATTTACGATGCACGAAAGGAGTACCACCATGCCAACCCTCATTGCAGCGGGAGTCGGTGTGACCTTCGTTCTGATCCTCGGCTGGTTCACCCGCGCAATCTTCAGCAAGCGGCGTAACCAGTATGCCGCTACACAGGGCCCAGTACGGGTCTCGCGGATCCATCTGGTAATGTCGGCAATGTTTCACTGGAGTCTTGGCTTGGGCTTAGCGGGCACGATTGTCGGGGCGATTCTCGGCTTTCTCCTGCCAGATGTCACCTCTGTATTGAGCAGCATTGCCGCTGCCACCCTACTCGCCGCGCTTATCGGCGGGCTAGTGGGATTGGTGCAAGGCTTGCTTGATCCGGCCTAAGCCCGCCAAACTGGATGCCTAGCCCGCGCTGATCGGTTTGGCGCGGGTCGGCTTGGGCTGGAACCCACCCGTCGCTCGTGAGCCGCAGGAGCAGGCTCCCGGTTGCAGGCGGGGGGATCTGGGCCGGATCAAGCGTGATCGCATACTCCTGCCACGCCTCTGTTAGGGTGAAGCAACCAAGCGGCGTGAAGCTCAAGCTGTCGTGCGTAGTAGGCGACCACGCCGCCGTCTCTGGGGTAGCCGCCACACACACCTCTGCCGCCCCAAGCTGCGCCGGACGATTGCCGCCCGCAAGCGTGAGATGCAGCACCGCCACCGGATCGCCGGCCCGCCACGCCACCCGCAGGAGCGCATCCCCATTCGTCCACGCATACACCGTGCCATCCGCAGCCACTTCGGGCAGGTAGAAGCCGCGCACCTGTGCCGCAAAGTCGCGGGCGGTGATCGGCAGGGGCAGCGTGGGCAAGCTGCCCGCCTGATCTGGCTCAACGTGATAGCGGGTGAAATCGAGGCTGAGCAGGGCTACATTGCGCGGCTTCTGGTTGGTTAGCTGCTCGAATTCGGGGACACGCAGGGTCAGGTCATCAAGGCGCGTCAGGCGCGTGCCGGGCAGCACCAGATCAGCACCACTGGCACTGAGCAAAAGCTGCACCTCGCGCCCCTGCGCCTGCCAGTAGGCCACCTGCTGCGCGAGTGGTTCGGCATACGTGCCGGGATTGCTGCTCTTGACGGGCAAGGCATTCACGCCAAAGCCAAAGCGGAGCGGCGTAGCCACCAGATCAGGCACGTCGCGGCTTTGGCTCGCGGTGGGCGCACCACCCCGCACCAGCAGCACGGTGTCGGGCGCAATCTGGGCGGCTGTGGCGGCGAGGGTTGCCACTGCCCCGTGATACTCGATATGGCGATAGACGGGGCGACCCGTCCACACGAAGAAAGCCACCAGCAGCAACGCGGCACTTGCGGCACTCACGCGGCGCACGCGCCCAAGCCAACCCTGCGCCAGCGGGCTAGCCCCCGCCAGTTGCACCAGTGCATAGGCGATGGCGAGCGTGAAGGCGGGGTAGGCAATCGGCACGAAGCGGCGCAGGATGTAGATGTAGGTCTGCTCGGTTGTGCCGTAGGTATCGCGCACAAAGAAGAACGTGCCCAGCAAGCCCACCACCAGAAACAGCCACGAAGCCCGGCTTAGCCCGCGCCACCACCAGAGCGCAAAGCCCACCACCCCCAACACCACGCCAAGCGGCGAGAGATACCAGCCGATCCGCACCAGATTGGCGAGCGGCACCATCCGGCGCGGATCGCCGCCGGGCGGTGGATCGGGGATGGTAACTGGCGCACCGACATAGCCCTGCAAGATCAGGCAGGCATCGGCTTCGGGCCCAAGCCCAGCCTGCCCCTGCCAGTTCTGCGGGAGGAGACACAGCGGCAGATCAGCCAGCAAAGCGGGCGTAAGGATCTGCGGGCGCACGAGATAGGCATAGCCCGCCAGCAACAGGATCAGCAGAGCGATGCCACCGCGCAGCCAGTCTTGCCAGCGCAGGAGTTGCTGCTCAATCCAGCGCACCGGTGTTTGCCACCGCCACAGCGCAAGCACCAGTGCAATGCCCACACTGAGGAGGGCTAGTTCGCGCCAGATTTGCAGCGGGTCTTTGAAGGGGCTACGGTTGGTGGTATGGTAAACCTCGCGCAGCAGGGGCGTGATGAACGGCTGGGCGATGTAGGACGTGATCGCAAAATCTTGCAGGCGGGCGAATGCGGTATCGAAGAAATATGCCCGCGCAATGAGGATGATGTGCAGCGCGGTGTGGATCAGCATGGCTGCTAAGGCAAGGCTCATCACCGTCTGCGGGCTTTGCCACCGCCGCGTGAGCCAGCAGTAGCCAAGATAGGACACCACTGGCCCAAGCACCAGAAACGCATCTATGCGATTGAGCGCAAGCTGCCCAAAGGCAATCCCCGCAATGCCAGCATAGGCCAGCCGTGCCCGAACTGGCAGGGGCGGGTTGCTATAGAGCGCGGCAAAGGCATACAGCCCCGCGAAGATCAGGAACTGCGCGGCGGTTTCGGCGGTGCTGTAGCGCGAGAACCAGACCTGCACCGTATTCAGCGCAAGCAGGAGAAAGGCTAACCCTCCCCCCCATACGCCCATCAGCTGCCGCCCTAGCATGCCCACACTCCACGCGCCGAGTACGCCCAATACGCCCGGCGCAGCCAAGCCGCCATATCCGCCGAAGATGCTGGCGAGCAAGCCGATCCACGCCGAGAGCAGGTGCAGGTGTTGCGGCACGATGCGCCCTTGCACCAGTTCGCCCTCATTGATGAAGAACCCCGCCGTGTAGAGCCGCGTGGCAATGAACCGCTCCGGGTTCTGCACACCGAGAAAGTTCGAGCGGGCTTGTTCGGCGGCTCCGCGCAGCACCGGATCGGCGGATTGCGTCTGTTGTCCTAACTCTGCGAGCAGTGGGTCGTGCTGCACAAGGCTGCCAGTGCGGGCTATCGCCAAGCCGGTACTCGCATAGACCCCCGCATCGCGTGCGCCCAGCACCGTCTCAAAGGGCGGCAGCACCAAGCCAAACGCCAGTGCTCCGATCACGGCAAAGGCGGCTACCTCGTACCACTGGGTCCGGTGCGGCATCGCTTCCGGCGGGCGCGGCAGCGCGGGCGTGCGGCGGGCGAGCAACCACAGCCCACCACAGATCAACACGATGATGAGGAGCAGGAGCCACAGGCTGAATATACCCAAGCTCGCCAGCAGCAACGCCAGCCAGCCACTTAGCAGGGTACTCGCTACCACGCGCACGTAGCCGCCCGTGAGCGGATCGAGGTGCGGCAGGGCAAGGCGGCAAAATAGCCAGCCGGGGAGGTAAAAGACCAATGGCAGGGCAAACAGGGCCCGCAGCAATTCCAGCAAACTCAAGGCAGGGTATGCTCCTGATTGGATAGTATCATGGTGCTAGATTATAGCACGGCTACGCCGCGCCGGATAATACGCGCCGCGTAAGTTCCATGTAGACTTGGGTGCCCAGCAGCAACTGCTCGATGCTGAGATGCTCATCAATGCGGTGCAGTTGGGTTGGATCGCCGGGGCCTAGTACAATCGTCGGAATCCCTAGCCGCCCCGCCGTTGCGCTGCCGTTGGTGCAGTAGGCCGGGGCGCACGTCTGCGCGGGCAATCCCACCGCCTGCACACTGGCCAGAGCCGCCTGCAAGAACGGATGCTCGGCGGCGATGGCCCACGCCGCGTGGAAATCAGTGCCGCGTAGCGTTGCGCCGGTGTAGGCTGCGACCTGCACCTCTGGCACTGTCACCTGCACCCTATCGCCAAATGGAGCCAACGCCGCCTGTACTTCAGCCAGAACGTAAGCCTGTGTTTCGCCCCGCACCAGCCGCCGATCCCAGCGGGTAGTGCAGAGATCGGGAACCATGCCCGTGCCGGGATACGGGGCACTGACAATCTCAACCAACTCCAATACACTTGCGCCCAATACTGGATCGTCGTGGGTGGGCAGCTCGCGCAACACGCGGATCACCTCCATCATCGTGTAGACTGCGTTATCGCCCATGTGCGGCGTTGAGCTATGCGCGGGCGTGCCGTGCGTTGTAACACAGATGCCGGCGCGGCCCTTGTGCCCCACCCCCACCTGTAGGGCGGTTGCCTCGCCAATCACCACCAGATCAGCCGGATGCTCACGCAGGATAGCGGTAAGATCTGCGCCTTCGTAGGCTTCTTCGGCAACACTCGCGGAGACGGTGAGTATGCCGTGCAGATCGGCACGCGACACAAACGCCGCCGCGCAGATCATCGCGGCTACAGGCCCCTTCATATCCACCGTGCCGCGCCCCCAGATCGCGCCAGCGGCAAGCTCTGCGCCAAACGGATCACGCTGCCACAAGGCACGGGCGGTTGCCGGTACGGTATCAAGATGCCCATCGTAATGCAGCCGCGTACCCACCCCCGCCTGCCCATCAATACGCCCAGTGACACTCCCATACGCCCCTATGTGGACTTCATCATAGCCGAGCGCACGCATCCAGCGTGCCGCCACCGCAGCCGCCTCTGCTTCGCGTCCGGCGTAACTTTCGGCTTGCACTAATTCGCGGCAACAATCAATAACCATTTGGCGTTGTTCATCATTCAGCACAGGGGGGATCCTCACTTTCGGGTATCGGTGGCGCAGCGTGGGGTGGGCCATCCGGCGGCTCCAACAGATCATCAAGATAGGCAATCGCCTCGCCGCCGGGAGTACACAGCAGGGTGGTGAAACTCTGCTCGTGGATGTGGCGGTAGAGCCGCTCCTGCGCCCGCAGCCACCGTTCGCCCTGCGAGCGGGGCACGGCTTCCTGCAAGCCATGCATGCCCAGATAGAATGCCTCCGCAATATTCACGCGCACAAAGCAGCGTTGCACCGGTGCGTCATTGCTGTTATCGGTGCTGCTCGTGCGGCGTTTCTCTAGCACCTGCACCACCAGCACTGTGGGCCTCCCCATATAGTCGCGCCAGCCACTGCCACCCATCAGCCAGACGAGCGCAAAGCCAGCGATAATGAAGATCGCCGCGACGTAGATCGGGGCATTCATGAACACCCCTAGACACATGCCGATATTAAATACGACGAAGCCGCCCATCCCCGCCACAAACACTTTGGTAGTAGCCGTGGCGTGTACCTGCATCCGCGCCACATTGTAGATGCGCGTCCAGTTTACGGGTGATGGTGGTGGTAGTTGTGGCATCGGCTTGCTCCTTTTGGCGCGGGCCCCGCAGACAAGGCGGGGCAACGATGGTGGGATGGTAGATTGAGGGGGGTTGTTGTCCGCACATGCCTCTATGATACCACGAACTCCGCCGCTGACCTGTGCCCCGCAAACAGCACAACCAACGCAACAGCAGAGCAGGTTGTGCTGCTGCCGCAAGCTATCGCAAAGCATGGGCTGTTATGGTATCATAAATAAGGACTACTCAAACAGGAGGCACGACGATGGACTCACCGTTTGCTGGCATGAACCCCTACCTCGAAGAGCCGAGTATGTGGCCCGATGTACATAACAGTCTGATCACTGAAATCCGTAACCAGATTCAAAATGCCCTTGCGCCGAAGTACCGCGCCGTGATTACGCCCTACACCGCCTTCGAGAGCATTGAGATTGCCCCCGTGCGGGCTGTCATTCCCGATGTGGGCGTGATCGAGGCCCCGCTACGCCGCCCTGATACCGGCGGCGTGGCGGTGGCAACTGCCATCGAGATCGCCGTTGAGATCGAAGCTGCCCCGCTTAACCTGCCCGCCATGATGGAAGTCCCAGTCGAGTATGCCCGCATCGAGATCCGTACCGTGCGCGACTACATCCTCGTCACCGCGATTGAGCTGCTCTCGCCCGCCAACAAACGCCCGACCCAGACTGGCGCAGAAGCCTACGAAAGCAAGCGGCAGGAACTCTTCCGCAGCCGCGCCCACCTACTCGAACTCGACCTGCTGCGCGGCGGTGTGCGCCCGCAGGTGGCCCGCCCGCTCCCCGCCGCGCCCTACTTCATCTTTCTCAGCCGCGTCCAGCGTCGCCCGCACATCGAGATCTGGCCGCTCGCCCTCCACCTGCCGATCAAGCCCGTGCCGATCCCCTTGCGCCACCCCGATCCGCCCGTGCCGCTTGATCTCGGCGCGGCGATCCACGCCACCTATCGCCGTGCCCGCTACGATCTGGCCCTTGATTATACCCAAGCCCCACCTGCGCCCGTACTCACCCCTGAAGACCGGACGTGGCTTGATCAGCACCTGCGGGCAGCGGGCTTGCGCTAGCCTATCGCCCACACTACGCCAGAGCCATGCTATAATGACGCGGTGAAGCGATACAACGGAGGTTTTACACAATGCGATATATACGTGCGTTGATGCTCGGCATCACGCTTATGGCTCTGGTGGTCGCCTGCGGGAGCTACGCCCTCCTGCGGGAGGTACGCGCTACAGGCGGCAGCAGCAACGTGCCCGTCGAGGTTACGATTGCGCCCGGTGCCACCACCAGCGATATTGCGACCATCCTTGCCCGCGAGGGTCTCATCAGCCAGCCGCTGCTGTTCACCTCGATTGTGCGGGCCCAAGACCTTGATGGCAAGCTGCAAGCCGGACGCTACTTGCTTACGCCTTCCATGACGATGAATGAGATCTTGATCAATCTCCAGTTCAGCCGCGTAGAGGAAGTGCAGTTCACTGTTCCTGAAGGCTTGCGGCTAGAGGAGATTGCAGCGATTGTTGGGGAGACGGGGGTTGTTTCAGAGCAAGCCTTCCTCGATGTGATTAGCGACGCGGAGCCGTTCAAAGCGAACTACTTCCTACTCAGCTCACTGCCACCCAACGCCTCACTCGAAGGCTACCTTTACCCGGATACCTACCGCGTCTCAACCACAGCCAGTGCGGAGGAGGTTGCCAGCATAATGCTGGATCGCTTTAGCCAGCTCTACCTCGAAAACGTAGATCAGGTGGTACGTATCCCCAATGTCAATGTGCATCAGATTGTTACAATGGCATCAGTTGTGCAGCGCGAGTCAGCCCGGATTGACGAGATGCCCCTGATTGGTGCGGTGTTCTGGAATCGACTCAAGCCAGAGAATGTCGCCGAGACCGGCAACGGGCGGCTCCAAGCGGATGCAACCGTACAGTACGCACTCGGCTTCAGCGAGGAGGAGCAGACGTGGTGGCGTAAGAATTTGACGGCCACCGATCTGCTCGTGGATAGCCCCTTCAACACTCGTGAACGTCCGGGCTTGCCGCCGGGGCCGATTGCTGCGCCGGGGCTAGATGCCCTAATCGCCGCCGCCCGCCCCGATGAAAGTGATAATTATCTCTACTTCGTGGCAAATTGTGCGCTCGATGGTACGCACAAGTTCGCTTCATCCTACCCTGAGTTTCAGGAGTATGAGCGTGAATGGCTCGCCTGTAGCGGTGGCTCGTAAGCCGATTGAGTGGTAAGGGAGATGCGACCATGACGACCTACCGCGCTGGAATCATTGGCGATCCCGTTGAGCACAGCCTATCGCCAGCGATGCACACTGCTGCGTTTCAGCAGCTCGGCTTGGATGCGGTATACGCACGCTGGCTCACTCCTGCCGCCACACTGCCCGCGCGGATCGCCAGCCTGCGTGCGCCGGAGATGCTCGGTGCAAGCGTGACCTTGCCGCACAAGTTGGCGGTGATCCCGCTGCTGGATGGGCTAGAGCTTGACGCGGCGCGGATCGGGGCAGTCAACACGATCTATAAGCGCGAGGATGGGGCCTTGATCGGCGCAAACACCGATGCGCCCGGCTTCCTCGAATCGCTCCGGCTGGATGGCAACTTCGATCCGGCGGGTACCACAACCTTGATCTTGGGCGCCAGTGGAGCTGCCCGTGCCGCCGTGTTCGCCCTGCTGGATGCTGGCGCAGCCCAGATTATCGTTGCGAACCGTTCGCTGGCGCGGGCCGAAGAGCTGCTTGCTGATGCACTCAATAGCTTGTACGATGAGATAGGCAACCTGAACAGTCGCACTGCACTTACGCCCGATACCCCACCACAACTGGTTGCGCTCGCCCTTGATGATAGCGATCTCGGCGATTGGCTCACCCAGAGCCACCTGCTGGTGAATGCAACGGCACTCGGCTGGCACGGCGACGAGTCGCCCTTGACCCATCTGCCGATTCCCGCCCACCTGCTCGTGTGCGATATGGTCTATCGCCAAACCAGCCTGTTACGGGCGGCACAGGCAGCAGGTGCCCGCACCCTCGATGGCTTTGGCATGCTGCTGCGGCAAGGTACGCACGCCTTCACGCGCTGGACGGGGCAACCTGCGCCGGTGGACGTGATGCAGGCGGCATTGCGTGAGTCACTTCAGACCCGCCCCGGATGAACGCGATGCCGCCCCTACCAACCCTCGTGATGCTCATCGTGGGCGGGTTGCTGCTTGGGAGCCTGCTCAACATTGTAATCATCCGCCTGCCCCGCGAACGTCAGCTGCTCCGCACGCCGTTGCACTGCACCCGCACCGGCGAGCCGTTGGCGTGGTGGCAGGTGTTACCGCTGGTGGGCTGGCTGATCCAGCGTGGGCGCAGCCGGGATGGTCGCCGCCTGCACTGGATGTTCCCGCTGGTTGAGGTCATCAGTGCCGCCCTGCCAGTAGTGTTCTACCTGCACTACAGCTTCTCGGCAACCTTCGCCTACCTCATGTTGGTGGCTAGCATCCTGATTATTACGGGGGCAATAGATTGGCTCCACCGCTATATCTACACCTTCGTCATTTTGGGCGGGGCAGTGCTAGTCCTGCTGGTGGGCTTTGCCATTCCGCAGATCACGATCTTCAATGGGCTGCTCGGCGCACTGATCGGCGGGATGGGCTTTCTGATTCTATATATGCTGGGCAGCATCCTCTTTCCGGCAACATCCGTACCGTTCGGTTTGGGCGATGTGTACCTTGCCATCTTCATTGGGGCGGCGGTTGGCTTGACGCGCATGAGTACGCCGCTGCTGTATGGCATCCTGATGGCGGGGCTACTCTCGGCGGTGGTGTTGTTGGTGCGGAATGTATTCAAGCGCGAGACCCCCCAGTACATCGCCTACGGCACATTCCTATGCTTGGGCACGCTGCTGTATCTTGCGCTCAATGGATTAGCCTAAGATGGGCCTGCGTACCATCACCCAGATTGCCCTGCGCCTGCTCCAAAATCTGCTCCTGCTGCTCGGTGTGGCGGCGGCGGGCATCATCCTTGTGTTGCTGCTGACGATTGCCCAGAGCCGCGATGACCAAGCCCGCCGCGCCGATGTGATTGTGATCGCCCACCTTGACACCTCCGCCGCGCCCCACTTCGATGCCGCAGTGCGCCTGTATCAGCAGGGCTACGCCTCACGCCTGATTGTCGCGGGCGGCGATCCGCCGGCCCTCAAGGATCAGTTGATCGCCCGCCGGATCAGCTCCGAGATAATCCTGATCCCCCCGATCACCACCACCACCCGCCTTGCGAGCGTCCGTCAAGTGGCGGCTATCGCGCAGGCAAACCGGTTTGAGACGGTTCTCATTGTGGAACAGCCGGATCAGCTCTTGCTGACGCTGAAGCTCGCCGGCGATTATGGGCTGGATGCGTATGGTGTACCAATCAGCAGTCTCCAGCCCGATCTAGCGAGCCTGCTTCAATCCGCCCTTGATTACTGGCAGTACGCGCTGCTGGGCAGCACCCGCGCTATGCCAGCAGCAGCCCCACCGCCACGGCCGCCGCCGCCCCCACCAACGAACTGAGTAGATTGACGGCATCATTGGAGAGCCACGCCACGCCGCGCAGGTAGGCGTGGGCCTGCCCATCGGCGGCACGCGGGCGTTCGGTTTCGCTCCCGTCCGGCAGTTGGTACATCACCTGCGCGGTTGCCCCCAGCAGGCTATCGCTCAGCGATCCGGCGACACCGCCCAACGTTGCCGCCACCAGCAACCACCACCCGCCCGCCTGTCCAACACCCGTGAAGGCGGCCTCTAGCGCGATGCAGATCGGCAGCACCAGCCCGATGAAGACCGCCCCCGCGAGGGTTGCCAGCGTGCCCGCCAGCGTCACCCCGCCAGATGTCCCGGTCGGGACAGGCTTGCCAGAGGTAATCAGGCGTGGTTGGTGGCGGCTCAGCGTGCCGAGTTCGGTTGCCCATGTATCGGCAGTGACGGTTGCCATCACGCCGGCAAAGGCGGCAAGGAGCAGGGCCGGCATGCCTGCGAGGGCATAGGCTACCGCGAGCAAGCTCGCAATGCCGCCATTGGCAAGAGCTTGCCCCAGATCACGCTGCCCGCCTTTTGCAAAACGTGCCCCTGTGCGCTCGGCTTTGACCCGCCGCTTGTAGCGCGAGAGGAGACTACTGCTGACGAAGAAGGCGATCAGGGTGAGGCCCCACGCCCACCCCCCGCAGCCGAAGGTCAGCGTGCCTGTGATGACCGCACCGAGCCAGCCGCTGCGCGTGAGCGAGCCACGCCAGTAGGCAATGCCGCCCATCGCACTGCTCAGGATGATGCCAAGCACGATGCGCCCCCCATCAAGCATATCGTACTCCATCAGCGATCCCGAATCGGGTCAAGCGTGGGGTAGGGTGGCGGGGTATGGGCCGGTACAACACGAAGGGACGTGCTAGAGCACGCCCCTTTTTTAACGCGATTTTTGAATTGTGGGACACAACACGTTGTTTTACTAACTTTTGCATGGGACGCTACCACCTGAAGCATAAAACAGGTTTGGCACACGTCATTTCAAAGGGAACATCATTTCACTCAACCGCTTAAGCTGCCATCCGGCGGGTGTTGCGCTGGGCTTCAACTTGCTTGGCAACGGCTTTCATGGCGTGCCGGATTTCAGTTTCCATCATCGCTTTCACAACATCCTGCGGAACAAACGCTGCCATCGGGCCGAGCAGCGGGACGAGATCAAGTTTCAGGGTGACATCCATATCGGTGCCACCAGCGGGCGATGGGTCAAGGTTCCAATTCATCGTGACCGGGAGCGGGGTGTTAACCTTGAACATGAGGCGGTTTGGCTCATCCCAGCTCAGGATCCCATCGCAGCGGATTGTGCCAAACGTCTGCCCAATCGAGACGTGCATCACGAGCTTGGCTTGGCTGCCTTGCAGGGGGGTGTATTCGACTTTACGCATGCGCGGCAGCAGGGCCTGCAAAGCATTCGGGTTGGAGAGCGTGTCAAATACTTCTTGTGGTTCTGCACCCTTAATTGTGGATCCCAAACGTAATGCAATCATTTTCCTACTCCTGATTTCTAGTTCCTGTAGCTTATAGCGAATTGCGTTTTTGCTGTTAATTTTGTACTATGAACATTGTAGCTGTGTGAGGACGGTGTTCAAAACACGCTTGCCAGATGCACAGGTTCATAATAGTTTTGCCCATCTTTTGCACAGTTTTAGTATACATCTGATTAAGGTGGATGTCAATACCCTAGAACCTGCATCTTCTGAAATCGTAATATTTTGCTCTTAGAAGGATCGTGGACAAACGCTAGCGGAGAAGGAACCAACGATGTCCGAACTGCGTGACAAGCTCATCCTCGTCGTGGATGATGAGCCGCATCTTGTGAATTTTATGCGGATGAACCTAGAGCTGGAAGGAGCGCGGGTTATCACCGCCAGTAATGGGCGCGAAGCCCTTGATCTGGTGCGCGAGGATATGCCCGATGTGGTGCTGCTGGATGTGATGATGCCGGAGATAGATGGCTTTGAGACGCTCAAACGTCTGCGGCAGGTATCACACGTACCCGTCCTCTTTCTGACCGCGCGGGATGAAGAAGATGATCGCGTGCGGGGCTTGGAGTTGGGCGCGGATGATTACATCGCCAAGCCCTTTAGCCACCGCGAGTTAATCAGCCGCATTCGGGCGGTGCTGCGCCGCCACTACATTGCCCCCCCCCTAGCCCAGACGGTGGTGCATGTGGATGATCGCTTGCAGATTGATTTTGCTCGCCGCGAAGTACTTGTTGAGGGAAAACGTGTGAATATGCGCCCCACCGAGTATCGTCTGCTGTATCATTTGGTGCAGAACGCTGGTTACGTGCTGACGCATCAGATGCTGCTGACCCGCGTGTGGGGCCCAGAGTACCGCGACGAGAGCCACTACCTGCGCCTGTATATCACCTACCTGCGCCAGAAGATTGAGGAGAATCCCGCCCATCCGCACTACATCCTGACTGAGCGCGGGGTGGGCTATCGGTTCGTGGATTTCCAGAAGCAGACCCATGAAGCGGGACCAATGACAGCATAGCCGATCAGCAGGCTCGCGCTACGCACCAGCATCGGCGAGGCTGAGCATGCGCTGGCGCAGGCTTCGCAGGCGTTGGTCCATCCCTTCCGGGCGCACGCGCACCTCCTCGCGCAGGGTGCTGAGCTGGGCGCGAAACTCGCTAATCGGCCCCTTCTCCTGCTCGGCACTATACTCATAGGCGCGATTCACAGATGCGGCGGCAGCCGTCACGCTTTGCTCAACGTGATCGAAGTTGTTGATCTGAAGCGCGGCTTCGGCATCAGCAATCTGGTTGGCAGCGCGGGCGAGGTAGTAGGCACTCCATAGCCGCTCCATTTCACGCCGCAGCAGGGCTAGCTCATCGGGATCAGGTGTGCCAAGCGGGGCAGATCCAGCGATGGCGGGACGGGGCGGCACGGATGTGCGCGTGGGTGCGGGGGTGCGCGTAGGCTGGCGGGTTGGGGCTGGGGCGGCGGTTGGTGGCACAGCTTGCCCTGCTGCTTGTTCGGGCAGCCCCAGTTCAGCGGCAGAGCGGGGCGCGATCAACAGATTTTGGATGAGCAAAGCCAACCCTATCGCTACCACAATAGTAACAATGGAGGGCAACACAGCACGCACACGGTGCAGCCACACTGATGCTTGCCGTGCTGACGTTGCGGGATCAGGCGGTGGTACAGACACGCCGCTCCACTCGCTAGATTTCGTGGGCCAGCAGGATCGCCTGTGCAATCTCCTTCATTGGCTTGCGCGTATTCATCGAAAGCTGCTGGATCTTGCGGAAGGCTTCCGCTTCCTTCAGCCCTTGGGCATCCATCAAGACCCCCTTCGCCCGCTCAACCAGCTTACGGGTATCGAGCGTTTCTTTGAGATCGTGGATTTCGTTATCCATCTCCAGAAACTCCTGATAGCGAGCCAGTGCAATCTCGATAGCGGGGAGCAGTTCGGCATCACGGAAGGGCTTCACAATGTAGTTGACCACCCCCGCTTCTTTGGCGCGATCTACCAGTTCCCGATCCGAGTAGGCTGTCAAGAGCAGCACGGGCGCAATCTTCTCTTGGGTCAGCACTTTGGCTGCTTGGATCCCGTCCAGCTTGGGCATCTTGATGTCCATCAGGACCAGATCGGGGCGTAGCTCACGGGCAAGATTGATCACACTCACCCCGTCGCCAGCTTCACCAATCACGAGGTAGCCTAGCCCAATCAGAGTCTCTTTCAAATTCATCCGGATGATGGATTCATCATCCGCGATAATAAGGCGTATCTGCGACACGTCACACCCTCTTTCCGTACTCGCTTGCGGCAGTGCAAGCAGCTCCTATGGCTATGCGTACTCGGCTAGCCCTGTCTCCCGATCTGCCGCAATTTTAAAGAGTGTATCGAAGCGGCTCTTGCGGAAGATTTCAGAAATCTGGGGCTGTAGCCCCGCAAGGCGCAGATCACCGCCCATGCCCTGCACCTGCTTCAGGTTGGTCAGCAGCATACGCAGCGCAAGGCTCGCCACAAACGACACCTCAGACATATCCACAAGCGTTTTCCCCTTGTGGCTGTTCACGGCTTCCGATAGCTGATTCTCGATAGATGCCACACCAATCGCATCGAGGCGGGCTGGCATCGTAATGATTAGGACATCACCAATCTGCTCTGTGTTCACGCTCACACCCTCTTTTCATCCAGCTCAGCAGTTGAACTCATCCAGTTGCTCTCTTGCGAGTTACCATTGTACCGTAACGTAGGGTTCACTGCAAGCCCTACGCCTCAGGAGTTATGCAGTATTATAGCATACCATCATCTGAATAAGTTACAACAACCGCGCCTTGCCAGCATCTGCACACCGTGTTATAGTAGCATGAAATACAATATTTGTATCCGTTAGGGGAGTCTGGCACACTGTCGGGCTGAGAGGACGTATGTCGACCCTACGCACCTGATCCAGATCATGCTGGCGCAGGGAAACGGAGCTTGTACGCAGAGGACCTTCGCTTTGCGTTACACCGCTCCAGAGTAGGGCGGTTTTTTGTATTACGCTCCCTTATGGAGAGCAATGAAAGCTAGGCAATCTATGCTAGATGATGAACTTGATTGGGGCGTGTATGTTGTTACCGATCACGATCTCGTTGGCTCACGCCCACTGCCCACCGTGATCGCCCACGCCCTTGCCGGCGGTGCGAGTGTGGTGCAGCTACGGAACAAGCACCGCCCAATCCGTGAACTGTATGCGCTCGGAGTAGCGTTACGCGACCTCGCCCGCGCCGCCGCTGTACCCTTCATTGTCAATGATCGGCTTGACCTTGCGCTCGCCCTGAATGCTGATGGGGTTCACGTTGGGCAAGCTGATCTGCCCGCCGAGATCGTCCGGCGCGTGCTCGGCCCACACCGCATTCTGGGCGTATCGGTGGAGACAGTGGCCCACGCTGAACAAGCCGCCCTCGCGGGAGCCACCTATCTGGGGGTAGGGGCAGTGTATGCCACAAGCACCAAGCCCGACGCGAATGCCCCCATTGGGCTAGATCGGCTCGCAGCAATCGTGCAGGCTACCCCGCTACCGTGTGTGGCGATTGGCGGGATTACGCTGGAGAATGCCGCCGCCGTGATGCAGACGGGTGTGCAAGGCATGGCCGTAGTCTCTGCGATCCTGAGTGCCGCCGATCCGCAACAGGCCGCCCGGAGCCTGCGCGAGATTGTGCAGCAGCATCGCCGCCCGCTCTGGGCGGATGAGCCTGCCGCGCCCAATGTGTACCCAGTTGTGATACCCTAGAAAGTGAGGCCCACCTTATGACGAACACAATTGACAAAGTCGCCATGGCCGACCTCCTCAGCATTGCGCGAGTTATGCGCCCGCTGATCCACCACCTTACGAACGATGTTGTGATGAACGATACGGCCAACATGACGCTCTTCTTTGGCGGCTTGCCGGTGATGACGGCGGCCCGCGAGGAAGTTGTTGAGATGGTGCAAGCCGCGAGTGCGCTGGTGCTGAATATCGGCACGCTTACGCCGGCCCAAGTGGAGACGATGCTGATCGCAGGGCATGCAGCTAATGCACGCAACATCCCGATCATCCTTGATCCAGTGGGAGCTGGCGCAACCCAACTGCGCACCGATGCGGCCCTCCGCTTGCTGCGCGAGCTACGCATTGAGGTGCTGCGCGGCAACCTCGGCGAGATTGGGGCGGTCAGTGGCATGGGCGGGGAGATGCGCGGCGTAGAGAGCATCGGCAGTGATGCCGACCCGCGCACCCTCGCCCGCGAAGCAGCCCGTAGCTTCAAGACGGTAGTTGCGATTACAGGTCCGCGCGATCTCATCTCGGATGGGCAACGGCTGTATGGCGTGGACAATGGGCATAACTGGCTCACCACCCTGACTGGCACGGGCTGCATGGCCACCACCGCTATCGCCACCTGTGCGGCTGTTGCCACCGATGCACTGCTGGCGACCACCACCGCCCTTGCGGCCTATGGGCTAGCCGCCGAACGGGCCGCAAAAACTGCTGGCGTACACGGGCCGGGCAGCTTCAAAGCCGCGTTCTTCGATCAAGCCTACACCCTCACATCGGAGCAGCTCTACAATCATGCGCGGATAGTTGACCTGAGCGATCCAACGGCAACCGCATGACCCACCCGCCTACGCCCCACCCTATCGCCAATATCGGTGAGTTTGACTTGATCGCACGCCTGCACCGCGTGCTCGATAGCAGCCCGCGCTGCGATGTGCTGCACGGCATCGGCGACGACACCGCCGTACTTGGCACGGGCGATCCGCTCTGGCTGGCAACCGTAGATAGTCAAGTGGACGGGGTGCATTTCCTATCGCCGATCATCACCCCCGAACAGCTCGGCTGGCGGGCAATGGCGGTCAATCTCAGCGATATTGCCGCAATGGGCGGGCAGGCTCTGTACGCCCTGATTGCCCTGCTGCTCCCCCCTGAGACTGACGTGGCGTGGCTGGAGCGCGTCTATCGCGGGGTGCAGCAAGCAGCGACCCAGTATGGCGTAGCCATCGTGGGGGGCAACATCTCACGCCTGCCGGAGCGGGTTGTACTGGATGTGACCGTGATCGGGCAGGTGCGCCGTACACAGCTGCTGTTGCGGGCGGGGGCGCAGATCGGTGATCTGGTGCTCGTCACAGGTGAGCTGGGGGCAGGCGCGGCAGGCTTGCTGGTGGCGCGGGAACACCTTGATGGAGCCGGCGCATTGCACACCGCGCTCAGTGCTAGCGAACGTGAGACCCTCGTGCTGCGCTACGTCAGACCTACCCCGCGCCTGCCAGAAGCGGCGATCATTGCCGCGAGTGGCTCCGCAACGGCGATGCTTGACGTGAGCGATGGCTTGAGTAGCGATATTGGGCACATCTGCCAACAGAGCGGCGTTGGGGTGCAGCTCGATAGCACCGCACTGCCCATCGCCCCCTTGACGCGCCGTGCGGCTCACGCCGGCGGCAGATCGCCGCTTGAGCTGGCACTGGCCGGCGGCGACGATTACGAGCTATGTTTTACTGTCGCCGCCCACGCCGCGCCCGCGCTGATCGCCGCCGTGCAAGACGCAACCGGCACGCCTGTGAGCATCGTGGGCGAGATCGTGCCTGCCGCACACGGGCGCAGCATCCTGCTCGACAATGGGCAACCCGTCGCGCTCGATGCACGCGGCTGGCAGCATTTTCAGGGCTGAGGTTGAGGTGTCCGGCGGCGGGGAACCGCGCAACACCTGTCACCCAGACCCCCGCCACCTAATAATTGAGAGAGGACAACGCTATGACATTAGCACAACAGCTTTGGGAGCAACACCGCGACCTCGCCGATGCGTGCCTGCTGCACCCCTTTGTACAGGGGCTAGGCGATGGCTCCCTGAGCCAAGCCCGCTATCGCTACTACATCGCCCAAGATGCCTTCTACCTCGAAGCCTTTGCGCGGGCATACACCCTTGCAGGCGCAAAGGCTCCCGATTGGGAAGGCTTCCGCGAACTGCACGCACTGGCGGGCGGGGTACTCCACGAACTCACCCTCCACACCAGCGTTGCCGCCGAACTGGGTATAGACCTGCGAGCGGTGCAGGTGGGCAACGCCACCCGCCGCTACACCGATTTCCTGCTGGCAACGGCGTGGGGCCAATCTACCGGCACGACGGCCGTAGCGATGGCTCCGTGCATGCGCCTGTATGCCTACATCGGGCAGCAGCTGGCCCAGCTGGCCCAGTCCATCCCATCCACCCAGCCGACCCGATCCAGCCACGCCTACAGCGCGTGGATCGCTACCTACAATAGCCCCGAATTTGAGGCACTGGCCCAGCAACTCGAACAGCTTATCGAACGCTATGCCCCTGCCGCTGTCGCTCTGGATCAGACCTACCGCTATGCCATGCAGTGCGAATATGATTTCTTTCAAGCTGCATGGGAACAAGGAGCCTAACGTGTCATTTCATCAGGAGTTGCTCACCGCCGTTGCCCCCCTGTGGCAGCGCAAACTCGCGCACCCGTTCCTCACCGCCGTCGCCGATGGCAGCATTGCCGATGCGACCTTCAAAACGTGGATCGCGCAAGATTACCTCTTTGTCGAAGGGTCAGTGCCGTTTCTGGGGTTGCTCACGGCCAAAGCCCCAGTTGCCCTGCGCCCCGCACTCGGCGGCTCAATCACAGCCTTCAACACTGAGCTAGGGCTGTTTGAGCAGCAAATGGCGGCGCACGAGGTCACACTCACCCGCGAGTATAGCCCAACCTGCCACGCCTATCTCCAGTTTCTGCTTGCTACCGCCTACGACCGCCCCTTTGAAATTGGCTTCACGGTGCTGTACGCCGCCGAAAAGGCCTACTTCGATGCGTGGGAGCGCGTGCGGACCACCCAGACCGACGCTAGCAAGTGGCAAGCCTTCATCAATAACTGGGCCAGCGATGCCTTTCGGGGCTACGTGGATTGGCTAGCGGGCACGCTGGATGAGCTAGCGGCGGACGCAACACCGCCAATGCGGGCAGAGATGCACAGCTACTTCCGCTACACTACGCTGTACGAATATCGCTTCTGGGAGATGGCCTACACTACCGAAACGTGGGACAGCCCCCTGCTCTTAGCAATGCCCACCAACGCAGGAGCCTGACCATGCACACCGTTCTCACCATTGCCGGATCAGATTCGGGCGGCGGGGCCGGCATCCAAGCTGACTTGAAAACCTTTGCAGCACTCGGCACATTCGGCATGAGTACGATTACCGCCCTCACTGCCCAGAATACGCAGGGCGTGCAGGGCGTGTATGAGATCCCTGCCGATTTCATTGCAATGCAGATCAATGCGGTGATGCAGGATATAGGTGCGGATGCGTGGAAGACCGGCATGCTGTCAAGCAGCATCATCATCGAGACTGTGGCCGAGCGGGCCCAGCACTACCGGATTAGCCGCTTGGTGGTTGATCCGGTGATGGTGGCCAAAGGTGGCGATCCACTCTTGCGCCCCGAAGCCCGCACCACCTTGATCGAGCAGCTGCTGCCGCTGGCCTACGTTGTCACCCCCAACCACCACGAGGCGGGCGTATTAGCAGCGATGCAGATCGAGACGGTAGACGATATGCGCCGCGCCGCCCAACGCATCCACGCACTCGGCGCACACCACGTCATCGTCAAGGGCGGCCACCTACCGGCGAGCAGTGATGCGATTGACATACTCTATGATGGGCAGGCGTTCGTCGAGCTACGTGCGCCGCGCCACGCATCCAAGAATACCCACGGCACCGGCTGCACCTTTGCATCGGCCCTCGCGGCGGGCTTGGCGCAGGGCATGCCACTGGCAGCGGCGGCACAGCGGGCCAAAGCCTACATCACGGCTGCGGTGCAAGCCGCCGATGCGATGCAGATAGGGCACGGGCACGGCCCCTTGAATCATATGCTGGGGCAGGCTGTGGTGTTTTAGCAGGTCGTGTACTGGACCGTTAGTCACCCAGAGCCATTCGATGGGATTGGGTGACTAGCGGCGGAGATGCTGCGGAGCCAGTCTATGCGGGCAGAATGGGCGGATACCCCTGAAACACATTTGCCGGATCGTAGGACTGTTTGATCGTTTGCAAGCGGGCGTAGGTTGTCGGTGGATAGGCGCGTTGCACCGCATCGGCATCTTCCCCACCGAGTGCATTGCCGTATGCGCCGCCAGTGCTATAGGGCTGCATCGCCATAAGCGTATCAACCATCCAGCGCGTATGCCGGGCTGCATCCGCCGCGCTGCTATCAGGAGTCCATGCCAGCGGGAGCCAGAGCAGATAGGCTGCATCACGGTGGGCAAATGCCGTTGCATCAGGCAACACCCGGGCCACCGCCGCCCCAATGGGAGCCACCTGTACAGCAATCAAGGGCGTGGTCATTGCCGCCACCTGCGCGACCAGTGTTTCAATCGCGGTATCGGGTAGGCTGTGCAGAAACGTATTCGTAGCCTCATGGTGAAAGCCCGGATGGGCCATGCCGTCAATCATGGTCATCCGTACCATGTATGGCATCGGACCCATCAGATCAAGCTCGGCTGAGACCGCCGCACGGAGTGGCGCAAGCACCTGTGCGCCGCGTTCAAGATCGCCCACATAGCAGCCTTCGAGCAGCAGCACCGCTTGCCCGTGTAAGTGCGGCGGGAACGGCGGCATTGGGGGGAGTGCCGCAAAGGTTGCCCACAGCGTCAATTCATCGGGAATAGTCGGAGCGAATTCACGCAAAGCCTGCAATGCTGCCACCGCATTGTCCAACGTGATCACGAGCGGACCACTGTACACCATTGTGCCAATCGCGTGGGCTTGATAGGTAAAGCGAGTCACAACCCCAAAGTTGCCGCCGCCACCGCGAATTGCCCAAAACAGATCCGGATCAGTATTTGCATCTACATGGCGAATCACCCCATCCGCCGTAACGATCTCGGCGGCAACGAGATTATCTATCGTCAGCCCGTATTTCCGCATGAGCCAGCCAAAGCCACCGCCGGTTGTGATCCCCCCAACCCCAACCGATGAGATTGCACCAAAGGGCACAGCTAGCCCGTGTTCTTGCAGTGCCTGCGAGACAAGCCCAACTGTCGCCCCACTCCCAACCTGTACGGTATGGGTGGCTAAGTCTATCTCAACCTGATTGAGGCGGCGCAGATCCAGCGTCATGCCGGCATCATTGACTGATGCACCAATCGCACTGTGGCCCCCAGAACGCAGCGCAAGCGGGAGCTGGTAGGCTTGGGCAAATTGCACCGCAAGGGCTACATCCTGTGTATTGGATGGACATACAATCAAGGCGGGGTGGCGATCATAGCGTCCGTTTGAAAGCTGGCGGAGATCATCGTAGGGGTCACTATTTGGCAACACCACCTCGCCCGTCAATTGTGCCTGTAGTGTTGCCAACGCAGCTGGATCCATCATCATCCTGCTCCTTTCCTCATGTTCCACGATACCGGTGCTTCAACACAACCTGTTTACGACCACTGCTCGTAGCTTTTAAGCATATAAACGCAGCCCCATCTCCACGCCGACTGTATTCTAGATATACTCACGTTGGGAGACGCGCCGCCGCCACTGCTCTTTGATCTCGACGGGGCTACCTTGGCTGACAATGAAGTCCATAATCAGCCGCCCAAACGTCGCAGTATCCTCAAGGAAGGGGAAGTGATTCAGACGTGGCAACACCAGCAACTGGTGCGGGCGGTCTGATTCGTTGTTCAGCACATTCGCGTGTTCCGGCGGTACAATTGAATCTTTCTCACCATACACCGCAAGCAGCGGCGTGTTCGTCAGGCCATTCATCATCGGGAGCAGATCCGTTTGGGCCACAGATTGTTGCACCGCCTTGACAACATTCTCGCTCAGACCCTCAGTATCATCAACGACTTCTTGCTTGATCGTGGCATTGTCTATCGGCATTTGGCGGATCAGCTTGGACCACGTATCCGCCGGGCTGCTCCGCCCCATCAGCCGCGAGAGTGCATTCGGGCGGCTCGTCTCCCCAATGATCTGCCCCCGCAACGGAGTCGAGACAAGCATCAAGCGCGGGAACCGATCCGGGTGCGTGCGGGCGGCATGCACCGCAACCATCCCACCCAAGCCGTGCCCAATCAGATTCGCCCGCGATACCCCCATCTGATTGGTAAACTGCACCAGCATTTCAGCATACGCCCCAATCGTATAGATATTCGTGCCGTTGCTGCGATCTGAGTCGCCAAAGCCCCAGAAGTCGAGGGCATAGGCGCGGTAACGCTCCGTGACCAGATCCATCATGGGGACCCAATAACGCCACGAGCCAACCCAACTGTGCAGGAAAATAATCGGCTGACCGCGCCCGTACACTTCATAGTGGACTAAGCGATTGTCGAGATAGATTGCGCTCATGCGGCATCCTCTTGCTCATCGCCGGTATGCTGGCGCAGGTCTTGCTCGAGCGGCAGCACAAAGTGGAAGACACTGCCTTTGCCCTGCTCGCTCGTCACCCACAGCTCGCCACCGTGCTGCTCCACGAGCGATTTGGTAATCAGCAAGCCTAGCCCCGTCCCTCCAGCCTGCTCGCTGAGCGGGTTGAAGGCGCGATAGAAGGGGCGGAAGAGCTTCTGCTGCTGGGCGGGCGACAACCCGACCCCGTTGTCCTCAATCTCTACTTGGAGCAGATTGGCCGGATTGAGGAACGCCCGCACCACAATCGTACCGCCCTCATAGGTATACTTGATCGCATTGCTAAATAGGTTGGCGATCACTTGGGTGATGCGCTTCTCATCCGCAATAACAGACGGCAGATTGGGCTGCACTTCTAGTGTCACCTGCATCTTCTTGCGCTCTGCTTCGAGGCGCAGCGACTGCTCCACATCGCGGATGATCTCAGCGGCACTGATTGGCTTGAAGGCTAGCTCGATCTTGCCTGCCTCAAAGCGCGAAATCTCCAGAATATCATCCACCAAAGATCGGAGGCGGCGCACGTTTGATTTGACCACATTCAGCAGTTCCTTTTGCTGCTCGTTCAGCGGCCCACCTGTGCCGAGCATCAGCAGATCCACGTAGCCGCCAATCGCCGTGAGCGGGGTTCGCAATTCGTGCGACACACCCGACACAAATTGCCGCTTCGCCCGATCTGCCTCAATCTCTAGCGTTATGTCGCGCAACACCGCGACATCGCCGTAGTTTTCGCCGCTACGGGATTGGATCGCTGAGAGGCTAACTGAAATGGTCTGGGTCGGGTTCTCCAATTCAAACGTGGTGCGAAAAATATCATCCCGCTCTTTTGCCGTCTTTAGCCCATTCCGGAGTGTCTCAAGAATAATTGCCCCGCGCTGGTGGGTCTCATCCGTCTCACCATAGTGGGCAATCGCATCCAATGTTTTATGCTTTACCGCGGCGGCGGGAATACCGAGCATCTGCTCCGCCGCAAGATTGAAAGCATCAATCATCTTCTCTTGATCAAGCACGATCACGCCTTCAGTCATACTCTGGAACACAGCATCATTCTTTGAATTGGCAAGCCGTTCTTCTTCCATCTTGGTTGCCAATTGGGTTGCCATTTCGTTGATATAGCCATACAGCAGAGCATTATTGATGGTAATCGCAATCTCATTGGCAACCGTTTCCAGCAGGCGCAGCTGTGACTCCGTGAAGTAGTTGATGCGCGGGCTATTCAGCATCAACACACCGAGAATATTGTCCGTCGTTTGCAGCGGCACAGCAATCACCGAGCGTGTTTCTTCGGCTCGTCCTTCCGCAACTGTCCAGCGCGGATCAAGCCGCACATCGCCAATCCGCACCGGCTCGCGGTTGTTGATCACCCAATGCGCGAGGCTGTCGCCCCCCTGAAACGTGATCGGGAAGTTGACCCGATTGACCATGCCTTGCTCTTGCAGCAAAGCGCGGCAGAGGAGTTCCCCCGTCTGCGTATCGCGCAGCATAATTGAGCCGCGTGAGACAATCAGGTTGGCTGAAGTCATTTCGAGCGCACGCCCGATGATCTCATCCAGATCAAGCAGGGCTGTGAGTTCAAGCGTGATCGCGTGAACAGTTTCGAGCCGCTCTTTCTCATCTACCAGCTGGGTATTGGCGGATGCCAATTCGCGGGTACGGTCAGCTACGCGAATCTCCAGATCGGCGGCGAGCTTGCTCGTCTGCTCAAACAGGCGGGCGTTCTCCAGTGCAATTGCCGCCGATGATGCAATCGTCGAGAGGATGCGTACATCGTCGCTGCTATAGGCAACGGCTAGGTCATAGTTCCGCACGACAATCAAGCCGGTCACATGATCGGCAACCACCATCGGCACCCCCAGCCACGCAAAGGGCTTGGTGTACTGTGCGCTGCGCATTTCGCTCGGCAATTCAACGAGCCACCCATCGGCGATGAGAGCATCACCCTGCACCAGCACCGGCTCAGGGCTGTGCAAGGCGTGGCGCGTCAAGCGCACCAGCACCGGCCAGCGGGGGATGCTTAACAAGGAGCGCAGATATTGGCTCTCACTGTCGTGGAGCGGGACCGGAGCGATCTGCTGGCGTTCGCCCTGCTCATAAAAGAGCGGGAAACTCAGCATACGGCGGTCTTCGTCGAGCAGCACAATATACAAATTACTCGTGTCAATCAGCCGCCCAATTTGGCGTTGGATCAGGGCCATCAGCTCATCACTGCTAACGGTTGCACTCAATTCACGCCCGATCTCATTAAAGATCGTCAGCTCTTCAAGCCGTCGCCCGCGCTCAATGAATAGCCTGATGTTGGCGATACTTGCAGCAGCTTGGTTGGCAACGGTTGTAACGAAGCGCAGGTCGTCGTTATCAAAGGCACGCGGGGTATAGCTCTGGATGTTGATCACACCGAGCACCTGATCACCACTGATGATCGGCACGATCAGCAGCGATTGCGGCACTTGCGAGTGGGCAAGGCGTTGGCCCGTCTGCCCCGAACGCATCTCGAACAGGCTGAGCAGGCGATCATCAAACCCAATTTGGCGGGCTTGCTCGGGCGAAAGGATCAGCAGCGGCTGGCGGTTGCGAATGACCCAGCCATTCACATCGTTGCCAAGCACGGTGGGGGCAAGGTACACGCGGTTGCCGCGCTCAAAGGCAACCGGATACGAGAGCAGATCGAGTTCGGCAGCATACAGCGCAATCGCTGAGGTGCTAATATCTATGGCTTGGCCTAGCTCAAGGCGCAGCCGTTCCAGCACGGTAGGCAGATCGAGCGACGTTGAGAGGGCCGCCCCAATATCTTTCAGCACGCTCATCTCGCGCAGGCGGCGTTCACGCTCTTGCAGCAGGCGGGCACTAGCAATTGCGGCGGCGGCTTGGCTGGCAATCGTGCTGAGGAACTGGAGATCATCATTGGTGAAGGCATACGGCTGCTGGCTTTCAATCCCGATAATGCCTTGCAGATCGCGCCCTTGCATGATCGGCACCGCGAGCAGCGAGGCAAAGTTCGTGTTGATCGGGGAGCGATGCATCCGCTCACGCGCAACGCTGTACTGGCTACTCCACTCATCGAGGTGGGCTTCGATCACTTCGGGCGTTTCCAGCAGTAACGCTTCACTCCGCAACATGACGTAATCAATCAAGCCCGAACCATCAATCACCACTGTTGCATCGCTGAGGTGGGGCGTATCGCCCTGCTGGATCACGCGGAGCTGGACGGTATACTCAGCAACATCAAGGCTGGTATCTTCAAACAATCCGATGTACGATTGGCAGTTGTCGAGAATATTGCCAATCCCACGCTGCAACGTCAGCAGTAGCTCATCCAGATTGAGCGTCGCATTCACATCTACGCTGATCTGATTGATCGCACTGAGTTGATTGATCCGGTGTTCGCGCTCTTGGAACAGGCGGGCGTTTTCAAGCGCAACTGCCGCTTGCCGGCCGAGTGCAACCAAAAGCTGCATCTCATCTTCGCTGAATTCGCGTTCATGGGTACTCATCACACTGAGGACACCGATCACCTGATCGCGGTAGAGCAGGGGCACACCCATATACGAAGAGAGCGGAGCCTGCGACCCATCAGCAGTGCGAATGTCGTTGAACAACGCCCCGCCGTGCCCTTGCACATCGGTAATACGGAGCGGTTCACCAGTTTTGGCGACATACCCAGTCAGCCCCTGCCCAAACGGAACCCGCATCGTGGTGAGGGCTTCCAGTGCAATCCCATAGATCGCGGCGGGGGTCAATACCTGATCACTGCCCATCGTCCACAATGCAACCGTCGTAACTTGCAACTGGCGGCGCACGAGGTCAATCAAGCTATCCAGCACCTCTTTGGGGCGGAGCAGCGATCCCAGAATGCCCGCCGCTTCGAGCAGCGTTGAGAGTTCACCGACCTTGACGTGCAGTGCTTCCGAATTCTGCTTAGCATCCTCAAAGAGCCGCTCTTTGTCAATCACCGTCACGACGGTATTGGCAAGGGTCTGGCAGTAGGCAAGATGCTGCGGGTTGAAGTTGCGCCGCTCATCGTACACCGAGAGGCTGATGAGACCAAGCAAGTTGTCATTGAGCACAAGCGGGATGTACGCAATTGAGGCGATCTGCAACGAATCGAGCAGGGCATGCACTGGCGCAAGCAAGGGATCGCTTTGGGCATCGTAGCTGGCGAAGGGAACCCGATGCTGCTCCAGCCATGCCACCAGCGGGTTAGCATTGATCGGGATCACAATGCGCTTGGGCTGTGCGGTGGGGATATACTCCGACACTTCGATAAAGCTCTGCTGGGCTTGATCTAAGAAGAACACCAACGCTTGATCGGCGGCGGTGATCTGCACCATTGACTCAATCGCGGCGTAGTAGATCTCCTGCGTTGTGCCATTGGAAGCCGCGACAGAGGAGACGAAGTTGAGCAAGCTCAGTTGGAGAATTTGCTCTTCCACTTGGAGCTGGAGCTGAATGCTCTGCACCCCAGTAGCAACTTGGCGGGCGATGCTGTGGAGCAATGCCAGTTCGTGATCGCTGTAGGCGCGGGCTGTCTGCGAGAGGACCATATGCCCGACATTCTGGTAGCGGCCAACAATTAGGGGCACACCGAGATGATACTGCGTCTGATCGGCTTCGGCAGTCTGCCAGCGATAGGGCTGATTGGTTTGCGCTAGCACCGCTTCGGGGCTGCCCGCTTGCGGGCGCGGCGGTGCGCTATACGTGACAATATCATCTGGGCGGGCAGTGAAGCAGAGTTCTTGCGGGTTGGTATCGCTGTAGTAGACCGCCACACGGTAGGTATCGGCGGGTATCCACGCGGAGAATGTGCGATACGCATAGGAGATCCACGCGCTGAGATTATATGAGGTTGCGGCCGCCTGCGCCAAATCGCTGATCAGCTGCAACTCAGCAACGGTGTAGACAGCCGGATTGAGCGGCTCTTGTGCGGTGGCAAGCAATGTGCCAAGCTGGACGCTGAGGGCCCGCAGATACAGCTCGTCGCTAGCGGTCAGGATGACGGCCGGATGCAGCACCAACACTCCCCGCCGGACGGTGCGATTGGCACTGGCGGTAAACGGAAAGCTGGCAAACTGGGTCGCTGCACCAGTGGGAGCGGTGTGCCACGCTTGCAGCAGCCCGTCAGCTTGACCGGCATCCATGCCCCACGCAAGATACACCGTTGGAGCATCCCCGTCGGTGATGACTACGCCGGGCAGATCGGCGAGGTAGTGCTGCAACAGATCGTGTAGCGACTGGCGCAACACCGCTGGCTCAAGCGGGTGGCTGACAGTCTGTGCCGTTAGGGTCAGGTGTGCCAACAGTTCCCAGCGTTGGTCACGCACTGCGGTTGTAGTTAGCTCCGTATCCATATTGCTGATCCTGCCTGTTGCTCTAAGGCGATGCTCACGCAGGCGAATCAGGCGATACGGCCATAGTGGGCAAAGCTCTTGCGTGATTGTTCACGGGCTTCGGTCGTAGCACGCTGGCGTGTTTCTTCGAGGATCTCACCAAGTTCCCGTATATCATAGAACGGTCCATCTTGGCTACTCAGCACACCCGCAGAGAGCGCCATAAGCGGCAGGCGGCGCAGTTGCCCGGTTTCGTCGGTCACTTCAATATAGCCCTGCTCACGGTGCTTGAAGTTGTAGTGCAAACCGACCTCGTTGTCAAAGCGCGTAATGATCGTATCGAGCAATACCCGCATGCGCTCCGGCGTACTCGTGATCAGAAATTCGGGGCCGACGATCATGTGCCCCAGAAAATCCTCATCGTTCCCAGACTCGTTGATCGCATCGTTGAGCAGCAGGGCCGTAAACTTCAGCACATCTTCGCCGACTGTGCCGCCGTAGGCTTGGGTGAAGCTCTCAAAGCCATTGATATGCAGCAGGGCAACTGCCCAGCCATTGCTCGTCATCAAGCCGCGCAGCTGCTCGCTGATGATGTCCGCCGTCGGCAGATTGGTAACGGGGTGCGATTGGTTCTTGCGGCGGGCATCTTCAAGCTGGTTCTTGACGATGATATGGACTTCCTCAATATCAAACGGCTTGATCAGGTAATGCTGGGCTTGCACCTCGCCCAGCCCTTTGAGGCGATCCGCCCGTTCGCCGCGTGCGGTCAGGAAGATGATCGGGATATGGCGCGTGCGTGGGCTAGCCCGCAACGCTTTGCCAATGTCGTAGCCCTCCATATCCGGCAGCATCACGTCCAACAAGGCAAGGTTGGGCGGGGTCTTGCGGCAGATTTCGAGCGCAACCTGCCCCCGCATTGCCGTCATCACCTCGTAGCCCTGCGAGGTGAAGTAGATTTTCAGGAGGCTCGAAATGTCAGGGGCATCTTCGACTACTAATATGCGTTCTTTCGTCACAGCTAGGTACTCCTTCTACGCTCCACCAGAATAGATGCTTTGAGGTTCATTGATCGGGATAGCAACCGCGTTCCGTTCAGTCTGAGCCGCCAATGGCAGGGCATCATGCACGCCCGCCTCGAACGCCGCTGAAGGCTGGTGTTTCACCAGTGGATTATGATGATCAAAGTCGGGCGCGTGGTCAAGGGCTTCAGCGGGGGACACGTCGCGCCGCACAAGCGGGCGCGGGTCGCGCAATTCGCCCGTTTCGGGATTGTACAGGTACGGCCAGCGATAGACGGTGCGTTGCACCTCGCTGTGCATGTCTTCCTCTGGCGGAGTGGGAGCATCGTGCCGGGGGACATTGACGGCCCGCCGGATCACGTTGAAATCGTTGTCAAGGATCAGCACGGTGTTCGAGCCAATCATCCGCCCCGGATAGGTGTAGAAGCCACTGCCGATCTTGCAGTGGTGGCCAACGGCACTGCCCAACACGGGCGTACACACATCTTCGAGCTTGCCGCGATGCAGGGTGCGGATTGGCTCGCCGAGCAGGTTGAAGTCGGTGAAGGTGCTGCCCGCACCGATGAACGTATTGCGCCCGATCACACCGAGCTGCACGCAGGTGTTTTGGGCAACCATGCTGCCGTCCATCAGGCTACTCATAAAGATCGCACTGTTGAAGGGCAGGAAGCAGCGATCACTGATGACACTGAGCATCACTTGTGCGCCCTGCATAATGTTGACGTTGCTCCCGATCAAGCTGTTCGTAATCACCGCACCGGGCCCAATGTAGACATTATCCCCGATGATAGTCGGACCGTGAATGATTGCGGTTGGATCAATCGAGCAGTTCTTACCCACCTTCACCAGCTTGCGGCAGGCGAGGAAGTGATTGCGCCAGTGATCTTCAAAGGGATTGATCCGTTCCCCGAACGATGTGAGCAGGAGTTCGATTTTGGGGCGGAGGGCATGCCAATCGTGCTTATCCCACGTGCGGATATTGGCGAGCCGCCCGCGTTGCATCAGATCATCCACCTGCCGCGCCCAATTGAACACCCCGAAGGGCGTACTCGCAAGGTAGATATGCACCCAACTCTCAATCGAGAGAAACACCCGATTGGGCACTTGGAAGACCAGATCGCCCTGCTGCGGAGCCATATACTGGGGAATGTTGTAGTAGCCCATCTCGTAGGCTTGCGTATCAATCACGAGGGGCTGCGGCGCGTGGCGTTTGCCCGCCGGGAAGTAGTACATCTCGGCGACATACACATCGCCCGTGCGCTGAATGCCCGTTGCAAGCGGCAGGGCGTGCGTGGTGATGGCTTTGTCATCCAGCGCGAACGCGATTTGGCAGGCAGTGCGGCGGGCGCGAGCCTGCACGATAAACTCGTCTACTAACTCTTGATTGAAGAACAGGTTATCTTTGCAGACGAAATGCTCGTCATCGAAATGATCCGGCAGTTCTTCGATCCCGTCTAGTTCCAGCATGCCTTTACAATGACGCGCAAGCAGATCGCGCTGCAACAGCCAGAGCTGCTTGTTGAGCAGGCGCAATTCTGAGGCGGGTTCGCCAAACGGAGCTATGGGTGTTGCATCGTGAATAATTATTCGTTTCATCGAACACTATCTTCCTATATACGGCGAAACGTCGCTGCCGATAGATTACTTACTACTGTAAATCTACGTACAGTAGCAGCATTCTCGCCAGATGGTAAGATTACGTTCGGATTACACACGGTAGCGCAGCCCCAGCATGACTGCCTGACGGTATTGTACACGATGGGCTGATGAGCGTCAACACTATACATAATGCTATTCATCACGAGTGTTCAATGTTCGGTGATTGATACCAATGCGCCAGCAGTGCCGCTAGCTCGTTCAGGGCGAGTTGGTCTATCGGTTGGTGCAGCCGCGCTACCGCCGTTTGCAGCATTTGCACTTGGTGCGGGTACAAGGGTGCGTTCGCGCCATGCACCAACGTATTCAGCAGAGCCGTGTAGGAGAGCGCAAGGTCGCCCGCTGCTACCGGCTCTGACGCAATCGCCTGTAGGCTCGCTTCGATTTGGCGTTGCACCTGCGGCCAGTCCAGCAGATCGGGCATCTCGTGGAGCATCGCCAGCACGCGCTCAAGCCGGGCAAGCGCGGCGGTTCGGGGCAGGGTGTCAGGTAGGGTGGGCGTAGGCACAGGCGGCTCTGGCAAGATGGGCACGGCAGGCGGCTCTGGCGGCGCACCAATGAGGTGGGTGAGCAGGTGCGGCAGAGCATCGGTAAGCATCTGCTGCATCGCGTGGGCGTATGCCATCCACGCCCCAACCTGCATCCGAAACGGATCGGGAATATCGCGTTCAGTTGCGGCAAGCTCACTTAGCGTCAGGATCTTGGCGCGGGCAGTCGGGTAGTATTGGCGCAACACATGGGCAATGCCGCGATCTATCGCTACCAGTAGCGTCGCGGATTGGACCAGTTCAGCCGAAATTGAGCGGGCACGGTGGGCAGCTATATCCACGCCAAAAGCAGCCATCGCATCACGGGCTTCAACCTCTGGCGGGTCGTCATCGTGGCCCGTCACACCAGCCGAAGCCACGCAACAGGTGGGGGCCTGTTCGGCAAGCAATTGGCGCAGCAACGCCACAGCCATTGGCGCACGCCCAGTATCTGCGCCACCTACGATCAGGATCGTGGCATCAGCTGGAGGCGTTGTCGGTATTACGCTCACACTGCGGTCTACGGTACTCATACAGCTCCCAATGTGCGAGGTGATGGCCTATTTCCTAGTATACCATGCTTACGGGTATGGTAGGATAGATACGGGTTGGCAAGATCTCTTGGATTGAAAGCGACACGCATGCACATTCTGCATATCTACAAAGACTACTTCCCCATTCTGGGTGGTATCGAGAACCACCTGCGCGATGTAGCCGTGGGGCTGGCCGCACGCGGCACACACGTAACCGTGTTGGTGACGAATACCGTTGGAGCTACCGTTACAGAGCAATCCGGCTCGCTACGGATCATCAAAGCTGCACGCCAGTTGCATGCCGCATCTACGCCACTAAGTTGGCCGATGTTCGCGCAGGCACACGGGTTGCCTGCGGTAGATGTGGTGCAGTTGCACTTCCCCTACCCGCCCGGCGATCTGGTGGCGCGGGCGGTGCCGGGCGCACCGCCGCTGGTGATCTCGTATCACAGCGATATTGTGCGGCAGCAGGGCATCTTGCGGCTCTACGCGCCATTGCTCCGCACTACGCTGGCGCGTGCCGCTCGCATTCTGGTGGCCAGCCCAGCATACATGCACAGCTCGGTGTGGCTACGCCCACACCACGCCCGTTGCACGATCCTGCCGTATGGGATTGAGCTAGCCCGCTTCGCCGCGCCAGATGCGGCCGCAGTGGCAGCAGTGCGGGCCCGCTACCAGCACGCGCCATTAATATTGTTTGTGGGTCGCCTGCGCTACTACAAAGGCTTACACTTCCTGCTGGAGGCAATGCCGCTGATCAATCAGACCCATCCAGATGCGCGGCTTTTGATTGTTGGGGTGGGGCCTGAGCAAGCCCGTTTGCAGGCACAGGCACACGCGGCTGGAATTGGTGATCGGGTGCATTTTCTGGGCGAGGTGGACGACACAGCGTTACCCGCTATATACGCGGCGGCGGATGTGTTTGGGTTGCCTTCGCACCTGCGGGCGGAGGCGTTCGGGATTGTGCAGATCGAAGCCCAAGCAAGCGGGCTACCGATTGTCTGTGCGGAGTTGGGCACAGGCACGAGCTTTGTCACCCAACACGGGCGCACCGGCTTGGTGGTGCCCCCAGCCGATCCGGTGGCATTGGCGCGGGCAATCGCGGTATTGCTGGCAAACCCCGACCTTGCCCGCACGCTTGGCGCAGCGGGGCGCAGGCGGGCCCACGCCGAATTTAGCCAGCCGGTGATGCTGGATCGGCTGCAAGCGGTGTATCAGGATGTTGTCAGGCACGCTTGAGGCTCGCGCTGTAATCACCATCGCTAAGCCACGCCGATGTGGTATCATGCACGTACTGATCAGCGTGAAAGGAGCTAGCCGATGCAGCCGCCATTGCCGGGCATGGATCCCTATCTCGAAAAGCCGTCGCTCTTTCCCGATGTCCATCATCGGATCATTACCGCCATCTGCGACCATATCCAGACGCAGCTTGTGCCGCGTTATGTCGCCCAGATTACACCCTACGTCGCCTTAGAGCAGATCGGCATTGCCGCCACGCGCCGCGCCCTCGTGCCCGATGTCGGCGTGTATGAACACGACTTCGCCGCCTTGCCCCACGCAGACCCCGCTATTGCCATTGATACCGCTCCCCTCGTCGGCACGGTTGCGGTGGCTGTCCCCACCCGCTATGCCCGCATCGAGATCCGGGCCGTTGCCGATGAGACCCTCGTCACCGCGATTGAACTGCTTTCGCCTGTCAACAAACGCCCCACCCCCGATGGAGCCGATGCCTACGAACGCAAACGCCGTGACCTTTTTGATAGTTATGTCCACCTGCTTGAGATTGACCTGCTCCGCGCCGGCCACCGCCCGCAGGTCTTCGAGCCTGACCCGCTCCCCGCTGTGCCCTACTTCGTCTTCCTCACCCGCGCCAATCGCTTTCCTGAGATTGCGATCTGGCCCTGCCCCCTGAACCAGCCCCTGCCCACTGTGCCCGTGCCGCTGCGTGCGCCCGATCCCGATGTCGCCCTCAACCTGTCCCAAATTATCCAGCACGTCTACCGCAACGCCCGCTACGATGTGCAGGTGGATTACCGCGCCGATCCACCTGCCCCGCCACTTGCGCCCAGCGATGCCGCGTGGCTCGATGCCCGCCTGCGCGAGTGCGGCCTGCGCGGGTAGGCGCTGGGGTATATCCTATCCCCGCCCAGCCCCCGCTTGACACCAAACACTTGTTCTGGTATCATCAAGCTAAACACGCACGTACTTTCGTTAGCAGAAAGGTATTCGCCATGCCCGGTACACACTATCTTGTCTGGTATGATGACAACCCGCGCATCCCCTTCTTGACCAAGATTGAGCAGGCTATTGCCGCCTACACCTACCGCTTTAAGCGCACACCGAATGTGGTTTTGGTGCACGAGACGGAGATCAAGCAGCATAATGCAATTGCGATCCGCAGTGTGGGCAATGTCCAACACCACAATTTCTGGGTAGGCTACGAAGCAGAAGGCTGATCGGGTGCGGCTGGAGGGGCAACGATACGTGGCGCGATACGTTCGGCGGCGTGCCCCCACAGCAGGCCTAGCGGAGCGTATGCACCGACACGCTGCTATCGCTACGAAGCTGGGCAAGGCGGGTATCAAACTGGAGCCGCGCCGTCGCAAAGAGTGCATTCGCCTCTTGGAAGCGATTGGCGGCACGATTGGCATGCTCCACGCGGTAGCTTTCGTAGAACTCTTGCATGGCACTGATCGCCAAGAGTTCGACTTCTAGCCCCTGTAGGTAGAGCTGGTGCGCCTGTGCCAATTCGGGCGGTGGCGTGATTGCCGCAAACCGCTCCTGCGCCTGCGTCACAAGTGCCGCAAAATCCTGCGTGGCAGCGGCGTGTTCCACCGAGCCGCCCGGCTTGCCGATGCTCGTGCGGAAGGTATCTACCGCCAGTTGCAAATCACGCCGGATCGGGGCGATCTGCTCAAGGTATAGCACTGTGCGGCTAGCACTCACGGGGGCTAGCTCGGCTTCGGTCAGCGGGATCGGGGTTGGGGTAGGCGCAAGCAATGGAGCAAGCACCAGCATCGGCGCATCCACCACTAGCGCAGGGGTGGGAGTCAATAGCAGCGGCGGCTCTTGGCTACGCGCAACCGCCTGTGCGAAACTCTGGTGGAGCACCAGTGCAACCAGCACCAGCACCAGCGGCAGGCTGAGGAAGATAATCTTGAGATAGCTCACATCGTGCTGCCACTGCCGCCACCGCACCCACCACGCATCGGGCGTGCGGCTGCGGGCGGGCGCGGCGGCACTCGGCCCAGTCAAGCTAATCTCGGTCAGCGGCGAAGGCTTCGGCGTGCCATCCAGCTTGTTCTGGTCTGCTAGCCAGCGCAAGCCCTTTTGGGCCCGCGCATTGTCGGGGTTAAGCTGAAGCACGGCATTCAGGCAGAAGGCGATCTGGTGCGGGTCATCTAGCACGCCACTGAGCCACAGCCACGCCTGCTCGTTGTGCGGGTTGAGTTGCACCGAGCGCGTGAGCAAGCCTTCCGCCATGCGCCGATTGCCGCCCCGTGCCGCCGCTACGCCGCGTGCAAATAGGCGGTGCGCTTCATCCGTGTGGGCGTGCACATCGGGCGCATCCGATGGGCTAGGCGGGGGCGCGTTGTTGGGCATACCGAGCGTCGTCATCGCTTAATGCTCCGGCAGTAGGGGGCTAATTGAACGCTGGACAAGCACCGGATCTTGGACGAGTGTCCGCCGGATGACATCCCAGTATTCGGGCTTTTCGTAGCCAATCCGCCAGATCGCAATGCCCGCCAGATCAAGGCGTTGCACCAGATCAAGTTTGGCTTCAAGGCTATTATCAGTCATGTACCACACTTCGCGCAAGCCGTCGCCGGATTGGTAGCGAAACCAGCTTTCGTCTACACGCCCGCGTTGATCACGTTGCATCAAGTTGATCGTCAAGCCTTGATTGCTGATCAGGTCTTCGATCTCGCCCCACGGCAACGCCCGTGCATTGCCTTGCGGGGGCCAGTCGTAGCCGTAGAAGGGCACGCCGATGAAGATCTTTTCTGGATTGATGACGCTGCGTGCATACTCAGCCACCGATTCGACCCAGTAGAGCGGTGCAACGGGGCCTGCCCCACCGCCACGCCAGCTGTAATCATACGTCATAATCCGCACCCGATCTGCGTACTGGCCAATCACCTGCCAATCTTGGAAGCCGCCCAAGCCGCAGTAGTCGCAATCTTTGGCATGCACGGCAATCGTGAGCAGCTTGCCATGCGCGTGCAGGGCAGTCGAAAGCTCAATGATGAAGGCTGAGAAGCTCGGGCGCAACGAGTCCGGCAACATCTCGTAATCAATATCAATGCCATCATAGTTGCGGGCTAGCACCTCATCAACAATATTCTGGACGTGGCGGGCCCGGATGTAGTTATCCGACAGCACGCCAATCACGGCCCCGGGATCCTCGACATTGTGGATCGAGGGGATCACCAGCACATTGGCGGCGTGGGCCGCCTGCACAAGTTCATCATCCCGATTGCCATACAGCCGCCCACTGGCATCGCTGGAGTACCAGAATGGGCTGATCTCATCGAGAATATCTTTGTTCTGTTCAAACGACTCGCGGGCGCCACCTGCAAACAGGGGCGGGAACCACGCCGCAACATACCGCCCACTCTTGGGGTGGAAGCCGCTCACTGGCAGCGGCGCCACCGCACTTACGGGCGCAGCCGCCACAACCGGCGGCACAGCCGTCGGGAGCGCAACCACCGTTGGCACGGCAGGGACAGTCGGCACTGGCAGCGGCGTGGGCGCAGGCGCGGTAATCACCAGAAAGTCGGGGCGTTGCTGGGCGAGGGTGTAGGTACGATAGAGCAATACGCCTGCGACTAGCAGGGCCGTGCTGTAGAGGGCAATCATCAGCCACCAACGCAGGTGGCGCAGAGTACGGTGAGGCATGCTTAGTAGGCTCCCAATTCTTCGAGGCGGTCATCACTGATCCCAAACATGTGCGCTAGTTCGTGCAGCACCGTGCGGCGTACTTCCGCCCGTAGCTCAGCGGGATCAGGGAAATCGGCTTCGAGGCTATCTTGAAAAATGATAATCACATCAGGCGGTACAAGCTCGCCCGCCGCCCGCTCGGTGATCGGGACACCTTCGTAGTAGCCATACACAATGTCATCCGGCTCTAGCTCTAGCTCAGCCCGATGCTGTGCGGTGCAATGCGGCTCGACAAGGATGTCCACGTTGGTGAGGTAGCGGGCAAACTGCGCCGGCAGGTTCTCGATCACGTCTAGCACAAGTTGTTCAAAGGCGGTTGGTTGCATTGGACTCCGTTCCTTTACATCTTGGTTCATTATACGAGGCGCATTGATCTGATGTCAATACGCGAAACGCGATAATCGCAGCCAAAGCAGCAGATTCAGGTGGTAAATGTTGCTGGCCATGCCTGTTGTTGTTGCTCGCACGAGTATGATAGGATGAGAAACAGGGCGACTGATGCCCGCGTCAGGGGAACGTACATGCCACATTGGGTGCGCTCGAAACATGTTGGGCAATGGCTGCTCCTGATGCTGGTGGTGGTGGTCCTACACAGCAGCGATCTGGGCCTACCCGCCCCAGATCTACGCCCCACCCACAGCATCCAGCACCGCCCGCACCACATGCCCGCGCCACAGCTGGCCATTGTACCATATGTGCGCCCCTCGCTTGCCGCCCATATGGTGAGCTTGCAACCGACGATCCAAGCGGCAGCCGCACACTACTACGATCCGACGGTGTGCGAATTGGATCAGGCGAGCTTTACGCGGCTGATCGCGGTGATTATCTACAATGAGCAGAACGGCTGGTTTGAAGATATGGTTGAGCCAGTACGCCGATTCACGCCCACCTATGAGTATGCACAGGTGCTGCTCAATCGCCACGTCGCGGGCAGTAACTATAGCGTCTGGCCCACCAATCTGCGCCCCTCCGTTGCGCTCGAAGTGGTGCGCGGCGAAGTGCCGATCCCGCACGCGCCGGGCATTATGCCAACAACCTTACGGGTTGCCCGGAGCCAGATCCATCCAGCCCACTTCAGCAACATGGATCACCTGTATGCTGCCCTGAATGAGGAGATTAGCGATGCGCCTGTGGCGATTGAGTACCTTGCTGCGAATCTGGTGCGCGGCTGCTACCGTGCCCGCTACGAAGGTGTGCCGCAAAGCTGGCGCACACTTGCCGCATGGCACAATCAGGGCATTGTCCAGCCCACCCAGATCAGCCAGAGCGGATGGACACAGGCCTATCTGCGCCGCGCCGGAGCCTACATCCCGACGGCGCACGCCCTGCTCAGGGCCGATGTTCAGCCGAGTGCGGGCGGATGCTGCCGCTAAAGCGCGTTGAGTTCGGCATCAATCAAGGCGGAAAGGTTGCTCAAGTCAATGCGGGGGTAGTAGGTATCGTTGAGGAATACGGCTGGGGCGGCATCACACGCGGCGAGGCATTCACTCGGCTCAATCTGGATCGTGTTGCCATAATCTGCCCGCAGCTGCGCTAGCAGCCACTCCAGATAGTTCGGGCAGGCGGTACAAGTCGTACAGACCATTATTGTTACATTCACAGCGCAAAACCACCCAATCTAGCACGCAGGTTCAAGGTATAATTGCGATCAGCTTTAGAGCTAGATCCTAATAGATTCAGTATGGCGCATGCGGCAGGCAATGTCAAGGGTTTGTGAAAGAATTGCCCATCTTCTGCACAGATAACCACACCGATTGGCAGAGGTATACAAGCCGAGTCGGTGCAGAATCGGGACAAAAGTCTCTAGGCTTTCGCGCTACGTTGTGCTATAGTTTACGTATGAACAGCATAATCCCTACAACACCATCCCCGCCATCCTTACGCTCAATTCAGAGCTACCACTGCTACCAGCGAAAGGTTGCCGAATTGAAGAGCGTGCGTGAGCTGCACAACGATCTCGCGTGGCAATTGGATGATACGCAGTTCCTGCTGCGGGATCTGTATGCCCACCGCGAGGGCGACACGGATCCCTTGCTGGAACGTGAGATCGCTCGCCTTGAAACGCTCTGCGCCAGCCTCGAAGAACGCCTGCACCACGAAGCCCAGCGGATTGCCCAGCTTGAAGACGGAGTCGCGGCAATGCGCGGCGAGCTAGAGCGCATAGCTGGGCTGCCCTACGTGTAGCCGGCCCAGCCCTGCCCGCCGCTACTCCAGCACTACATCGCCACTGCGCCCGCCGCGCTTCTCAGCAAGGCGAATGTCGCTAATCCGCATGGCCCGATCCACTGCCTTGCACATATCATAGATCGTCAGCGCAGCCACACTCACCGCAGTCAAGGCTTCCATCTCCACCCCCGTCTGCCCGCGTGTCCGTACCACCGCTTCAATCTCTAGCACCCGCAGCGGCCCGTCCAGTGTCGCCGGCGGCACGGGGCGGAAGTCTACCGCCACATGCGTCAGGAGCAGCGTATGGCAGAGCGGGATTAGCTCCGGCGTGCGTTTTGCGGCCATAATGCCCGCCACCCGCGCCACGGCCAGTACATCACCTTTGGGGATACCACCGCTCAGGATCATGTCCAGCGTCGCCGCCTGTAGCTGCACCGTGCCGCGGGCAATCGCTTCGCGCTGAGTTTCCGCTTTCGCGCCAACATCTACCATGTGGGCTTTGCCCTCAGCATCAAGGTGGGTTAAGTGGGCTGGTTGCTCCTGCATTCGGGATACCTCCTCTGTTTCAGTTTGGTTCTGTTTGTCATTATAGGCAGTTTTCGGGCTAGGCGGGGCGCGGCAGCAGTGCCCGCGCGTGAGCTATGCCATCTGTTCATCCTAAGCTGATCTGAAATCAACTGCTCGTGCGCTTGAAACTCTGGGGCAAATCCGCTATAATGGTGGAGCAAGGTGGGGAAAAGTGGTAGAAAGTGGGATACCTTCCCTCATATTCTGAGCGAAGTTCCCTGATTGCCACGACAACAATTGTTTATCTGTGCTAATTTTAGCACAAGCGGTCACATTACGCAACTGCCGCGTGGGGCAGGACAACCAACACCTATCGGTGCGTCGGAGCGGATAGCAGTATGTTTCTGGGAGAGTTTGAACACTCCATAGACGATAAGGGGCGTGTTGCTATTCCGGCTCGCTTTCGGGAGGAGCTGGGCGAGGGCTTGGTGCTGACACGCGGCTTTGATCGCTGTCTGCAAGCCTTTCCGCGCCCGATCTGGCAACGCCTTGCCGAGCGGGTCAGTGGGCTATCGTTGGGCAATGAAGAAGCCCGCAACTTACGCCGCCTGCTCTTTTCAGGGGCGGCTGAAGTCGAAGTGGATCGGCAAGGGCGGATCCTGATCCCGCAGAACTTGCGCGAGTATGCCGGACTATCGGAACAGGTCGTCGTGGCGGGCTTGAACACCCACTTTGAACTGTGGTCAGGCGAACGTTGGCATAGCGTGCTGGATGCACTGGACAACAGCGCCCCGGCGATTGCCGCCCAACTCGCCGAGCTAGGGATCTAATCCACGCCAATGACAGGCTTTACCCATACGCCAGTGCTGTTGCCGGCGGTGCTGGAATGGCTCCAGCCGCGTGCAGGCGGGATCTACATAGATGCCACGCTCGGTGGGGGCGGGCACGCCACCGCCCTGCTCGAACAGGCTCAACCGGACGGACGCTTGCTCGGCATAGATGCCGACCCCGCTGCACTTGCCACCGTGCAGCAGCGGTGGCAGGCGCAGTTTCCGCCTAGTGCCTACCAGCTTGTGCAGCACCGCTTTGAACGGCTGGCGGACATCGCCGCCGATGCGGGCATAGCGGCAGGGCAGGCGGCTGGCATCCTGTTTGATCTAGGGGTGTCATCGCATCAACTGGATACGGCGGAGCGGGGCTTCTCGTTTCAGCACGATGCACCGCTGGATATGCGCCTCGATCCGACACGCGGCGCAACGGCCGCTGATCTGATTGCAGAGCTAAGGGAGACGGATTTGGCAAACATCATCTACCAATACGGCGAGGAACGGATGTCGCGGCGCATTGCCCAGCGCATCGTTGCCCAGCGCACGCAGCAGCCGATCACCACCACCCAGCAGCTCGCTGCGCTGGTCGCACAGGCAGTTGGCGGGCGCGGCACGCAGCGCGGAGCACGCCAGATCCATCCGGCAACACGCACCTTTCAAGCCTTGCGGATTGCCGTAAACCGTGAGCTAGAGCAGATCGAACACGCCTTGCCCCAAGCGGTGACGTTACTGGAACGCGGCGGGCGGCTGGCGGTGATCAGCTTTCACTCGCTGGAAGACCGCATCGTGAAGCAGTTCTTCCGCAATCAGTCGGGCTATGATGATCCCGATCAGTTGCGCCCAGTCCGCCTGCGGGTGCTGACGCGCAAGCCGATCAGCGCGGATGCCGCCGAGCAGCACGCCAATCCGCGTAGCCGCAGTGCCAAGCTGCGCGTTGCCGAACGGGTCTAACATTATGTGGAAATAGATCGGAAGCAGTGAAATAGTTCGTTACATGCAGTTTATGTCGCCTTAAGGAGTGTGAATATGGCCGTCAATTTCAACCAACGCTTGACCCCGCTGCGGCACGCCAAAGCCCGCCGCCGCGATCTGGTAGATTACATCCGCCTCGATGGGAGCCGCTACCTGTTGGCGGTGATCGTTTTGCTCTGCTTGATGAGCATGATCGCCCTAGGGCAGACCGGCGTGGTTGCCACCAAAGGCTACTCGATTGTGGCACTGGAGCGCGAACTCGTTGAGCTGAAACGCGAACGGGGGCAACTCCAGCAGCAGTATGCCGAAGCGCGTTCGCTAGATCGGATTCGCGTGCGGGCCACAGAGCTAGGCTTGCGCCCGATGGATTTGGCGCAGGGGCACTACTTGCAGATCGTGCAGATGCCCACCTCTGGCGAACAGCCCGTGGCCTTACTGCCAGATGCCGCCCAGAATGAGTAGCATGCATACGCTGGAGCCGCGTAGATAGGACGACCATATGGCAGCTCGACCAAGCCAACGCCCATATCGCCCACAGGCACGCCGCGCCGCACGCGCTGAACCGCCCGTCGCCAATCAGATTGTGCGGCTGGCCCACTGGCGCGTCTATGTCATTTTCACGGTTGCCCTGCTGATTACGGCACGGCTAGGCACCCGCCTATTTGAAGTGCAGGCACTTGATCCGCGTGATTACGCGGGCAAAGCCGAACGCGAGATTCTGCAAGAGATTGTCGTCAATCCGAATCGGGGCATGATCCTTGATCGGATGGGCAACGTCCTTGCCCTCGATATAGAGCGCGAGAGCCTGTGGGTGATCCCCTCACTGCTGCCCCAAGAGCGCGTGCCTGCTATTGCTACGACGCTTGCCCCCTTGATCGGCAGCGAGCCTGAGAGCCTGCGCCAAGCCATGGCCTCCACCGACTATTATTGGTGGCGGGTGGCCCGTTGGCTCAAGCCCGAAGTTGCCACACAGATTGAAGCCCTGAATGAGCCGGGCTTGCGGCTGATGCCGGAACCGTTGCGCTACTACCCGCAGGAGAGCTTCGCCGCGCATGTGATTGGCGCAGTCAATCGCAACGGCACCGGCTTGAGCGGGGTTGAGGCATTCTACGACACCGCGCTGAAGGGCATTACCGGAACCGTCAAAGCTGAGTTTGATCCCGCCAAGAACCCGATTGCGATTGCCCCCCAGACGAGCCGCTTCCCGCGTGATGGGGCCAACCTGCGCCTCACCCTTGATCCGGTGATCCAACAGATCATCGAAACTGAGCTGAAGGCATCCGTTGAGCGCAACCGCGCTAGCGGCGGCTCGATTGTCGTGATCGAGGTGGCCACAGGGGCAGTGCGCGGCATGGCGAGCTACCCATTCTTCGATCCGAACCACTACGATGAATTTGACCCTGAACTGTACAGCCGCAATCCGGCGGTCTCCAACCTGTATGAGCCGGGCAGCACCTTCAAGATGGTTACAGCAGCGGCAGGCTTGGAGAGCCGCGCCTTCACCGCCGACACGCTGGTCAATGATACCGGCACGATCTACTACATTGATACCACGCTCGGCAACTGGAACCGGCTCGGCAACGGCCAGATCAATGTGGACGGCATGCTCTACCACTCCAGCAATGTGGGCGCGGTGCTGTTTAATGACTTAACCGGCCCCGACAACTTCTACAGCATTGTGCGTCGCTTTGGGTTTGGCGCACACACGGGCATTGATCTCGGCGGCGAAGAAGCCGGCATCGTCCATGCGATTGGCTCACCGTTCTACAACGACATTCTGCTGGCGACGAATGCCTACGGGCAGGGCATCTCAGTGACCCCCCTGCAAATGACGCTGGCTGCCGCGGCGATTGCCAACGACGGCGTGCTGATGCGCCCCTACATTGTTGAGGAACGCTGCGACGGGCCTCAATGCACAACCACTACGCCAACCGTGCTGGGGCAAGTGATCGAACCCGGCGTGGCGTGGACCGTTCGGCGCATGCTGGTCAACTCAGCCAACCATTACGCGCCCGTTGTATGGGCCGCACAGACTGGCAACTATGCCGATCAATGGCTTGTGCCCGGCTATGAAGTTGCCGCCAAAACCGGCACATCATCTATTCCCCTACCCGGCGGGGTAGGCTACGATACCACCGCAACGATTGGCTCAGTGTTGGGCTTTGCGCCCGCCGAAGAAGCCCGCTATGCCATTCTCGTCAAGGTGGATCGGCCCGCAGATATTTGGGGGGTGCAAACTGCCATCCCCCTGTTCCAGACGGTGGTAGACCAGATCATGACCTACGAACGCATCCTGCCCCAGCCATGGCTGGTTGGTCCATCGCGCTAACCATGTTGCCGGATGGCTCGGTTTCTGTGCTACAATGGCGTTAGAGCAACACAGAAATAGGCCATCCACGCGAGAAACAAGGCAGCATGGATTGTTTGGGTCGCACCTTAACAATTCATTGATATGGATTTCCATGTTGTCGTTTCGACGAGATGCGCGTATACTGTGCGGGCATCGCTTGGGCAAGCACCACCGGTTGTTTGCACGGGCGAGCCTGCACAATGTACGGGGCATCGGGGGGATGCTGCGCATGGGCCCGGGATGCCCGTGTCCGATGAACCGATTGTCGTTGAGGATGAAGTGTGGTAAGGTAGGCAGGCTTGTGGGCGAGTGTGCGGTCGTCAGGTCAGCGGGCTACAGGCGGTAGCTCGGCAACAGCAATGGGCGAGGAGGTTTGGGTGGATTTTCTGCGTGCAGTTCTCGTGCAGGATATAGCGCGGGCGTTATTGCTCGCTGCGGCAGCGTTTGTGTTAACACTGATTACCGAAGGCTTTTGGGTACGCTTTGCGCGGGCGCACAACATCGGCAAGCGCATCCGCGTGGATGGTCCTCAGAGCCACATGGAGAAGATGGGCACGCCGACGATGGGCGGTATTATGATCGTCGTGCCAGTCGTGTTCCTCACCGCCCTGTTCAATCTCGTAGATCGCTGGTCTATGCTGCTGCCGCTCGGCGTGATGATCAGCTTTGCGATCATCGGCGCACTGGATGACTGGCGTTCGCTGACAACCTCAAAGAACGTCACGCACGGCTTTACCGCCCGCTTCAAGTTCCTCTTGATTGCGGGGGTTGCCACAGTTGCCAGCCTTGTGCTATACCTGCCGAATCCGTTTGGGCTGAACCACGGCGGGCTGGTGCGGATCCCGTTTGTCGGCACGTATGACATCAACCTGTGGTTTATCCCGCTCGCCGTGCTGATCATCATCGCCACCTCGAATGCGGTCAATCTCACCGATGGGCTAGACAGCCTCGCCGGATGGAGCCTAACGCTGGCATTCGCGGCCTTCGGAATTATGACCCTGCTCTCGGAGCCACGCCTGACGAACCTGATGGTCTTTAGCCTCACAATGGTTGGGGCGTGTGCCGCCTTCCTGTGGTACAACGCACATCCGGCGCAGGTGTTTATGGGGGATACCGGCTCACTGGCCCTCGGCGCAGTCTTGGCAATCGTTGCCCTGCAATCGCAGCAGTGGTTGCTCCTCCCCGTTGTGGGTGTTGTGTTTGTGATGGAGGCTCTCTCGGTGATCATCCAGACCAGCTACTTTGAGTGGACTCGCCGACGCTATGGGTACGGGCGGCGGGTGTTCAAGATGGCTCCCTTGCACCACCACTTCGAGCTAAGTGGCTGGAGCCAAACCCAAGTGTCGCAACGCTTCACCATTATTGCAGCAGTTGCGGCAATGGTTGGGATCGCCCTCGCGCTGACGTTCGCCGGCGAGCTTGTGCCGCCGATGCAGGCATCGCCCGATATTCCGGGTGCCCAACGCGAGCAGAGCGTACCGGCGGAAGTCCCCGTCTCGGCCGAATTTAACGGGGAGTAGCCGTTTCGCTCCTGCCACAGCCACCACAACTGAAGCGGGCGCGGGCTGCACCGCCACAGGAGAGCATATGACCGAGCAACAACCGCACGCTGCCCGCCCCGCCCTGTTCCCGCGGGGCACACCGCGCCGCGTGCTGGTGATGGGTCTGGGGGTACATGGCGGCGGGCTAGGCGTGGCGCAGTGGCTGATGCAGCAGGGCATTGCCCTGACCATCACCGATAGCGCACGTGCCGATGCCCTTGCTGCGCCACTCGCAACGCTCGCCGCGCTTGCCCGCGAGACAGGCGCAGAGGTGCGCTACGTTCTCGGCGAACACCGCCCTGAAGATTTTACGAGCCACGATCTGGTCATTGCTAATCCTGCGGTCCCGCCCGACTCGCACTGGCTCCAGCTGGCTCGCCACGCGGATGTGCCCATCGAAACCGAGTTGACGCTCTTCTTTCGGGCCTGCCCCGCGCCGATCATCGGCATCACGGGGACAAAGGGCAAAACAACGGCAACGATGCTGACGGGTGCAATCCTGCGCCAGCACCGCCCCGATACCGTGATTGCCGGCAACCTGCGCGTCTCGGCCCTCGCTAGTCTCGCCCAGATCAACCCCAGCACGCCGGTTGTGCTGGAACTCAGTAGCTTCCAACTGGTCGGCTTGGGCGCAGCCGGCCTCAGCCCACCCTACGCCGCAATCACCAACTTCTCACCCGATCATCTCAACTATCACCACACGATGGAAGCCTATGCCGCAGCCAAGCAGCAGATCTTCCTACACCAATATCGGCCTCAGGCTCCGGGCACGGGGGGGGTTGTCATCCTCCCAACGGATCTACTGGAGCAGTTCTATCCACCCGCCCTTGCCGCCCAGCGTCCCGCGCATGCCCTGCACACCCTTGATCCCACGCCGGGCGCACACGCCGACTGCCGCATAGATCCGCAGGGCACGATCTGGTGGCACGACGAAGCCGTGCTGACTACAGCCGACATCCGCTTGCCCGGCAGCCACAATCTCGCCAACGTATTGGTCGCCGTCGGGCTGGCGCGGTGCTACGGCGTACCCGCCACAACCGTGCAGCAAGCCGTGCGCGGCTTCACAGGCGTAGAGCATCGCCTTGAACTGGTGCGCCAACTGGAGCAGGTGCGCTACATCAATGACACCACCGCCACCAATCCTGTAGCTGCCCAAGCCGCGTTACGGAGCTTCACCGAGCCGATCATCCTGCTGGCGGGCGGGGCCGCGAAAGGCTTAGATACGGCTCAGTTTGCGGCGGATATTGTCCGCACCGTGCAGGCGGTGGTGCTGCTGGCCGGCACCGCCACGGCCCAACTGGCCGCCGAGCTAGCCGCAGCGCAGGACCAGCAGGGGCGCACGATCCCCATCGCAGGGCCATTCGAGGATTTCGCCCTCGCCATCCAGACCGCCCGCGAGCTAGCCCGCGAACTTGCCCCATCTACCCTATCTGCCCCATCCGGTGCGGTGGTATTGCTCTCGCCCGGCTGTGCCAGCTTCGGCATGTTTCGCAATGAGTTTCAGCGCGGTGAGGAGTTCCGCCGCATCGTTGCCGAACTTACGTGACGATTACTTGACCATTACTCAACGGGAAGGAACCCTGACGCTTGCAACCGCCATCATCCCTATCACCATCGTCGGCTTCGCTGCCGCCCTATGGCTCCGAGCACGAACCGCCCTTCGCAGGCCCCCCGCCCCAGATGGTGCGCGTGTCGCTCCCAACTGGGCGCGTGTGGGTGACGTGGGTGCTCCTGACAATCAACATCTCCATGTTCGTGCTGACATACATCGTGAGCTGGCTGCCCGGCTGCCGTGAATTGGGGCCATTCAGCTTCAACTGTGCCCTACTCGTGCTGGGCTGGAAAGACAACGCCCTCATCGCGCAGGGCCAATACTGGCGGCTGCTGACGGCGATCTTCCTACACGGCAGCCTCATCCACTTGGGGCTGAACATGCTCGCCCTGTATGTCCTCGGCCCGCAAGCCGAGCGGGTCTACCACTCAGGGCGGTTCCTGCTGCTCTACCTGATCGCGGGCTTGGCCGGCAGCGTCGCATCCTACGCCTTCACGCCTAGTCCATCGGTGGGTGCAAGCGGCGCAATCTTTGGCATCTTTGGCGCATTAGCCGTATTCTATTACACCACCCGCGACATTCTCGGTGAGGCGGGGCGCGAGCAACTCCGCTCGATGGGCGTGCTGGTGGCAATCAATATTGCCTTTGGCATCTTCGCCGGTGGAGCAATAGATAATTTCGCCCATATCGGCGGCTTGTTCGGCGGCGGGCTGAGTGGCTTTATGCTCATCCCCCGCTTTGTCCTGATCCGAGATTGGTACAATCCCCGGATCGAGCGCGAGACCCGCAAGTACGGCTTAATCGGCGCATTCGGGCTGCTCTTGCTGATCGGCGTGCTAGCCCTCATGATCAACCCGCCCGTGCGCTAAGGTGGCACGGCCTGAATATGATCCTATAACGCAACAGCTCACGGTATACCTGAGCGATCTGAAAGGAGGCGGTAGAGATGCTACCCCGACCCAACCAACGCCCTACGCCACTTGTCGCACACGAGCCAGACTACCTGCTGCTCCTAATTGTTGGGGCCCTAGTTGCATCCGGCTTGGTCATGGTCTACAGTGCGAGCTTTGTCGAAGCCTTCGTCCTACACCGCTCACAGTTCTACTATATCTTCCGGCAGGTGATCGGGGCGATGATTGGCACAGCCGCGCTGATCTTCGCCATGAACACGCCCTATCCTATCTGGCGGCGGTTCTCTGTGCCGTTGATGGGCACTGCGCTGTTCTTACTGGTGCTGGTGCTGATCTTGCCCGAAAGCATGACGATGGTCAACGGTTCGCGCTCGTGGATTCGCTTGCAGGGCGGCTTGTTCAGTGTGCAGCCCTCTGAAATCGCCAAGCTCGCCGTGATTGTGTACTTTGCGGATTGGCTCTCGCGGCGCGGCGGGCAAGTTGGCAATGTGACCTACGGCTTGCTGCCTTTCGCCCTGATGCTTGGGGTGGTGTGCGGCTTGGTAATCCTAGAGCCTGATCTGGGCACGATGGTGATAATCCTGATGATCGGTGGGATCATCTACTTTGCAGCCGGCGCAAACTTGCTGCACATCCTCGCGGCAGCCATCGTGGGCGGGGTTGCCTACTGGCTGATCCTGTATGGCTTCGACAGCAACAATGGGCGCATCTTAGCCTTCCGCGATCCGTGGCAGTTTTATGATAGCTACGGCTACCAGCCGATCCACGCCCTGTATGCGCTTGCCAGCGGCGGCATCTTTGGCGCGGGGCTAGGTCAGTCGCGCCAAAAGTTCCAGTGGCTCCCGCAAGCCCACACCGATTCGATCTATGCCATCGTGGGCGAAGAGTTGGGGTTAATTGGAACACTACTCATGTTAGTAGCATTTGCTATAATAGCATATCGAGGGTATCGAATCGCGTGCCGCCTTGCTGATCCATTTGCGGCACTGGTTGCGATTGGGATTACCTCGTGGCTGGTCTTCCAAGCCCTGCTGAATATGGCTGTCACAACGTCGTTGGTTCCGTTCACTGGGCTAACGCTGCCGTTCATATCCTACGGCAGCACGTCGCTGATTATGTCTATGCTGAGTGCAGGCATCCTGCTCAACCTTTCACGCTACGCGGCTGATGTTCAGCCAGAGGAGCAAAAGCATGACCAACGCGCACGCCGCAGCCCCGCCCCCCGTGCCAGTGGCACCGGTGTATGGGCCCCTGCCGTCGCCGCTCTACCTGTGTGGTGGGGGCACTGGCGGCCACGTCTACCCCGCTTTGGCCGTCGCCGCAGCGTTCGCCAGCCACCCCGCCGCAGCCCCCGCCGCGTCCGCTCCTGATGCGCCGGCGGCCCCGCAGATCATCTATGTAGGCGGGCGGCACGGCATGGAACAGGGTATTGTGCAGGGTGAAAGCAGCCTGCCGTTTCGGGCGTTGCCGGCCGCTGCCATTCGGGGGCGCGGGCTACGCGAGCGGATGCGGGGCAGTGCGATCATGCTGGCGGGGCTAGTCGAGGCGTTGCGCCTGCTCGATCAGGATCGCCCGGCGGCGATCCTCGGCACGGGGGGCTATGTGTGTGTGCCCCTGTTTGTCGCCGCACGGCTACGGCGCATCCCAACCATGATCTACCTGCCGGACGTGGTGCCGGGCGTTGCCGTCAAAGCCCTCGCCCAAATTGCCACGCAGGTAGCCTGCAACGTGGAAGCCTCGCGCCGCTACCTGCCACATGCTCGGCACACCGCCTATCCATTGTTGGTGGCGGGCTATCCGGTGGCGGATGCACTGTATCAGCGAGATCGGGCCCAGAGTCGCGCGGCCTTCGGATTGCCCGCAGTGGGGCAGGCCGATGCAGGGCTACCCGTGTTGTTGGTGTATGGTGGCAGTCTCGGCGCACGCAGCATCAATCGGGCAGTGCAGGCATTGTTGCCGGACATCCTCGCGCACGCGCATGTGATCCATATCTGCGGGCGCGAAGGCGATGAACAGTGGCTGCGGGAGACAGCCGCCCACCTTGCGCCGCCGCTACAGGCGCGCTACCACCTGTATCCGTATCTGGAGCGGCGCGGCGCACCAACGATGCTGCATGCCTTCGGAGCGGCCGATCTTGCGCTGTGCCGCAGTGGGGCTTCGACCCTCGCCGAGCTACCGGCGGCAGCGTTGCCCGCGGTACTCGTGCCCTACCCGTATGTACATCAGGAAGATAACGCCGACTATCTGGTGCAACACGGTGCGGCGATCAAGGTGCGCGATCAGGAGATGCTCGGCGATTCGGCGGATGCCCGCAATGGGCATCTCTGGCAGGCACTTAGCCAGCTCTTGGGCGATCCGCAGGCCCGGCAGCGTATGGCATCCCACAGCCACGCTCTGGCAAAGCCTGCTGCCGCCCATACACTAGCACAGGCGTTGGTCACTTTAGCTATCGGGGAGAGGTAAGGTTATGGTCAATCTGGACGCACAGGGAACATCACTGTTTTTGCAGATCAATGGCACGCTGTTCCTCCTTGTGATTTTGGGCATTGGCGGGTGGTTTGGCTGGCGTAATGGCATTCGGGCGTTACTCACGCCTGCTATCGTGAGTGGCATTGCTTATCTGTTGTTCGTGAGTGGCATTGATCCGATCATTGGCTTTATCAATCGGGTCTACTCCAACTTGCCCTACCTGATCGCCATTCTGACTGGGGGCAGTGCCGCGCAGGCCACGCCGCTGCCGCCCGCGATTACGAATGTGCCACAGCTCGGCTTGCTGGTACGAATCTTCTTTTTCATTGGGACAGTCGCACTCGGCTTTATTCTCAACAGCGACAAGCAGCTGTGGTATGGGCAGCCCAAGAATCAAACCAACCGCATGCTCGGAGCCTACACTGGGGCGATGATAGCGGCAATCTTTGCCAATGCCGCCACCGTCTTTTTCATTGATTATGTCAATGAGCGCGGCAATCCGGGCAACCCATGGAATGCACTGTTTGGCATCCTGCCCGACATTCGCACCTACGTTCCGTTGATGTTTGGAGTATTTGTATTGATGGTTGTGACGACAGTAGTCTTGAATTTCCCGAAGGCTCTGCGTCCGTAGGATGGGTACTGGGAGCAACACGGTGACGCGCTACCACATTATTGGCATTGCGGGGGCGGGCATGAGTGCCATCGCCAATCTCCTGCTCGATCAGGGACATCTGGTGAGCGGCTCGGACTTGACCCAGAATCACCTGACAGCGGCCCTCAGCGCACGCGGGGCGGTGATCCATCATGGGCATGCCGCAGACTATATTCACGGTGCAGAGGTAGTGCTCGCAACTGCCGCCGCTGCCCCCGATCATGTGGAGCTACGCGCCGCCGCCGCCGCGGGCATCCCCTGCCTGCGCCGCGATGATCTGTGGCGTGAGTGGTCGCGCACACGGGCGATCATTGCCGTTGCCGGATCGCACGGCAAAACGACCACCACGGCCATGATTGCGTGGCTGCTGCATGCCGCCGGGCGTGAGCCGGGCTTCTTGATTGGCAGTGATGCGCCGAATCTGGGGACGAATGCGCGGTGGGGCAACCCGCACGCGCCACTCGTGATTGAAGCCGATGAGTATGATCGGGCGTTTCTCGCGCTCACCCCCATCATTGCGGTTGTGACGAATGTCGAGTGGGATCACCCCGACATCTACCCGACGGCGGAGCAGTACCACGCCGCGTTCAGCGATTTCGTCATGCAGACACAGGGCGTGATCGTGACCTGTGGCGATGGCGGGCTAGGGGCGTGGACCACCACCGCCGCCGCCAATGATATGCCCTTCCTGACCTATGGGCTAGATCGAGCCAATCACTATCAAGCCGTGCTTGCCCCAGAACCCGCAGCGGATCCGGCAATCCTCACCCGCGCAACGGTGCAGCACCCAAAACCGAGTGACCCACTCGTTTATGCCACAAACAGCGTAGCCGCGCCGTTCGCGTCCGACCTCCCCGCGCTCATCCTTGAGCTAGGTGTGCCGGGCTTGCACAATCTCCGCAACGCGCTGGCAGCTCTGGTTGTTGCCGATCTCTATGGGGTTGCCCGTGATACCGCCATCGCTGCACTCCGCACATTTCGGGGCACTGCCCGCCGCTTTGAGCTGGTGGGCGTAGCTGGAGCAATTACGGTGATTGATGATTATGCCCATCACCCAACCGAAGTCCACGCAACATTACAGGCGGCCCGCACGCGCTACCCAGCCCCACAGCGCATCGTGGCCTATGTGCAACCGCACACCTACAGCCGCACGCGCAGCCTGCTGGCCCAGTGGGCGGGCGCATTCGAGTATGCCGATCTGGTGCTGGTGGGCGATGTCTACCCCGCGCGGGAGCGCGAGCCAGAAGGAACCGCACACGCCCTTGCCACCGCGCTTGCCGCGCAGATTGGGCAGCAGCACCCGGCGGTGCAGACTGTCGGCGATCCGGCACAAGCAGCCATCACGATCTCTGCCCTGCTGTGCCCCAACGATGTGCTGTTGGCGATGGGCGCAGGCGATAGCACGCACGTTGCGGCGCAGGTGTTCCGCACGGTGGAGCAGCAAGCAAGCGAGGTGAGGGGATGAACATCATCGAGCACGAGCCACTCGCCCGGCACACCTCGTGGCGCATCGGCGGAGCCGCCCGCTACTATGTCGAGGTGACAGATGCCGCGCACGTCCAAGCTGCGCTGGGGTGGGCTGCCGAGCGCGAGCTACCCGTCTTTGTGATGGGGAATGGCACGAATCTGCTGGTACGCGACGGCGGCTTCGACGGGCTGGTGATCCGCTTTGTGGGGCGCGAATGGAGCATCACCCCCGCCCCCGATGGGGTAACCGCCACGTTGCATCTTGCCGCTGGCGCACCAATGGCGGGCACGGCGCGGCGGGTGAGCGCACAAGGCTGGGGCGGGCTAGTCTGGGCAGAGGGGCTGCCCGGCAGTCTTGGGGGGGCAGTCTATGGCAATGCCGGCTGCTATGGCGGCGATATTGCGGGGGTACTGACACAGGCTTGGCTCCTCGTCGAAGATCGGGTAGCGGTGTGGGCGAATGAGCAACTCGACTTTCGCTACCGGAGCAGCGTGCTGAAACGCTGGCCCGTGCCGCCGAGCCGCCCGCTCGTGCTGGCCGCCGACCTGCGCCTGCACCACGCTGATGCGGAGCTGCTGCGGGCAGAGCTGGCAGAGATTGCCGCCGCCCGCAAGTCCAAAACGCCGTGGGGCAGTTCGTGCGGCAGTGTCTTTAAGAATCCGCCGCCCGTAATTGGTGCAGATGGTACGGCAACTGCCTACAGTGCGGGGCAGCTCATCGAGCGGGGGGGGATCAAAGGCACCCGCATCGGCGGCGCGGAGATTAGCCAAGTGCATGGCAACTACATCGTCAATGTTGATCACGCCACTGCCGCCGATGTGCTAGCTCTGATTGGGCTAGCCCAGCGTACCATTCGCGCCGAATTTGGAATTGACCTTGAGTTAGAAGTACAGGTAGTGGGAGAGTAACCCGTGCCACGTCTGAACCATCACGAACCCGTCAGCCGCACCCGCAAGCGCATAGATGCGCGGCGGCGCAATCGGCAGCAACCACCCGATCATGCCTCCGCACCTGCTCGCCCGAATAGCGGCCCTGCCGCCCGGTCATCTGGCGGTGCGCGACCTATGGGGATTGCCTCCGGCTTGCGCACGTTCGAGGCCCGCCGCCAGTTTCAGGCTTCGCTGCACGCGGCCCAAGCCTCGCTCCACCAGCTTCGGAGCGGGGCACAGGCCCGAAACCGCCGCCAACGGGCCACGCCGGCTGGTGCGTCGCAGGTGCAGCCGGGCATACGGCGGGCATTGCTGCACTGGTTTGTGTCGGGGCGTATGCTTAGTCTCGGCTTGTTTCTAGCAGCAACCGTAGCCCTGTTCTACATTTTCATAGCGCCTGCGTTCTACATCCAGACGGTGGCCGTGGAAGGCAATACGATCCTCGAAGATCATGTTGTCGCAGGCTTGGTTGAGCTAGAAAGCGACTGGATTTGGTTTATTGATAAGCAGCAGCTGATCGCGCAGATCAAGCAGAATGCGTATGTGGAGCATGCCGCACTGGAGCTGGCCCTGCCCAACCGGGCCGTAATCCATGTTAGCGAACGCCGCCCAGAGGTGCGCTGGCAGGCAGGCGGCACTGAGTATCTGGTGGATGGGGGCGGGCGGGTGCTGGATGTTGCCCGCGCATCCGAAGCGGGCACGCTGGTGATTGTTGATCATTCCAATCCGGCATTGCAGCCGAACCAATATATTGATCCAGATGCACTCAAGCTAGCCCAATCGCTGGCTGTGCGTCTGCCAAATGAGTTGCGCTTCCCGCCCCAGTTGATCGGGTGGGATGTGGCACTTGGCATCTATATCATTAGCCCGTATGGTCAGACGATTGTATTTGGGCGGAGTGAACGGCTGGAGTCGAAATTGGCAATCTTAAACCAACTGTTAGTCGAAGATGTTCGCTTTAGTTACCTTGATCTGCGCCCCACCTATCCCTACTATCGCCCGTGAGCACGGAAGAAAGATGGCAAGCGTATGCGCCGAACCGTTGTAAGTATTGAAGTTGGCACAACCAAAGTCTGCACTGTTGTCGCGCAAGTTCACAATGAGCGCAGCCTGAATGTGCTTGGCGTGGGCATGACCCAGAGCAAAGGCATAGATCGGGGCGTGGTGGTGAACATTGAAGAAGCCGCCAGCGCAATTGCCACGAGCGTCGAGAAAGCCGAGCGAGCCAGTGGCTATCGCATTGATACGGCGTATGTTGGGGTGGCGGGGCAGCACATCGCGTCGCTGAACAGTCGCGGGGTGGTGGCGGTGAGCAACCCCGATCACGAGATCACGCCGCACGATGTTGCCCGTGCGGTGGAAGCCGCGCAAGCCGTCGCCATTCCCACGCAACGCGAGGTGGTGCATATCATTCCGCGTGCTTATATTGTGGATGGTACAGAAGGCATCCGCGATCCAGTGGGCATGAGTGGCTTCCGCCTCGAAGTCGAGACACACATCGTCACGGGTGAAGTGATGGCAATTCAGAACCTGATTAAGAGCGTGCAACGGGCGGGCATTGAGATAGACGATTTAATTTTGCAGCCGCTGGCCGCAGGTGAAGCAGTCCTCTCGGATGAGGACAAAGATCGCGGGGTGGTGCTGGTGGACATCGGCGGCAGCACGACGGATGTTGCCGTATTTGTGCAGGGCGGCATCTGGCATACCAGCGTAATCCCGATTGGCGGCAGCCACTTCACCAGCGATCTGGTGTATGTGCTGCACACCCCCCACAACACCGCCGAGTACCTCAAGCTGAAGTACGGCGAAGCGATGCAGGATGTGCCCGCCCTGCCGCCCCGCGATCCTGATCATCCTGATGATCCCGATGATCCCGATTCTGCGCTACCGGAAGCCAACCCGGATGACCTGATTGATGCGGATACGCTGGTGGTGGGCGAGCGGCAGAAGATCCACCGCGCCCTGCTGAATGAGATTTTGCAGGCTCGCGCCGAGCAGTTGGTTGAAATGATTTACAATGAATTGCAACGGAGCGGGTATGATGGTATGCTTCAGTCAGGCATTGTGTTGACTGGAGGGGGCGCACAGCTTCCGCGCCTCGATGAGCTGATGCGCGAGATGCTCGGCGTACCCGTGCGGGTCGGGCGGCCCCGCGGGCTAGGCGGCTTGGCTGAGGCGATAGATACGCCACCCTATGCCACCAGCGTCGGCTTGCTGTTGTGGGGCTTGCGGCACGGGCAAGCCGATGATCCCTACTATGCGTATCACCAGCCCTATGGCAATGGCTATGGCAGCTACGGCAATGAAGGGCGCGTGCCGATTTATGAACGGCTGAAGAACTGGATGCGAACGTTTTTACCCTAGTGCGCCAACGAGCGCACCTGTGCGAAGGGGCACATCACCCCAATCTGATCGAGATTGGCAACCAACAATACGTGAGGGAGACTCAGGATGGCAGACCTAAACAACTTTACGCTTGAACAATTTGCCCAGATCAAAGTGATCGGGGTGGGCGGCGGCGGCTGCAATGCCGTAGATCGTATGATCGAAGAAGGCATTCAGGGCGTGGATTTCATCTCCGTCAATACCGACGCGCAAGCCCTACTGCATACCAAAGCCCCATTGCGGGTGCGGATTGGCGATAAGCTGACCCGTGGTCTGGGCAGTGGCGGCAATCCCGTGATTGGGCAGAAATCTGCCGAAGAGGATGAGGATATTCTGCACGAGCAGCTCAAAGGGGCTGATATGGTCTTTGTGACGGGCGGCATGGGTGGCGGCACGGGCACGGGTGCATCGCCCGTGATCGCTGGCTTTGCGCAGGATTTGGGCGCACTGACGGTGGGCGTTGTGACGCGCCCGTTCACCTTTGAGGGCAACCACCGCCGCAAAGTTGCCGAGCAGGGCATTGAGCAGCTGCGCCCCGTTGTGGATACGCTGATTGTGATCCCCAATGATCGCCTGCTCCAGAATGCCACCAAGAATACATCTATGCTGCAAGCCTTCCAAATGGCGGACACGGTGCTGCTGCACGGCATTCAAGGCATCTCAAGCCTGATTACGCAGCGCGGGCTGATCAATGTAGACTTTGCCGATGTGAAGGCGATTATGCAGCAGGCTGGCTCGGCTCTGATGGCGATTGGCGTAGGCAACGGCGACAACCGCATGGTGGATGCAGTGAACCAAGCGATTGCTAGCCCGCTGCTCGAAGTCAGCATTGATGGCGCAAAAGGCGTGCTGTTTAATGTCACCGGTAGCGAAGATTTGGGCTTGCTCGAGATTTACGAAGCGGCTGATATTGTGGCGAAGGCGGTTGATCCTGATGCGAATATCATCGTGGGAGCCGTGATTGACCCAACCTTCCCCTCCGGCCAAGTCAAGATCACCCTGATCGCCACTGGCTTCGATGCCACCAAGCCCAACGTTCAGCGCAGCCGTTCGTACCCATCGGGAGCCACATCTGGCGCACACACCGCGCAGCCTGCTATTCCCGTGCCGCCTGCGCCAGAGTCGCTCAAACGGCCCACCACGCAGCAGCCGGTACGCAACACAAGTAGCTTTGCCAGCAGCGAAGATTTGGATATTCCGCCATTTCTGCGGAACCGCAACCGCAACCGTCAATAGCATAGGCGGGAATAGGCACTGGGAGTCGTCTGCCCTTACACGGCAGGGCTGACTCCCAGTGTCTGTTTCCGTTAGAAAGTCGTGGGCAATGTCAACGCCGAATCACATCACGCCGAGTGCCGCTGCCGCGCAACTCCCTATTGCGCCAGCGGAACCCGCACCGAGCGTGCCCTATCTGCAAAGCCCCGCCCTTAGCCCCGATGGGAGCCAGCTCGCGTTTGTGTATGCCAGCGACATCTGGCTGGTGAGTAGTGCGGGGGGCACTGCCGAACGCCTCACCGCTCATCCCGGCACCAACATTCACCCGCGTTTCGCCCCCGATGGGCACGCGCTTGCGTTTACCTCGTTTCGCACTGGCTCCGGCGATGTGTATGTGCTGCCCCTGCATGGCGGCGATCTGCGCCGCCTGACCTTCGACGATAGCACATGCTATGTGTGTGATTGGGCGGCAGATGGCCAAGCGATCTACTTTGAGAGTGACTATGAACAGCAAAGCTATGCGATCTGGCAGGTTGGGCTAGATGGGCGCACGCCCGTCTGCCGGTATGCCGAACCCTACGAGAGCCTCGGACAAGCGGCGATCTCGCCGGATGGGGCGTGGCTCGCCCTGACTGTCGAACGCCAGCGTTGGTGGCGGCGGGGGCCAGACCCCTACAGCCCCGAAGATATTCTGCTGCTGCCCGCCCTGCCCCCCGCCACAGCTAGCCCAGCTACCTTGCCGCGCCTCGTGATTGGCGCGGATGCCCCGCTTGCACCATATGCTGGTGCAAACCGTGCGCCGCTCTGGTCGCCGGATGGACAGGGGCTGTATTTTGTATCGGATCGGGACGGCACCGAGAACCTGTGGTATTACCAGCTTGAGCCACCCGCGCTCACGCAGATGACCCACTTCCGCGACGGGCGGCTGATTGCCCCTAGCATCGCCCGCAACGCCCCCGTGATCGCCTTTGAGCGGCACACGCACGGCACTGATGGCGTGTATCGCCCGCAGATCTGGCGGCTCGATCTCGCTAGCCGGGCGCTCACCCCACTGGCGATACAGGTGCGCCCCGATACCCAGTTTACCCCGATCTACACTGAGTATCGCACCCGCGCCTTCAGCGAATTTGCGCTTGCCCCAGATGGCAAGAAAGTTGCGTTTGTGGCACGCGGCAATGTGTTTGCCGATTTCGCCGACAAAGAGACTGACCGCGAACGGCGCGAGGGCGACTCGTTCCCAATCACACAGAACACCGCCCGCCAGAGCGAACTGGTCTGGCATCCGCAGAGCCGCGTACTGGTGTATGTGTCGGATCGCAATGGCGAGCCGGAGCTGTATGCCTATGATTTCACCACCCAGCAGGAACGCCAACTAACCAGCGACGGCATCGCCAAGCGTGCGCCCTGCATCGCCCCCGATGGTACACACGTTGCCTATATTCGCGGCGCAGATGCGATCTGGCTGCTGAACTTGGGCACTAGCGAGCAGGCTGCCTTTGCGCGGGGCGTGTTCATCTGGAGTAGCGATCTGGCGTGGTCGCCGGATAGCCAGTGGCTGGCCTACATCTCGCTCGATGAGCAGTTCTTTAGCAACGTGTATGTGCAGCAGCGCGACACCGCTACTGCCCGCCAGATCACCTTCCTCAGCAATGTGGAAGGCAGCGATCTGCGCTGGTCGCCCGATGGTCAGTACCTTGTGTTTAGTAGCGGGCAGTTCCGCGCCGAGTCGCAGATTGTGCGGGTAGACTTGCGCCCGCCCCCGCCACAGTTCCGCGAAGCCGATTTCGAGAAGCTGTTTAGCGATGCGCCAGAGCAGGCCCGCAAGCCGGAACCAGCCCCTGCTGAGCAGACCACCCCAACCACCCCAACCACCCCAACCGCCCCAACCGCCGCAGCCGCGCCAGCCGATGCGCCGGATACGGCGGACACACCGGATACGGCGGACACACCGGACACACCGGATACGGCGGACACACCCGCCCCTGCCACAGGCAAGCCGGTGGAGATCGTGTTTGAAGGCATCCAACGCCGCCTGCACATCCTCACCCCGCCGCAGATGGATGCCAGTGTTGCCGCCCTCAGCCCAGATAGCCGCGACCTGCTGTTTCTGGCGAATGTCGCCGGCAAAACCAACATCTGGAACCTGCATATGGATGAAGCCCGCCGCGACACGCCCCCGCGCCAACTCATCGCCAGCAGCAGCTACAAAGCGCAGGTGCAGTTTGCGCCCGATGGCAAGACCTTCTACTATCTGGATGAGGGGCAGATCACGATCCGCAAGTTTCCGGTAGGCAACGATGCAACGGTGCTGCGCGTGCGGAGTAGCATGCAGGTAGATTTTGCCGCCGAGAAGGAGCAGGTCTTTGGCGAAGTGTGGCGGCTCATGCGGGATTACTTCTACGATGAGAGCTTCGGTGGGCGCGATTGGCATGCGCTGCGTCAACAATTTGCGCCACTCATCCATGCCGCCCGCGTGCCCGCCGATCTGCTCACCGCGATCAACTTGATGATTGGCGAGCTGGGCACATCCCACACGGGGGTCTACTGGTTGGGCAAATGGGAGAGCGACGACGGCTACACGGGCTTGGTGTTTGATCCGCAGGAGCAACTCAGCACAGGCGCGTTGCGGGTTGCCGATGTTGTGCCCGATAGCCCCGTAGCCCACACGGCCCAGCCGCCCCAGCCGGGCGAGTACCTAGTCGCGGTGAATGGCACCCCGATCACACCGCAGGCATGCCTGCCCGCGCTGTTGCACGAGCGGGTCGGGCAGCGGGTGCGGCTTGCATTTGCGCCGCTGGCTTTGCCTGCTGAACCGGCTCAGATCCGTACCCTCGACATCCGCTTGATAGATAGCAAGGAGTACGAGCAACTGCGCTACCGGGCGTGGGTGGATCGCAACCGGGCCTACACCGCCCGCATGAGCAATGCGCGGCTGGGCTATGTGCATATCCCCGAAATGACCTATACCGCCTATCAACAGTTCCTGCTTGATCTGGATGCAGCAACCCATGCCTGTGAAGGGGTTGTGCTGGATATGCGGTATAATGGGGGCGGCTACATTGCCACGTTTATTTTGGATGTGCTGACCCGCCGCAAGGTGCTACGGACTGGCTTTCGCGGGGCACTTGCCACCGATCCGTACCACCTCTCTGGCAACCGTACCCTTAACCGCCCGACAGTGTTGGTGACGAATGAGCAATCGGCAAGCAATACCGAAATCTTCACCGAGATGTATCGGCGGCTCGGCTTGGGGCAGGTCGTTGGCAAACCAACCGCCGGGCGCGTGATTGGAACCGTCAATCGCCCATTGCTCAACGGGAGCTACGTGCGCCTGCCGATGTACGCCTATACCACGCCCGAAGGCGAGAACCTTGAGGGCACCGGGCGGCAGGTAGATGTGCGGCTGGCACAGCCCGTTGGGGCGTGGCAGGCAGGCCGCGATGCCCAGCTGGATGCTGCTGTTGCAACCCTGCTGGCAACGCTTGATGGGATCTAACTGCTGCATGATTCTCCAGAAAATAAGAAGCGTGCTATACTAAAGCAGAATAGATCACGGTTTCGTTAAAAACAGGTAGGGAGCCTATGGCAGCATTGCCGCCCTTACGCTTTTCGGTCAATATTGAGAGTATGTTCCTGAAGATGCCGTTTGAGCAACGGATGGAGCACGTCTCCGCACTCGGCTTCACTTCCGTCGAGTTTGGCAACCGCGACGGCAAAGATATGAATATCACGCTTGCGCTTAAGACTGCGCTGCGGCTGAACGTGAGTGCCTTTACCGGTAGCACGGTGCCCCTTGTAGACGTGCAACAGCATGCCCGCTTTGAGCAGGAAATTATGCGGACAGCCGCACTCGCCGTAGATTTATCCTGTTCGCACTTGATTGTCCATGCGGGCACTGTGATCCCGGATCTGCCCCGCGAGGCGCAGCAGGCGAGTATCATCAAGGCGTTGCAGCGTGTTGCCCCAATTGCCGGCGATGCTGATCTGACGATCCTCTTAGAGCCGCTCAATCCGGTAGATCATCCCGGCAGCTATCTCTTCTCATCGCTCGAAGGCTTCAAGATTATTCAGGCGGTGGGTAGCCCGCACGTCCGGCTGTTGTTCAATATCTACCACCAGCAAATCAGTGAAGGCAACCTCTCGACGCGGATCGAGAAGTTCCTGCCCCTGATCGGCTATATCCGGGCCGCCGATGTGCCGGGCCGCCACGAGCCGGGCACGGGCGAGATCAACTACGAATACATCTTTGCCCTGCTGCGCGAGAAGCAATACAAGGGGTACGTCGGCTTGGATTTCCAGCCCCTCGTAGATGACCGCGCTAGCCTGCGGGCCGTGCGCGCGATGGGGCAATAGAAACGGTAGGGGCAGCAGTAGGGCAGGGATAATCCCCCCCAGAGCTGCACCACACCCGCGCTCTGCGAGCCGTGCCATTCGATTGGTGCGGCTTATCTCGTGTCCTAGCCTTCATCCTTCAGCCCCCTCACACCGATCACCCGCCACGGCTCCTGCCCCTTTGAGCTTCGTCAGACACCGCTTACAATAGCCTCAGTCGGTAATCATTCGAATATCAGCCCCTTCCTGCTACACTGCATCACAGAGAAGCCGGAACGGTTCCGGCGGGCGTGAGCGCAGGCGGCTGGTTTGAAACGAGAGGAACAGCAGCACCTATGCCAACAGCAGTAGCACCAGCGAATATCGCCTTCATCAAGTATTGGGGCATGCGTGACACACACGCCACGTTGCCCTTCAATGGCTCACTTTCGATGAATCTTGATACGTGCCTCACGACCACCAGCGTGACGCTGGATGAGCAACTCACGACGGATGAGGTCATTCTGGCGATGTACCAGCAGCCTGCTACCGTCGCTACGGGCCGCCCACGTGAGCGGGTTGTCGCCCATCTGGATCGGTTGCGGGCCCTTGCCGGAAGCCCCTGCCGCGTGCGCGTGCAATCGGCGAACACCTTTCCGGCGGATGCGGGCATTGCGTCATCGGCAGCGGGCTTTGCCGCGCTGACCCTCGCGGCGGCGGCGGCGTTTGGCTTGCCACTGGACACCCCCGCCCTCAGCCGCTTGGCGCGGCTCAGTGGGAGTGGCTCTGCCGCCCGCTCGATCCCGACGGGGTATGTCGAGTGGTACAACGGCGACGATAGCACGAGCCTTGCCGCGAGCATCGCCGCGCCCGAACACTGGGATTTGGCGGATGTGGTGGCGGTGGTGGATACCCGCCCCAAGCAAGTTGGCAGTGCAGAGAACCATCGGCTGGCAGCCACCAGCCCCTATTTCAACACACGCCTTGCCGAATTGGAGCCGCGCCTACCAGCGACCCGGGCCGCTATTTTGGCCCGCGATTTCGAGCAGCTGGCCTTGCACACCGAAGCCGATGCGATTGCAATGCATGTGGTGTGTATGACCCAAACGCCACCGTCGTTTTACTGGAATCCGGCTACGCTGGCGGTGATGGCCGCCGTGCGAGCGTGGCGGGCTGCGGGTCTGCCCGCCTGCTACACAATGGATGCCGGAGCAAATGTACATGTGATCTGTGAAGGAACATATCGCGCTGAGGTGGAACGCCGCCTGCAAGCCTTGCCAGAGGTGCAATTTACAATTGCCAATCGGGTTGGGGCGGGAGCACGTTTGCTCCCCGACACACCCTAACCGACACGGGCCACGGGCGGCAACATAAGCGCACAACTTGACACGAGGAGAACTGAGAGCTATGAACGCATTTACTGCATTACTTGAAGAGATTCGTCTGCGCCCGTTTCTGGCGGGCTTGGTTGGCACACTGGTCCTGCTGTCGCTCGGCATTGTTGCGGTGCTGGTTACGCCCGGTATTACGCTCTTCCCCACCGCCCAGACGGTGCCAACTGCCCGCCCCACGCTGCCGCCCGCCGCTACCCGCGTGCCGGTGGTGATCCTGCCGGCCCAAGTCGCCACGAGCATCCCCGCCGCCGACCCAACCGATGTGCCCGCAACCAGCACGCCCATCCCGCCAGCGTTGGAGCCGGTGGTGAATGTACCGCCTGTCGCGCCGACGAATGTACCTGTCGTGCCGACGGCTGTGCCTCCGACTGATGTGCCCCCGACGGCTGTGCCAACCGAACCGACGAGCGAGCCGACGAGCGAGCCGACGGATGTGCCGACCACGCCAACCCCAAGCTGGGAGATTCCGCCGACGGTGCTACCGCTACCGACGAGCGTGGCTACGCAAGTCCCGCCAACCCAAGTCCCGCCGACGGAAGTCCCGCCAACTGAAGTCCCGCCGACGGAAGTCCCGCCAACTGAAGTGCCCGTGCAGCCGACGGAAGTACCCGTGTTGCCAACCACTATCCCGTACCCCGTCCCTGCCGGCAACTAACCCAGACTAGCCGCACCCCACCGAGCTAACCGCAGAGACGTGCCACTGGCACGTCTTTTGCTACGTCTGTGGCATCGGGCAATGATTGCTACTCCCAATGCACGATCAACTCATCCACCACACGGCGCGGGCGACGCTGCGGCTCGGCGGCGGCATAGCCGAGCGTAATCAAGGCATGTGGGATTACCTCAGCAGCTAGCCCTAGAGCGGACTGTACCGCGTCGGGGCAAAATAGGGGCGCACACATCCAGCCGCTATCTAGCCCCAAGCCATACGCCAGCAGCAGCATATTCTGCACGGCACAGCCCAAGCTCTGGATTGCCATCGTCGTCTCGGCGGCTTGGCGTTGGGCATCCGGGTACTGGTCAAGATCGCACAGGTACAGGCACGGCACAATGATCGCCGGGGCGGTGCGAATGCGTTCGTGCGAATTGGCAAGGCGCGTGGCAACCACCTCTGCCTGCTGCCCATCGAGCGCGAGCTGATGTTGCCAGCGTGTGCCCATCGCCGCCGCAAGGCGCATGCGTGCATCCGCCGTTGTTAGCACCGCAAAGCGATAGGGCTGCCTACCGTGCGGCGAAGGCGACCAACCCGCCGCCTCGATCAGCAGGCGGAGGGTGGCAGGGTCAAGCGGATCGGGGCGGTAGCGGCGCACCGAACGCCGCCCCCGTATAATGCTCAGGAGAGCCTCTGGATCAATGCGCGGCGCAACAGCCATAACACAGCCTCACTTTCCATTCGGAGCGGTTCGCTGCGGCTAGCGTACCCCGCTTGGGGGCGGCGTGTCAAGTGCGGGCAACTGGTGACTCCCCGCGGCGTGCGCTATTGCGATCAGGGTCTCGCGTTAGAAATTCGGGGTTGACAGGCGGACCGTGGCATGCTACAATTTTCGTTGTTGTGTTGCGGGCGTATAGCTCAGTTGGTTAGAGCGCAATCCTGATAAGATTGAGGTCCCTAGTTCGAGTCTAGGTACGCCCACCACGATCTGACGATGACCAAAGGACGGACGAGCGTTCCTCGCCGTCTTTTGTTGTGAGACGTAGGGCAACACCGCGCAGCATGTTTGGGGCGATAGCTCAGTTGGGAGAGCACCTGCTTTGCACGCAGGGGGTCAGGGGTTCGAATCCCCTTCGCTCCACCACTTTCCAAAGGGATATACGGCAATTCGCCGGAAGCACCAATTGGGCTTGTACAGCCAAACCGCATCCTATCCTTGTCCATTCTTCTGCGATCCATCCTATTCATTACGATACCAATACCATCGTGTGTTGCGCTGTGGCGCGGCTGCACCGGCGACAGCGTAGCTTACGGGCGGTGGAGAGCCGGGCGGGCGGCACGATACTGCGCATGCGTTCAGCGCAAGCACGGGGCACACACCACACGCACCCCGCCGTACATTGCCCCCTGCCCACCCCCCCAAAATCCCCAAAAAATCGATTCCGCGCCTACGGCGCACAGCTGGGGGGCTATGCCCCCCA
>JAAUTZ010000150.1 GCA_012031225.1 Chloroflexaceae bacterium
ACCTTTGCGCGGCTGCTCGCACCCGTAATCGCCCAGCAGCGTGATTTCAATGCGACCAGTGTGCAGCTTTTCTACGCGCTTCGGCAGCAGCAGGAGCAGATCCAAACTGAATTGGCGCGGCTTGCCCAAGCCCACACCCCGCCGCAGGACTAACTCCGCCGCGCCAGTGCATAGAGGTTGTCCCCGCGATTCTCAGTCGGCACCCGCAACAGTTTCAGCCACGCCTCAACCAGCGTCTTGCTGTAAGGAATGTGCGCTGGGCGTTCGTAGTTGTCTCGCCAAAGCTTAATCGCATCGTAGTTGTACCGATCTCGGGTGTAGAGCCGTTCATTGTGGAAACCCGCCTGCTCCAAGATGACTTCTAGTTCTTCAAGAGTAAACTCCCGATTGTGCCGCCCATACACCCCATATTGAGGATGGTAGCGATCAAAGAGATTGCTGCCCGATAAGATTGTGGCAACATTCGCAAGGCGGGCGGCGTTCGGCGTGGTAATCAGCAGATGCCCACCGGGCTTGATAATCCGGTGCAGCTTGGGAAAGACACTAAGTGGGTCAATCACTAGATGCTCTAAAATCTCGCAGAACAGCACCAGATCAAAATGTTCGTCAGGGTAGGGATAATCAGACAGTTCGAGGTTGAACGAGGTATAGGTAAAGGTGTGATCTTCTCTGAACACGGTACTCCAAATGCGCTGGGATGCTTCGCTAGTCGTCGTATCGTAAATATCTTGGCCAGTGAAATTGGCAAAGCTCAAATCATAGGCGTACAGGCGTTGCAGCAACACCGTGAACAAATACGGATTCGCACCCAACTCTAGCACCTTCAATCCGGTTTGATGGGGAAGCAATTCGAGCGTGTGAAAAAAACGGGGCAGTGCATCATTCACGTAGGGGTGCAGGACTGCACTACCTGCATTATCTAGCTCGAAGCTGTACAAGTAGTGCCGGATGACTTCTGGGTGCTGCCACAGTTTCGCATTACGTTCGGCAAGCTGCCCCGCAAGCGTCAACTCGCGTAGCTCATCAAGGAGCTGGATACTGGTTGGTATATCGCTCATAGACATCTCCTTCTATCGGGTTAGAAGCTGAGAGGATCAGGGTATCAAGGTGTGCGGCTGAGACGCTCATACACGGCGATTGTCTCACGAGCGGCACGTTGCCACGAAAACTGGGCCGCACGCGCAATCCCTGCCGCCCGTAGCTGTTGCGCGAGGTCTGGGTTGCTCCAGAGCATCTGCATGCTGCGGGTCATGCTCGCGGGATCCAACGGATCGCAGTACAAGCCCGCATCACTGAGTACCTCTGGTAGCGAGGTGGTATCGGCGGCAATCACCGGCACACCGCTTGCTAAGGCTTCGAGCACAGGTAGCCCAAAGCCTTCGTAAAGCGAAGGGTAGATAAACATGCCCGCTCCAGCAAGTAGCAGCGGGAGATCATCCGCCGGGACTTTGCCAAGTAAGCGGATCTGGTTGCCCAGCCCTAGCTGGGCTGGAGTTGCGAGAATCTCCTCATACAGCCAGCCGGGCGCTCCTGCAATCAGCAACGGGGGCGGCGTGATCTGGTGGGTGTGCAAGGTGTGGTACAGATCGGCGTAGGCATGCATCAGGCATACATAGTTTTTGCGTGGCTCAAGCGTCCCGATACTCAGGATGTAGCCCCCGGCGGACACGTTGTAGCGGGCTAGCACAGGCGCAAGTGTGGGCGGTGGGTAGGGGCGAAAGTGAGCATCAGCGGCTCCATACACAACGCTGATGCGCTGCGCGGGGATGCCAAGATGCATCATCACATCGCGCTTGGTGGCTTCCGAAATGGCGATGATATGCGTTGCCCGCTCCATTGCAAAGCGATCCTTGGCGGAGTGCATCTGGGTATTAGCATGGGCATGCCATTCAGGATGCACCAACGGGGTAACATCGTAAATGGTGAGCAGGGCAGCAGCACGCGGCGGTGCATAGAGGAACTGGTCGGAGGAGTGAAACAGGTGTAAGCCTTGCGTTGCTGCCCGTAGCTGCACCCCCACCGCCCCTGCCGCCGCCACTGCCCACCCCCCGATCCAGCCCCCGATCAACCCGACTGGCAAGCCGGTGCGGCAATCCGTGCTGCGCGTAGGGCTGTTGGCTCAGGTAGTGGCGGGGCAGCGCAAGGCAGCGCACCACCTGCACGCGATGCGGTGCAAATTGGTTGAGATCAAGCTGAAGTAGCGAGCGTTGCGGATTGAGGGGCAGCACATCAAGCAGGGTCCAGTGGTGCGGCGTAGGTGCTGTTAGCATCTGCTCCAGCACACTGCGGGCATACGTGAGTACGCCAGCTTGGGCAATCCGCAGCACAGAAATGTCTATGCCAATGTTAAGCGCAGTAGTCATTGATAGGCAAGCTGAGCAATTGCGATTCCCAGTTCGCGTGGATCAGCATTGTGCAAGACACGGGCGGGCGACCACGCCTGCTCAACGCTGATGGTGATACTTGGTTGGGACGGAAGATGCGGCGGGATCGCAAAGCGTAGATCCTGCCAGTGCCACTTTTCTGGGTCAGAAATCACAGGCGAACGCACCGCTCCAATCGGGATGTGATTCACCGCGATGATAAGAGTGCGCTCGACTGGCGGGAGCAACACCTGCATGGATAGGGTGCGGGCGTGCGCTGGGCAGTGCAATACGAACTCGGCTTCGGCCGCAGTCCAACAGAAGGGGCGCGGTGTGTCTACCTGTTCGAGCGCATACACGCCCCGCACGACATAGCGATCCTGCTCATTAGTGAAAGGCAGGTACGGTTGGCGATAGCTTTGGCGCGTATTTTGGGCAGCAGCCACCGCAAAGTCGCTCCCAATGAGCTTTGTGTGCATTAGGGCTTGCTCAGTCGCAATCAGCAGTTGGAGCAGCTCGACGGCGTGCGCGTCCTGCGGATCAAAGTTGCCAATGATATACTCTAGCAGCAGATGCAAGATTGCGCCGCCATATTCACGCAAATGCACGACTTTGAAATGCCGATGCAAGAGGGGCAGCAGTTCTGCTGAACGGATTGACTCAGACGCATCTACGGCATTCATGTAATCAATAGTGGGGCGTATAATGGTTGTTTTCAGCGTTTGCTCAAGGGCGTGGATCCGATAGCGTTCAGGCAAGGCGGCAAGTAGCGCATTCGCAAGGGTCAATTGCGTATCAGTCCACTGCCACTGGCTCGGCCCCACAAATTCATTGAGCAGCAACCAACCATTGGGGCGCAACGCCTGCATCGCTTCTTCGTAGAAATACTCAAGCCGCCGAATGTGGTGCAACCCCATCCCACACAAAATAACATCGTAGCTGTTGGGGGCAAGGCGCGTGTGCTCAAGATCTGCACGCGAAAATGCGCTTGGGTGAGGCCTTGTTCGTGTGCGTGTTGTTGGGCAAGCGTAATCGCTCGTGGGGCAATATCTACCCCTTCGATAGTGGCACAGAGCTGCTGCTGTGCAGTGAATAGTTCCAGCCCACCACTGCCACAGGCAATACTCAGCCACGTGCCATCGCGGGCAATATTGAGCGTTTCGATCAACGCGATGAGCCAATTCCCATCTGGGCTACCACAGATCCTTGGCTGAATGTAGAGCTGCTGGAGCAAGGGCGAATCGAGCCAGCCCAGCATCGGGGGGAGTTGGGCGCGGATGGTCGCACAGTTGCCCCAGATTTGCTCAACGGGTGTTTCGTTGCTCATCCAATTGCATCCAATCGTTCAATAATGCGCTGCGCGGCATGCGCCCACGTCCAGCGGGCAGCGATCTCGGCGGCTCCCCGCAACCCTACGGTGCGGGCGGCGTGCTGTTGCTGATAGACATGGCGCATAAGATAGACAAGGTGATCCTGATCCGGTTCCGCCCATGCATAGCCCGCAGTAGGTACAGGGCACGTTGGCAACTGCGGGTACAAGCTGCGCGACATTGAGCGGGTAGCAGATGTCGGCGTGCATATAGTCGGTCTGGGCACTCCAGTTGGTGGCAATGGTTGGCACACCGCATGCCATCGCCTCAATAATGGGCATGCCCCAGCCCTCGCCGCGTGTGGGCAGCACAAAGCAATCCGCCGCCCGATACAAGCTCCCCATCTGGTAGGCGTGAAAGGTTTGATTGTAGAGCAGCAAAATCGGCGGGCGATCTTCGGGGAGCTGCATATCCGCAATCGCTTGGGCAACATTTACGGATCCATCGCGGTTGTCAATCTTCAGCACCAGCAAGACCCCATCGTTAGCGGTGAAGGCGGTGATATAGGCTCGCAGCAGGATCTCTGCCGCTTTCCGTTCGCCCCACTCGAAGACTGAGAGGAACGTAAACCGATCACTAAAGCGCGTGGTTTTCAATTGAGGATGGAAATAGTTCGGGTCTACGCCGAGCGGGATGACATGGATGGGACGAATGACCCCGCTTGCCCGAAACGTCTCTTGATTGAAATGCGACGGAACCCAGACCTCATCCATCAAGTTGGCTTGGCGCACCCAATCCATTGGTAGTCCAGTGACCTCCAGCATCGTATAGCCAATCCGATAGGCTCCACTGTTTTTATGAAAGGTGTCGCCAAAGAAATACACAACTTGGGGCACGCTGGTATCTTTAGGGCGTTCGCGGAGTTGCTCCACCCGAATGTCATTACTTGGTGGTTGGTGGGCATCTGGGCCAAGGATATACGCAAGGCGAACGTCTACCCCCTGCTGATCGAGGGCGACCACAAGCTGGCGCGACGATGTGGCATACCCGCTCGGTGCGCTGACCAGCGAGTGCCACAACAGCCGCTGTCGGTAGCGTTCGTGTTGATAGTAGGGCCGCCATTTGGCAAGAAAAATCTGTTGGGACGTTTTGAACATCGCCGAATGGCTCACACGGTTGATCGTGGTGCTTACGTTCTCGTGATGCAGCACGGCGACATCGCCGGCACACACCACACGGTAGCCTGCTTGGAACGCTCTGAGGCAGTAGTCGGTATCCTCAAAGTAGGAGAAGAACTGCTGATCTAAGACACCGACATGATCAATAAGATCACGGCGAATGTACATACACGCGCCAACCACACCATCCACCTCACGCACTGCCGGATACTGACCGATGTCATCTTCGCCTGCGCCCAACTGCCAGCCCCAGAAGGTGTGCGTAGGCATATAGGTACCAATATGCAGTAGGCGGCCATCGCTCATCAAGAGGCGGCAACCCACAATCCCATAGGTGGAGTCGCTGTGGGCCACCTCGCGCAGCCGCCCCAGCCAGCCAGCATGCAGGATTCGGGTATCGTTGTTGAGCAGCAAGATGTCGTGATCGGGGGGTGCGGCAGCAATCCCGCGATTGTTGCCCCGCACGTAGCCCTCGTTCGTCTCATTCTCGATCAGAGTTATGCCATCTACACCACGCAGGTAGTCCCGCGTTCCATCGGTACTCCCATTGTCCACTATAATCACGTTGAAATCGGCTCCGGCGGCATACGCCCGCAGGCTGTCAAGCACTCGCGGGTATAGTCCAAGCCGTTCCACGTCAAGATGATGATCGAGACGGGCGGTGCTGTGGCCGGACGACGATCAGGCAGAGCCACTCGCGTTTGTTCCGGTTCTGGTGGATCGTGCCGATCATCGAGATCGTTTGGCGGTGGATCTGGCTCGGTGCTGGGCAAAGTTGGCACAGGCATAGGCTGCTGCATATATGCCAAGCGGTGGTTGCGCTCAGCGTGTGCGGCATGCTGGCGCAGGTCGGTCAG
>JAAUTZ010000009.1 GCA_012031225.1 Chloroflexaceae bacterium
TTCGCGCTGCTCGCGGCGTGTGGAGCCGCCCCGCAAGCTCCGGCGGCTCCGGCGGCCACAGAGGCTCCGGCGGCTCCGGTGGCAACTCAGGCTCCGGCAGTAGTGGAGCAGACTGGCTCGACAGTTGAGATTACCTACTGGGGGTCGTTTAGTGGCGCACTGGGCGAAGCGGAACAGGCAATGGTCAACGACTTCAACAGTGCCCAGAGCGACGTGAAGTTGAACTATGAGTTTCAGGGCAGCTATGAGGAGACCGCGCAGAAGTATGCCGCCGCGCTACGGGCGGGCACAATCCCCGATGTGGTGCTGCTCTCGGACGTGTGGTGGTTTGGCTTCTACCTCGCTGAGGCAATCAGCCCGTTGGATGATCTGGCGGCCCAAGCCGGCATTGACTTCGCCGATTATGAGCCAGTGCTGCTCAACGAAGGGGTGCGGCAGGGCATTCATTACTGGATCCCCTTTGCCCGCAGCACGCCACTGTTCTACTACAACAAGGAGATGTGGGCCGAAGCCGGTTTGCCAGATCGGGCCCCGGCAACGTGGGCTGAGCTTGGCGAGTGGGCCCCCCAACTGATGGGCGACAATCGTGTAGCGTTCTCGCACCCGAACGGCGCGAGCTACGTAGCGTGGCTGTTCCAAGGGGTGACGTGGCAGCACGGCGGGCAATACTCCACGCCGGAGTTCGAGATGACGATGCTTGATCCGAACACGGTGCGGGCCGCTGAGTTCTACGGCGAAACCACCAACACGCTGAAGTGGGCTAACCTCTCGGCGGACTTGAATCAGGATTTCATCGGTGGGGCAACAGCGAGCATGCTCGCTTCGACGGGTGGCTTGGCCGGCATTACCAACTCAGCCCAGTTTGAGGTGGGGGTGGGCTTCCTGCCCGAAGAGACCAACTTCGGCTGCCCGACGGGTGGCGCAGGCTTGGCTATTCCGGCGGCGGCTCCTGATGAGAAGAAGCTGGCGGCGATGCAGTTCATCAAGTTTGCTACCGATGAGAATGGTTCGTCCACATGGTCGCGCAACACGGGCTACATGCCGGTCAATGTGAAGGCGGTGCAATCGGCAGATATGCAGGCGTTCTTTGCCGAGAACCCCAACTTCCGCACGGCGGTGGAGCAGCTGCCCAAGACTCGCGCCCAAGATGCGGCGCGGGTGTTTGTACCCAACGGCGACCAGATCATCGGGCGGGGCTTGGAGCGCATCCTTGTCAATGGCGAATCTGCTGAGCAGGCTTTTGCCGATGTGAACAAGGAGCTAGAGGAAGCCGCCGAGCCAGTCCTGCGTGATCTGCAAGCCCGCGAGGGGTAGGTCACGGGTCACGGGGGTGGGTGCTAGACAGCCCACCCCCAAGCCGAAGCACAGGGGATTGTGGGTCAGCATCACCCGCGATCCCCGCCCCTCGTTCTCCTAGCCTTCCGTATACCCTAGCTCGGCCAGACCGGCGCGGGCCTCGGCTACCTCATCCCATGCATGCTTGCCATCGGCATACTCTATCGAGGTTTCGTGGCCCTTGCCGAGTAGCAGCACCACATCTTCTGGGTGGGCATACGCTAGCGCGGTGCGAATGGCAGTTGGGCGATCTGCAATCAACAGGCAATCGCGGCCGATCCGTTTGCCGCGTTGCACCGCCCCCGCCGCAATCTCGGCGAGGATCTGCTGCGGATCTTCGCGGCGCGGGTCTTCATCCGTCACGATCAGCAGATCGCAATGCTCGGCGGCAATCGCGCCCTGCATCGGGCGTTTCTCCCGATCCCGCTCACCCGCACTGCCAAACACGGCGATCAGCTTGCCCCGTGTCAGGGGGCGCAGCATCGTAAATACCTGCGCAAACGATTCAGGATTGTGCGCGTAATCAACAATCACGCTAAACGGTTGCCCCGCGTTTACGGGCTGCATGCGCCCCCGCACGCCGCGCACTGCGCCCAGCGCGGCACACGCCTGATCGAGGGTTACGCCTTGCGAGAGGGCAACACTCAACGCGGCGAGGGCATTCTGGATATTGAACGTGCCCGGCAACTGAAGCACAAGCTCAGCATCGCCCCACGGCGTGGCAACCCGCATGCGTGAGCCAGCCGCGCTAGATACAATATCGTAGGCGCGAATGTGTGCCGGAGCCTGAATGCCATAGGTCAGCCGTTCTGCGTGGTGCGGAGCCGCCGCAAGAAAGGCGGCGTGGTGGCGATCCTCAGCATTGGCAATGGCCCACTTGCGGGCTTTCGTCGGGTGCGGCGTGGTACTCGTTGGCAATTCCTCGTCGAGTAGCGCGAACAGGCGTTGCTTGTCGCGCTGATACTGTTCAAAGCTGCCGTGATAGTCGAGATGTTCGTGCCCCAGATTGGTGAACACCGCGACATCGAAGGCACACTGATCCACGCGCCGCCAGAGCGGAGAGAGGGCGTGCGACGTTGCCTCGATCACGGCGTAGTCGCAGTTGGCGGCTACCATCTCATACAGCAGGGCCTGTACCTGCGGAGCTTCGGGCGTACTCTGGCGCGTGGTGTTGGGCCACTCGCGGGCCCCGATCTTAAAATCTACGCTGTTGATTAAGCCTGTGCTGTAGCCGCCGCCATCGAGGGTGCGCGCAATCAGCGCGGCGGTGGTGGTTTTGCCTTTCGTGCCGGTAATGCCCACCGTGCCGAGGCGTTGCGCGGGATAGTGGTAGAATGCGGCGGCGAGATCGGGCAGCACCGTGCGGCTATCCGGCACGACCACGATATGCGGGATGGGGAGCTGTTGCGTGGCAAGCGCATCGAGCATCGCCTGCCGATCCCAGTAGCGCCCATCTACCACAATCGCAACTGCCCCTTGCTGCACCGCTTGCACAATATACTCGTGCCCATCGCTATGGTAGCCCTTGATGGCAATAAACATGCTCCCCCGTTCGACGTGGCGCGAATCATACACAAGGCTCGTGATCGCGTGGGCATTCACGGTATGGCTACTGTCTACGGTGGCATACAGGACGTGCTGCAACAGATCATACAGATTCATGGGGTGATTCTTTCTACACAGGCATGCTTTCGTATCGGCGTGTTTTCGTTTAAAATAGTATTGTAGCGCAGCTTGCACAGGGGTCAAGTTTGGGCAAGCGGCACACCCTAACGGCATACCCTGATTGATCGGGCACACGAAGGAGAAACGGGTGAAAACCACGCTCTATTTGATCCGGCACGGCGAGACTGATTGGAACGCAAGCCACCGTTGGCAGGGGCACGCCGACATTCCGCTCAACCAGCGCGGGCTGCGCCAAGCCAAACTTGTCGCCCAGCAGCTTCAGGCGGAGGGGGTCCAGTTTCATGCAATCTATAGCAGCGACTTGACGCGAGCCTACCAGACGGCGTGGCAGATTGGTGCGCTGCTGCATCTGCCGGTGCAGATGTTGCCGCCCCTGCGCGAGATTGACGTAGGGGCGTGGAGTGGGCTAACCCGGAGCGAGATCGAAGCCCGCTTCCCGGATGAGATGCGCCTGATTGCGGCTGGGCACGATGTCTCACGCGGCGGCGGCGAAACTTCAGCCGCGTTCTTCCAGCGTGTTACAAAGGCGATGGAAGCCATGCTGTCCCAGCATCTTGGGCATACGCTGGCCTTCGTCACCCACGGTGGCGTGGTGCGAGCCATCACCAACTACGTCCAAGCCGCATCCGATCAGCCGCCGCCCCCGCGCGACCACATCGGCAATACGGCGATTACGGTGATCGAGATCAGCGCGAGCCAGCGGCGGGTCGTGCGCTTCAATGATGTGCAGCATCTCGCCGCGCAGCTCGTCTCCGCCTACCCCGACGATGCCGAGCTAGAGGAGTCGGCGTGACACTTGACCATCGCTACACGGTAGATACGCCTGAGAACATCACCTTCGATTATGAACTAGCCGGCATTGGCACGCGCTTTCTCGCGGCAACGCTGGATAGCACCGTGATTATCCTGCTGCAAGGGCTGCTGTGGGTTGGCTTGGGGCTGTTGGCTGGGCTGCTTGAAGGCATCGTGCGGGTGCCATCCAGCATCATCGTGGCGATTGGCAGCGTGTTGGGCTTTGCGTTTCTATGGGGCTACTACCTCTACTTCGAGCTGCTGTGGAATGGGCAATCGCCGGGCAAGCGGCTGCTGCGCCTGCGGGTGGTGCAGACGGGTGGTCGCCCGATTACCTTCAACGCGGCGGCGATCCGCAACCTCGTGCGGTTGATCGATTTCCTGCCGTTCTTCTATGGGGTGGGCGTACTCACGATGTTTGTAGACGGGCAAGCCCGCCGCTTGGGTGATCTGGCGGCGGGGGCACTGGTTGTCAAAGAAGCTCAGCCGATCTCGCTTCAGATGTTGTTGCTGCCCCCAACGCCTGCGCCGCCCCTAGCTCCGCCGCCCATCCCGCCCCAGTTCGCGCACATCCCCCCGCTCGCCCAGATACAGGCCGTGCAGCCGGAAGACTACGCACTGGTTCAAGCCTTTCTTCACCGCCGCCGCAAGCTCAGCCAGCACAGCCGCAATGAGTTGGCGGCCCAACTGGCAACCACCCTCAGTGCCCGCTTGCAGCTTGCGGTGCAGCCCCAGCACTACGAACAGTTCCTTGAGCGGGTTGAGCTAGACTATCGGCGCGGGCAAGTGCAGCGCGAGGTGTGAAGGGCTACCTGATGGGCGGCAGAAGCCGGGCCCCGATCCGGCTTGACGCAGAACTCAGTTGAAAAAAAGTGATAGGTATGCTAAGGTATGGCAGTTTGGGCCGCGCGCACAATCTGGCATACCCACGCCTGCGAAGCGTAAGGGTAATGGGCCTATGTTGCTGGCCAAGCCGGGCTAGCCAAGAAGACGAATGCAACCAGTAGCACCACCAGAATCAACATCGCCTGCCGGGTCGGTAGGCACCGCAACCTTCACCGAAGCAACCCGTACCATCAACGGGGTGCAGTTTCACTATATCATCGGGCAGCCCGCGCAGCCCGATCCGGCATTGCCCCCGCGTCGCGCCCTGCTGTTGCACGGCTGGGGCGGTAGCATCGAGTCGTGGCGACCAATCACCGCCGATCTCCTTGAACGGGGCTTTCACGTCGTCGTCGTAGATTTCCCCGGCTTCGGGCGCAGCAGCCCACCGCCCAGCGCGTGGGGTGTGCCCGACTATACCGAAACGCTGATCGCCCTGATCGAGAGCCTCGCGTTTGCCCCTAGCAACATCATCGCCCACTCCTTCGGGGGGCGCGTTGCGCTGATCCTCGCCGCCACCCGCCCCGATCTGGTCAAGCGGCTGGTGCTGGTCAGTGCCGCCGGCATCCGCACCGATCCGCCCTCGTTGCTGCGCCGCACCGCCACCAAGCTCGGCAAAGCCGTCTTCAGCTTGCCCGGCTTGGCTGGCATCGGCGAGCAGATTCGCGCCCGGGTGGGATCCAAAGATTACCTCGAAGCGGGCATCCTGCGCGAGACATTTGTCAAGGTGATCGAGCAGGACTTGCGCGAGGATGCCGCCCGGATCACCCGCCCAACGCTGCTGGTGTGGGGCGATCAGGATCCAGAAACCCCGCTTGAGCAGGCCCGCATCCTCGAAAGCCTGATCGCCGATAGCGGGCTGGTGATCCTGTATGGCTCAGGACACTTTGCCTACCTTGAACAACTCCCCCGTTTCACGCGCATCCTCGCTGAGTTCCTGAAGGACTAACCGATGCTGCTACTGCTGCTGGTGATCGGCGTGTGGGGCGCACTTGCGCTGGAGCTTGACCGCCGCCTGATGCAGTTCTTTCAGATCGAGGAGTACGACAACCGCCGCTTCTTGCGCTGGGCCCAGCAGCATGCGGGCTTCTTCCTCCGCCTCCCCATCCTCCTCACGCTCGCCCTGTGGTTGCTCAGTTTCGCCCTCGCTCCGCTCACCGCAGGCACGGCGATAGGCAGCCTGCTGCTAGGGGGGCTGTGGCTCACGGCGGGGGCGGTGCTGCTGGTGCTGACGCGCCGCCGCAAAACCCAGATCAAAAAGCCGCTCGTCTACACAGATCGCGTCAAACGCATCCTTGCGGTGACGCTGGCGGTGCAGCTGCTGCTGCCCCTGCTCTATCTGCTGTGGTATCTTGGGCAGGGTGGGGCATGGCTTGTACCTGCGCCGCTCCCCACCGGCCAGCGGAGCAGCGTAGACAATCTGGGCATGGCGGTGTCGTGCGGGGTGCTGCTCACGCCGCTGGCACTGGTGCTAGCGAATCTCCTGCTTGCACCGTTCGAGGCGGCTATGCGAGCCAAGTATGCCCGCATGGCGCGAGCCGGGCTGGAGCAGCGCAAAGCTGTGGCACTGGCGATTACGGGTAGCTATGGCAAAACCAGCACCAAAGACATCCTCGCCGAGATGCTGGCGATGCGCTACAATGTGGTCAAATCGCCGCAGAGCTACAACACGCTGATGGGCATCTGCAAGATCATCAATCGCGGCGATGTGCAGCCCCACCACGATTACTTTGTGGTTGAGGCGGGCGCGTATACCACGGGCGAGATTGCCAGCATTGTGCAGCTCGTGCGCCCGCAGGTTGGCGTGATTACCGCCATAGGGCCCCAGCACCTCGAACGGTTCGGGACAGTCGAGAATGTTGCGAAAGCCAAATATGAGATTATGAGTAGCCTCCCCGCCGATGGTCTGGCTGTCTTTAATGGGGATGACGAACGGGCTTATGCCCTCGCTCACCAGACAACCCACACGCCCGTTGCGCTGTATGGCTTTCGCCAGCACCACAACGAACTGACCACCCGTGCCGATGAGGTCCACGTTTCGGCGCAGGGTACCGGCTTCACCCTGACCTACGCCCCGACGGGTGAGTGTGTGGCGGTGCAGACGCGCCTTTTGGGGCTGCACACCGTTTCCAACATCTTGGCGGCGGCAACTGTTGCGCTGCACTGTGGCGTGCCCTTGCCAGACGTGGCGCAGGCGATTAGCCGCCTTGAGCCAACCCCGCACCGGCTCGAGCTAAAGCCGGGCGCAGGCGGCACAATCATCCTTGATGATGCCTACAACTCCAATCCGGTCGGCGCACGCAACGCGCTTGATGTCCTGCGGATGTTCACGCAGGGGCAACGGATTCTGGTGACACCCGGCTTCGTTGAGCTAGGCTCCATCGAGGCAGCGGAGAACCGCACCTTGGGCATGGCCGCAGCGACGGCGTGTGATTACGCGATCCTTGTGGGCGGAGCAGCCCGCACCGATCCCATCCGCGATGGGCTAGTGCAGGCCGGCTTCGCGCCTGAGCGGATTTTCCAAGTTGATTCGTTGCAGGCGGGCATTGCCCATCTGCATCGCATCACCCACGCGGGCGATGCGATTCTTCTGTTGAATGACCTGCCCGACACCTATGAACTGGTGGCGGCATAAGGAGCATATGTAAGAGAGGCAAGGCCCAATGGCAACCCAACAGCGCGTCGCGGTGATCTATGGCAGCCGCTCGGTGGAGCATGATGTCTCGATCATCACGGCGCATCAAGTGATGGCGGCCCTCGACAACCGCCACTACGAAGTAATCCCGATCTATATTACCCGCACTGGCGCGTGGTATACTAACACGCAATTGTTCACGGGCAACGCCACCGCCGATCTTGCCTTTCATCGGCGCCTGATCGAAGCGGGGACCCACGAGAGCCGGATTGCGCTGCCGCCCGATGCAAACATCGCCGGATTGCTCAGCCCGCCCATCAGTGGGCGGCTCTCGCGGACCGAAGTCATCCCAGTGGATGTGGTTATTCCTGTGGTTCACGGAACCTATGGCGAGGATGGCACGCTGCAAGGTGTCCTCGAAATGGCGGGCATACCCTACGTTGGCTCCGGTGTGGTCGGTGCGGCGGTGGGGATGGACAAGATTATGACCAAAGCCGTGCTGAAGGCCCACGCCATCCCGACGGTGGACTCCATCTGGTGTACGCGGCGCGAGTGGGAACGCCAGCCGGAGCAGGTGCTGGAGCGGGTGCAGGCCACGCTGGGGCTACCGGTCTTCGTCAAGCCCGCCAATCTCGGTTCGAGCATCGGCATTAGCAAAGCCACCACGCCCGCCCAGCTCCGCGAGGCGATTGAGGTAGCCCAAGCCTATGATAGCCGCATTCTGGTGGAGCAAGCGGTGCAACAGGCGATGGAGATCAACTGCGCGATTATGGGCAACGATGAGCCAATCGCATCGGTGTGCGAGCAGCCCGTCTCGTGGAATGAGTTTCTCAACTTCGACGACAAATACCTCAGTGCGGGCGGCGGACTGATCGGTACAAAAAGTGCCGAGCGCCGGATTCCTGCGCCCATCTCCGCTGAACTGACGCAGCAGATCCAGCAGATGGGCATCGCCGCGTTCCGTGCCCTGAACTGTCGGGGCCTCGCACGGGTAGATTTTCTGATTGACCCGCAGACCAACACGGTCTACCTGAATGAGTTCAACACGATCCCCGGCTCCTTCTCGTTCTACCTCTGGGCCGCCAGTGGGATGACCCCGACACAGGTGATGAATCGCCTGATCGAGCTTGCCTTTGAAGTGCATGCCGAGAAGCGCAAAACAACCTTCGCCTTCAAGAGCAACGTGCTGAGTGGCACGACCCTGACGCTGGGGGGCAAAGGCGGCGTGAAGAAGTAGCGGGGGCAGCGCGGTGGCAGGGCAACGTGGCGGCGCAGCGACTGACCCCACCTTCGGCCTAGCTCGTATGGCCGGCGTGAGACAGGCGGGTGTGGTATCATGCATGCCGATGGCTACGCATACCCACACCACCCTAACCCAGATCTACCACGCCTGCACCGCACAGGCTACACCCGTGTGGTTGGTGGGGGGAGCCGCCCGCGATCTGGCTCGCGGCGCACTGCCCGCCGATCTTGACCTCGCCGTGCCCACCGATGGCGTGCGGCTTGCCCGCGAATTGGCAAACCTGCTCGGCGGCGCATTCGTCCTGCTCGATGCAGAGCGCGGGGTTGGGCGGGTCGTGCTGCCCCTCGTATCCGACCAACCCGCGCTCACCATAGATATTGTGCAGTTGCGGGCAGCTACGCTTGAAGCTGACCTGCGCCTGCGCGACTTCACGATCAATGCCCTCGCCCTGCCGCTCGCGCGGGTGCTTGCGGCGTTGCCGCTCACCCCTGCCGACTTCATTGACCCGTGCGGCGGTCTCGCTGATCTTGCCGCCCGCACCCTGCGCCTGTGTTATCCCGCGAGCCTCAGCGATGACCCGCTCCGCATGCTGCGTGCAGTTCGGCTGGCGGCATGGCTGGATCTGCACCTGCCGCCCGAACTGCACCACGCCATCCAGATGACTGCCCCCCAGATTAGCACCGTTGCCGCCGAGCGCGTGCGCGATGAACTGCTGCGCCTGCTAGAATATCCCGCCTGTGCGCCACACCTGATAGCAATGGATCAACTGGGCTTGCTCACCCAGATCTTCCCCGAACTGGAGCCGTCGCGCCACTGCGAGCAGCCGATCATTCACTTCCTGCCAGTCCTAGCGCACACGTTTGAGGCGGTGGTCAGCTTCGAGTGGCTCCTCGCGGGGCTAACCGAGCCGCCCTTGAGCGGGCCCCAACTGCCCGTTGCCGTGCAGCACTACCCCGATCTGCCGCGCCACTTTGAGCTTGCCGCCCAGTTGCAGCAGCACTTCGCGGCACCGCTGCAAGGTGGCGCACGGGGGGCACTGGTGAAGCTAGCGGTGCTGCTGCACGACAACGCCAAGCCGCAAACCAAGCAGCCCAAACCCGGCGGCGGCGTGACCTTCTATGGGCATCAGGGCATCGGCGCAGAGGTTGCGGCCCGGATTGCCCGCCGCCTGAAACTGAGCCGGAGTGCCACCGCACTTGTGGCGGGCATCGTGCGTGAACACATGCGCCCCGGCCAATTGCGCGATGCGGAGGGAGCCTCGGCTCGGGCCTATGCGCGCTTCTACCGCGACGCAGGCGAAGCAACGCCGGATATATTGCTGCACGCGCTCGCCGACCATATGGCCGTGCGCGGGCCCATGATTAGCCCGCCCGATTGGGCGTATCATCTGGCGTGGACGAATACCCGCCTGCGCGAATATCTGCTGCCGCCGCCCGAACGCACTCAGCCGATCATCACGGGGCGCATCCTGATGCACGAGCTAGGGCTAACGCAGGGTGCCCTCATCGGCGAGCTACTCCGCGAGCTACACGAGGCCCAAGCCGCCGGCGAGATCAGCACCACCGCCGAAGCCCTGCTCCTTGCCCGCACCCGCCTGCACGAACGTGAGCCGTAAGCAAACGGCACAGCGAGCCGCAGCGGATAGAGCGCAGGGGCGGCAGGGGCCCTCCCCGTGCTGTCCGCATCGTTTGCCATAGCTGCCCATGGGCTACCACATTTGACGGATCCAAGCCAGTTGGTTATTATTACAGGCAGAAGGGCAAGCCCCACTCGTTTCCGCATCGTGATCTGCATCTGAATGAAGAAAGGACAGCAATGCTCCCTGAAATCGGACAGCAGCGAGTGATTATTGAAGGTGTGTCGCCAGAAGTAGACGCTGGCCGCTATGCAATCAAGCGGGTCATTGGCGAGCCAGTGATCGTCGAAGCCGACATTTTTGTGGATGGGCACGATGCGCTGACATGCATGTTGCTGTATCAGCGCAGTGGCGACAAAACATGGCAAACAACGGAGATGGAGCCGCTTGGCAATGATCGCTGGCGCGGCACGTTTTGCCCTAGTGCGATGGGCACGATGCTGTACACGATTCAGGCGCGAGTGGATCATTTCCGTACATGGCAGCGTAATCTGCATAAGCGGATTGCGGCTGAACAGGATGTATCGGTAGACCTGCTGATTGGCGCAGATCTGGTTGAGCAGGCATTGCAACGTGCCACTGATGCGGGCGCGAAGGGCGATGCCCGCCGCTTGAGCAGCATCGTGCGCCATCTGCGCGATGCCCGTAGCCCAGCCAAAGCCGTGCAAGCCGCGCTCAACCCCGACCTGCTTGAGCTGTCCAATCGGTTCCCCGATCTGCGCTATGCCGTCACCTACGCCAAAGAGTTGCCCGTAACGGTAGATCGGGAGCGGGCGCGGTTTAGTGCGTGGTACGAGCTGTTCCCGCGCTCGACGGCGACTACCCCCGATACGCACGGCACGTTTGCCGATCTCGAAGCCCGCCTGCCCTACATTGCCAGCATGGGCTTTGATATTGTCTACCTGCCGCCGATCCACCCGATTGGCGTGCAGTTCCGCAAGGGCAAAAACAACCGCGTGCAAGCCGAGCCGGGTGATGTTGGTAGCCCGTGGGCGATTGGCGGCGCGGGCGGTGGGCACACGGCGATCCTCCCGCAGCTCGGCACGCTCGATGACTTCCGGCGGGTGGTGCAACGAGCCAAAGCGTTGGATCTGGAGATCGCGCTCGATATTGCCTTCCAATGCTCCCCCGATCACCCGTGGCTCAAGAAGCACCCCGATTGGTTTCGCCAACGCCCCGATGGGACGATCCAGTATGCCGAGAACCCGCCCAAGAAGTATCAGGATATTTACCCGATCAACTTTGAGAATGACGATTGGGAGAACCTGTGGAAAGAGCTACGCGACGTAATGCTGTACTGGGTTAAGCAGGGGGTGAAGGTGTTCCGCGTGGACAACCCGCACACCAAGTCGTTCCGCTTCTGGGAGTGGGCGATTGCCGAGATCCGCGCCAAGCACCCCGACGTGATCTTTCTCTCGGAAGCCTTCAGCCGCCCGCGCATTATGTATAATCTGGCCAAGCTCGGCTTCACCCAATCCTATACCTACTTTACGTGGCGCAACAGCAAGTATGAACTGACCGAGTACCTGACGGAACTGACCCAAACCGAAGTCAAAGAGTATTTTCGCCCCAACTTCTGGCCCAACACCCCCGATATTCTGCACGCCTTCTTGCAGCACGGCGGCCTCCCCGCCTGCAAGATCCGCCTGATCCTTGCCGCCATGATGACGGCCAGCTATGGCATGTATGGGCCTGTCCTTGAATTGGGCATCGTCACCCCGCGTGAGCCGGGCAGTGAGGAGTACCTTGACTCCGAGAAGTACCAGTTGCGGTATTGGGAGCTTGACCAGCCGCACAGTCTCCATGATCTGATCGCCCGTGTGAACCAGATCCGGCGCACCAACGTGGCTTTGCAGAGCAACCATAACGTGATCTTCCATCCCACCGACAACGAGCAGATTATCTGCTTTAGCAAGCACACCGACGATCACAGCAACCGCATCGTGGTGGTGGCGAGCCTCGATCCGATCAACGCTCAATCGGGGTGGGTCGGGCTGGATTTAGCCGCACTCGGCATTGACTCGCACCCCTACCACGTCCACGATCTGCTTGCCGATGCGACCTACCTGTGGAACGCGAATAGCTGGAACTATGTGGAGCTGAACCCGCAGCACCTACCAGCGCACATCTTCCGGATCTAACCCGCCGGAACCCCGCCCTGCCCCGCTGTGGCTACTGCTTGGGGGGTGGGGCGGTTGAGCCGAGAGAGGAACGTAGCAATGAGTATGCCCGAATCTGAACTGGTGCGTGGGCCGCATGTAAATGAAGAGCCAGATTGGTACAAAGATGGCATCATTTACGAGGTGCATGTGCGAGCCTTCAGCGATAGCAACGCCGATGGAATTGGCGACTTTCGCGGGCTGACAAGCCGCCTTGATTACCTGCGCGATCTGGGCATCACCGCGATCTGGCTGCTGCCCTTCTCGCCCTCGCCCCTGCGCGACGACGGCTACGATATTGCCAACTACACCGACATCAACCCGATGTATGGCAACCTCGATGATTTCAAGGCATTCGTTGCGGCGGCGCACGCACGCGGGCTGAAGGTGATTACCGAACTCGTGATTAACCACACCTCCGATCAGCACCCGTGGTTCCAACGCGCCCGCCATGCCCCACCCAACAGCCCCGAACGCGACTTCTATGTGTGGAGTGATACGTCGGATCGCTACAGCGATGCACGCATCATCTTCACCGATACCGAACGCTCGAACTGGACGTGGGATCCCGTTGCCAATGCCTATTACTGGCACCGCTTCTTCTCGCACCAGCCCGACCTAAACTTCGATAATCCGCAGGTGCAGGCCACCGTGTTGGGGTTGCTTGAGTTCTGGTTTGATCTCGGTGTAGATGGGCTACGCCTTGATGCGGTGCCCTACCTGTATGAGCGCGAAGGCACGAACTGCGAGAACTTGCCCGAAACGCATGCCTTCCTCAAGCGGCTGCGGGCCCACATTGATGCGCGTTATGAAAACCGGATGCTGCTCGCCGAAGCCAACCAGTGGCCCGAAGATGCCGTCGCCTACTTCGGCGATGATGATGAGTGCCATATGTCGTTTCACTTCCCGCTCATGCCGCGCCTGTTTATGTCGGTGCATATGGAAGATAGCTTCCCGATCATTGACATTCTGCGCCAAACCCCGCCCATCCCCGATGGCTGTCAGTGGGCGTTGTTCCTCCGCAACCACGATGAACTCACGCTCGAAATGGTGACGGATGAAGACCGCGACTACATGTACCGGATCTACGCCCAAGACCCGCAAGCTCGGATCAATGTCGGCATCCGGCGGCGGCTCGCACCGCTGCTCGGCAACAATCGGCGGCGCATCGAATTGCTGAATGGGCTGCTGTTTTCCATGCCCGGCTCACCCGTCCTCTACTACGGCGACGAGATCGGCATGGGCGACAACTTCTACCTCGCGGATCGCAATGCGGTTCGCACGCCTATGCAGTGGAGTTCAGACCGCAACGCGGGCTTCTCGCAAGCCAACCCGCAGAAGCTCTACCTGCCGATCATCATTGACCCAGAGTATCATTACGAAACCGTCAATGTCGAAGCGCAACAGAACAACCCCTACTCGCTGCTGTGGTGGATGAAGCGCATGATCCGCATGCGCAAGCGTCACCGTGCGTTTGGGCGGGGCAGCATCAGCTTCCTCAATCCTGACAACCGCAAGGTGCTAGCCTTCCTGCGCGAGTACGAGGATGAGACGATCCTGATGGTTGCCAACCTGTCGCGCTTTACGCAAGCCGTCGAGCTTGACCTGAGCGACTACAAAAACCTGACCCCGATTGAGATGTTTGGGCACACCCCCTTTCCCGCCATCGGCGATCTGCCCTACTTCCTCACCCTCGGCCCGCACTCGTTCTACTGGTTCCTGCTCGAGCCACGCCGCACCGAGCGCGACCCCGATGCGCCTGAAGGGGGCACGCTGCCACTGATTACGGTGGCGGAGAGCTGGGAGCAGGTGTTGCACGATAAGCCGCGGGCCATGCTCGAAGCCGCGCTGCCCGCCTACCTCCAGTCGCGCCGCTGGTTTGGCGGCAAAGCCCGCACGATCCAGCACATCGAATTGACTGACTCCATCCGGATGGGCCACGATGACTTGACCAGCTACCTGCTGCTCGTGCGGGTTGCCTATACCAGTGGCGATCCGCAGACGTATGCCCTCCCTGTAACGTATGCCAGTGGCGAAGCGGCTGAGCGGGTGCTGTCCGATCTGCCAGATGTGGTGATTGCCCGGGTGCAAGTCAATGGTAATGGCACGGCTGGCACGGCTACGGTGGGCGTGCTGTATGATGCGCTCTACGAACGGAGCTTCTCGCTGCTCCCGCTCACCGCCATTGCGACGCGGCGCATGTTTCCGGCGCAGAGTGGCAGCATCGTCGCCGAGCCGGGCACCCAGTTCAGGGGCCTGCTCGGTAGCGATACAACCAGCAGCCTCAGCCCGGCGCTGCTCGGTGTCGAGCAGAGCAATACCTCGATTGTGTACGGGGATCGGTTTGTGCTGAAGCTGCTGCGCCGCGTTGAAGAAGGGATCAGCCCCGAAGTGGAGATGGGCCGCTTCCTGACTGAACGCCAACACTTTGCACACACGCCCCAGCTAGCCGGCACTATCGAGTATCGCCCGCAGCGTGGCGCACCAGCGGTGCTGGCCGTGTTGCAGCAGTTTGTGCCCAATCAGGGCGATGCGTGGCGGTATACACTGGATGAACTCGGCACGTATTTTGACCGCGTACTCACGCTCCCGCCCGGCACGCCTACCCCAGATGTGCCCGCCACCCTCCGCGCAACGTTACGCGCCCACGCTGCCCCAGCCACTGCTACCCCTGACTACACGCCGGATGTTGCCACGCCAGAGCAGGTCTACATTGGGCACTATCTAGAGATGGCGCGCCTGCTTGGGCAGCGCACCGGCGAGCTGCACCTTGCGCTCGCCGCAGATCGGCACGATCCCGCCTTTGCCCCAGAGCCGCATACCCCCCAGACGCAACGTTCGCTATATCAGAGTATGCGGACCCAGATCACCCTCGTGATGCAAATGCTCCGCAAATCTACCCCGCGCCTGAGTGGGGAGCTACAGGCGGAAGCGCACTGGCTGCTGCAACACGAAGACCAACTGCTCGATTACCTACAAGGTGTCTTGCAGACGCGCATCACTGCCTCGCGCATTCGCTGCCACGGCGATTACCACTTGGGGCAAGTCTTATTTACCGGCAACGATTTCTTGATCATCGACTTCGAGGGCGAACCGGCCCGTAGCCTCGCAGATCGCCGCCGCAAACGGCTCGCCATGAGCGATGTGTCCGGCATGCTGCGCTCCTTCCACTACGCTGCCTACACGGCCCTCAGCGAAGCCGTAGATCGCGGCGCACTGCCCGACGATCAGCTCGCTCCGCATGCGCCGTGGGCCCACTTCTGGTATCGCCACGTCGCCGCTGTGTTCCTGCAAGCCTATCTCGATGCCTGCGGCGATGCGCCGTTTGTGCCCCGCAGTGAAGCCGAACAGGATTTGCTCCTGACGACTTTTGTCCTCGACAAAGCGATCTACGAAATTGGCTATGAACTTAACAACCGCCCGCACTGGCTGTATCTGCCGATGCTTGCCGTGCGCCACATCTTGACCAGTCAGGAATACTCGGCTCCTGATCCGCCTGCTACTGCTCCTGAACAAGCCGATGTAGAAACCAATGGAGGCATCGAATGACGACTAAAATGACGAAAGACGGAAATGCACCAATGACGTTAGCTAAAGCACCGGAAACCGTCCTAAATGGAGTGAGCCGCCTCTCCGAAGATGACTTGTACTTGTTCAATGGGGGCAAGCACCAGCGTATGTATGAGAAACTCGGCGCACATCCTGTTAGCCTTGATGGTGTTGTAGGCACGTACTTCGCGGTGTGGGCCCCGAATGCTGAGCGGGTCTCGGTGATTGGCGAGTTTAACCAGTGGGTCCCCGGCACACATACCCTGCTGCCGCGTGGCTCATCGGGGATTTGGGAAGGCTTCATCCCCGACATGGGGCAGGGCACGCTCTACAAGTATCACATCGCCTCGCGCTTCAATGGCTACGCCTCTGAACGCGCCGACCCGTATGGCTTCTTTCATGAAAACCCGCCGCGCACTGCGTCGGTGGTGTGGGACATAGACTACACATGGGGCGATCAGGAGTGGATGCAGAGCCGCCGCCGCTACAATAGCCAGAGCGCACCGATGTCTGTCTACGAAGTGCATATCGGCTCGTGGATGCGCCTGCCCGAAGAAGACAACCGCGCCTTGACCTACCGCGAGCTTGCCGTGCGCCTTGCCGAATACGTCAGCCGCATGAACTTCACCCACGTCGAGTTCTTGCCAATTATGGAACACCCCTTCTACGGCTCGTGGGGCTACCAAACGACTGGCTACTTTGCCCCAACGAGTCGCTTTGGCACCCCCCAAGATTTTATGTATCTCGTAGATTACCTGCACCAGCACGGGATCGGCGTGATCCTCGATTGGGTTCCGTCGCACTTCCCCAGCGATGGGCACAGCTTGGGCTACTTCGATGGCACCCACCTCTACGAACACGCCTCCCGCGAGAAGGGCTGGCATCCCGATTGGAATAGCTACATCTTCAACTACGGGCGGCACGAAGTACGGAGCTTCTTGATTAGCAGTGCCATGTTCTGGCTGGACAAATATCACATTGACGGGCTGCGGGTAGATGCCGTCGCTTCGATGCTCTACCTCGACTACTCGCGCCAGCCGGGTGAGTGGATCCCCAATGAATACGGTGGCAACGAGAACCTAGAGGCGATCAGCTTCCTGCGCGAATTCAACGAAGCGGTATACAAGAGCTTCCCCGATACTCAGACTATCGCCGAAGAATCAACCTCGTGGGGGATGGTTTCGCGCCCAACCTATCTCGGCGGGCTAGGCTTCGGCATGAAGTGGGATATGGGCTGGATGCACGACACGCTCAGCTATATGAGCCGCGATCCGCTCTACCGCCGCTATCACCACAATGAACTGACCTTCCGTATGCTGTATGCCTATCACGAGAACTTTATGCTGCCGCTCTCGCACGACGAAGTGGTGCATGGCAAAGGCTCCCTGCTCGGCAAAATGCCCGGCGATCTGTGGCAGAAATTTGCCAACCTGCGCCTCCTGTTTGCGTATATGTATGCCCAGACGGGCAAGAAGCTGTTCTTCATGGGCGGCGAGCTTGCCCAGTGGAGCGAATGGTATCACGAGGTTTCGCTCGATTGGAACCTGCTCGATTTCCCCTTGCATCGCGGGGTGCAGCTGTGGGTCGAAGACTTGAACCGCTTCTACAAGTACGAGCCAGCAATGCACGAGCTAGACAACGATTCGCAGAGCTTTGAGTGGATTGACTGCAACGATGCCGATAGCAGCATCATCACCCTGCTGCGGCGCGGCAAAACCACCAACACGATTGTCGTTGGCGCATTCAACTTCACGCCGGTGCCGCGTGATGAGTACCTGATCGGCGTGCCGTGTGGCGGCTACTGGCGCGAGGTGTTGAACAGCGACGGCGGCGAGTATGGCGGCAGCGGGATGGGCAATGCGGGCGGCACAAACGCCGAACACATTGAGCATCACGGGCGGCCCTTCCGGCTCAACATTGTGCTACCGCCACTGGCAGGCGTGTTCTTCGTGAATGGGTGCTAGGGCGTAGGTGTGAGGTGGTACGGCAAGCGGGGCGACAAGCCCCGCTCAGCAAACCAAGTAGCCCTGCTTCTCCTCGTGCCCTGCGGGGTATGCCCGCTCGGCCCACCCCACCCCCTCACACCTAACATCCGCCACCTGATCCATCCGCCCCATAAGGAAACCATATGCCATTTCACCACCCTGATTATCACCAGCTAGCTGAAGCAATCTTGGCTCGGCGGCAGATTCCGCGTGCCACCTACCGCCTGCAATTGCACGCGGGCTTCACCCTGAGAGATGCCCTTCAGGTTATCCCGTACCTTGTGCGGCTCGGCGTGAGTCACGTCTATGCCTCACCGATCCTGATGCCGCGCAAAGGCAGCACGCACGGCTATGATGTGGCCGATCACGGGCAGCTCAACCCCGATCTCGGCACCGATGCCGATTTCGCCGCCTTCACCGCCGCCCTGAACGAACGCGGTATGAGCCTGATCCTCGACATTGTGCCCAACCATATGGGCATCTTCGATACCCGCAACCAGTGGTGGATGGATGTCCTAGAGAATGGGCAAGCATCGTTCTACGCGCATTACTTCGACATTGACTGGATGCCCCAGAAACCCGAACTGCACAACCGCGTGCTGCTGCCCGTGCTCGGCGATCTGTATGGCAATGTGCTGGAGCGCGGTGAGTTGCGCCTGCATTATGCCGATGGAGCCTTTGCGATCAACTACTACGAGCATACCTTTCCGCTTGAGCCGCGCACCTACGAGCTGATCCTGCGGCTCGTGCTAGAGCAGCTCAGTGCCGCGTGGGGTGAAGATGACCCGCATGTGCAGGAGTTGCTCAGCATTCTCACCGCGATCAGCTATCTGCCGGAAGCGACGGATCTGCCGCCCGATAAGATGACTGAACGGAGCCGCGAGAAAGAAGTAATCAAACGTCGCCTTGATCTGCTCGGCCAAGATAGTCCCACCGTGCAAGCGACGCTCGCTCAGGTGCTCGTGCGCCTGAATGGTGAAAATGGTGAAAATGGTGATGGGTTAGGCTTAGAACGCTTCGACCTGCTTGATGAACTGATTGCCGCGCAGCCCTACCGCTTGGCCTTCTGGCGCGTCTCGGCCGAGGAGATCAACTACCGCCGCTTCTTCGACATCAACGATCTTGCGGCGATCCGCGTTGAAGACCCGCAGGTGTTCACTGCTACGCACGATCTGACCTTCGCGTGGCTCAGCAACCAGCAAGCCAGCGGGCTACGCATAGATCACCCCGACGGCTTGTGGAACCCGCCGCACTACTTCCAGCAGTTGCAGATCACCTACCTCACCCGCTACATCCTCGCCACGCTTGCCAGCCAGCACAGCGAGCTGCCGGATGATCTGGAGCAGACGGTGCAAGCCGCCATCACTGAGTGGCTCTTGCAGCACCTCGAACGCTACGGAACCCATGCCCGCCTGCCGCTGTATGTGGTAGCCGAGAAAATCCTCTCCGAGAACGAACCGCTCCCGCAGGACTGGACGGTACACGGCACGACAGGCTACGATTTCCTCAATGAAGCTCTCGGCATCTTGATTGACCAGCAGAGCGAACGCGCCTTTGATCGGCTCTACCAGCAATTCACCGAACAGCAGCACAACTTTGCCAATCTTGTCAATCGCACCAAGAAGCAGATCATGAATGTCGCGCTAGCCAGCGAAATCTACGAACTGAGCTACCAGCTCGAACGGATTGCCGAAACGCACCGCCGCTACCGCGACTTCACCCTGAATACGCTGACCCTCGCCCTGCGCGAGGTGATCGCCTGCTTGCCCGTCTATCGCACCTACGTCACGGAAGATGGGGTGATGCAAGCCCGCGATCAGGACTTCGTGCAGGATGCAGTGCAAGAAGCACGGCGGCGCAACCCGATTATTGCCGATGCGCTGTTTGATTTCTTGGAGACCGCGCTCACACTTCAGAACTTGCACGAGTTCCACCCCGATGTGCAGCAACGCCTGATCCATCTGGTGATGAAGTTCCAGCAGATCACCAGCCCCGTTATGGCGAAGGGGCTAGAGGATACCGCCTTCTACCTGTACAACCGCTTGGCGGCTCTGAACGAAGTCGGGGGCCACCCTGAACACTTCGGCACGGCGGTAGCAACTTTCCATCGGCGCAATACGGCCCGCGCCGAGAATTGGCGGCACGCGATGCTGACCCTCTCGACCCACGACACCAAACGCAGCGAAGATGTACGGGCGCGGCTCGCGGTGCTGTCGGAGCTACCGGAACAGTGGCGCACGGCGATCAACCGGTGGGCCCGCATGAATGTGGGCCACAAGCAGCAACGGCATGGGCAAGCTCTGCCAGATCGCAACGACGAGTATCTGCTCTATCAGACGTTGGTGGGCACATGGGATATGGAGCAGCCGGGCACGCCCGCTTTTGCTGAGTATCGCACCCGCATCGCCAACTATATGGAGAAAGCCACCCGTGAAGCCAAGCTACACACCAGCTGGGTCAATCCGAATGCGGCCTACGATACTGCGATGCGCCACTTTGTTGAAGCGATTCTTGATGACCGCCAGCGCAATCGGTTCCTCGTTGATCTGGATCGCTTCCGCCAGAAGGTGGCATTCTACGGCAAACTGAATGCCCTGACCCAGAAGCTGCTGTTGCTGACGGTGCCGGGCGTGCCTGACATCTATCAGGGTACGGAGGTGTGGGACTTCAGCCTTGTTGATCCAGACAACCGCCGCCCGGTGGATTTTGTGCGGCGCGAGGTGATTCTTGCCCAATTCGCCGCCTACGCTGAGCAGACGGGGGAACAGCTCCTACCGCTCGCCCGCGAGGTCCTTGATGATTGGCAGGATGGGCGCGTGAAGCTATTCCTTGTCGCCAAGCTGTTGCAGCTGCGCCAAGCCCAGCCCGATCTGTTCCGCTATGGGGGCTACACCCCGCTCGATGCCGAAGGCTCCCACGCGGCCCATGTGGTTGCCTTTCAACGCCACAATACCGCTACTCACATCACGGTGGTTGCACCGCGCCTGATCGTCAACTTGACGGATGCGCCGGAGCATCCCGTGTTGCCGTTGGGCGAGCGGGTGTGGGGCGATACGTTGCTGCGCCTGCCGCAGGCCCAAGATTACCCCCTGACGAACCTGTTTACGGGGGAACAGATCAGCCCGAACGTGACGGGCGAATTATCCCTAGCGCGGGTGCTGCGCCACTTTCCCGTGGCGGTGTTGGTGATGGGTGAGGCAGACACTGGTGGGTAGAGCCGGATCGGTGAAGCAGAGCAAAAGCCGTGTCTGCGCTGCGACACGGCTCTGCGCGTATGCTGTGGGTCTAGGCTGCGTCCGAGCTATTGCCGTTCCGCACGCGATCTTTCAGGGTACTACTCGCACTGAAGCCGGGTGTGCGCGTAGCCGGGATTGTGATCTTCTCACTCGTCTGCGGGTTCACACCTTCGCGCTGCTGCCGTTGGCGCACCTCAAACGTGCCGAAGCCAGTCAGTGTGACCCGATGCCCTTGCGCCAGTACATCGGCGATCACATCCAATGCTGCATCAACGATCTGCTTCGCATCCTTCTGCGAAACCTCTGCCTTTGCAGCTACCGCCTTGATAAAGTCGGTCTTCTGCATTGCGGGCACTTTCTCTGTAGTCACGGAGCCTCCTTATCCATATCCTTCAGATGCTAGACTTACCGATGGGTTTAGAATGCAGTATACCGCATCTGTCAAGTCGAATCAATGATACCGGTGCGCTAGAGACGCATTGAACTATTACACTGTGTCGGCCTGCGCCAGAAATTCGTGCATGAATGGCTGCTGCTCGGCGGCATCCACCAGAAACGCATCGTGCCCAGCGGACGAGTGCAGATCAAGGTGGGTCACCTCCCGCCGCAAGCGGCGCAAGGCGTTTGCAATGCGTTCCGACTCGGCGGTGGGATAAAGCCAATCGCTGTCGAAGGAGATCAGCAGAAAACGGGCGGTGCTGCGCCGCAGGGCATTTTCGAGCGTGCCATACCGCCCCGGTAAATCCCAATAATCCATCGCTTTGGTGATGTAGAGATACGAATTGGCATCAAAGCGTTCGTTGAATTTCTCGCCCTGATAGGTCAAATAACTTTCGACGGCAAACTCCTGCGCCAGCGTGAAACGCGGCGTAGCCTGCGTTTGCAGCCGCCGCCCAAACTTCTGCTCCAGCGAATCCTCACTCAAGTAGGTGATGTGCCCAATCTGGCGGGCAACCGCTAGCCCATCGGTGGGCGGCTCGCTGGCGTAGTAGTTGCCCGCACACCAGCGCGGGTCGCTCATAATCGCCCGCCGCCCGATGCTATTCCACGCAATCGTTTGCGGCGAGGAGCGGGCGGCGGTTGCCAGTAGGATCACGTTGCGGACCCGTTCGGGGTAGCTTGCGGCCCATTCGAGGGCTTGGAAGCCGCCCATCGAGCCGCCCGCCACCGTATGCAGTGTGGCAATCCCTAGATGATCGAGCAGGCGCACCTGTGCCCGCACCATATCGCCAATCGTCAGCACCGGAAAGTCGAGCGCATAGGGCTTGCCGGTTTGGGGATTAAGGCTGCTAGGTCCGGTGCTGCCTTGGCAGCCGCCAAGCACGTTGGAGCAGAGCACGTAGTAGCGGGTCGTATCAAAGGGCTTCCCGGGTCCAATCATAGCATCCCACCAGCCCGGCTTCGGATCGTGGGGGCTGAGATAGCCCGCCGCGTGGGCATCGCCAGAGAGCGCGTGCAGCAAGAGAATAGCATTGTCGCGGCGGGCATTGAGCTGCCCATAGGCTTGGTAGGCGAGCGTGACCGGCGCAAGCACGGCTCCACTTTCGAGCGGCAGCGGGGTATCCCATGTGGCATAGTGCGTCTGCACCAGCCCCACCCCATGCGGGGCAACATGGGGCAAGTGCAGCAGCGTGCCATTGCTGGGATCGTCCGGCTCCGGGTGCGGCGTTGGGGCCGATGGGTAGCCTGTTTGGGTGCGGAACAATGCCATAGCTGGGCCTCTTTTCTCTGCAAACTGGCGGCGTTAGATCCGTGCCAGTGCTTGATCCAAATCCGCCAGAATGTCGTCAATCGTTTCGATCCCCACCGACAGGCGGATGTAATCATCGGTGACACCCGTGAGCTGCTGCTCTTCGGGCGTGAGTTGGCTATGGGTGGTGCTTGCCGGGTGGATGGCCAAGCTCTTGGCATCGCCGATGTTGGCAAGGTGCGAGAACAGGCGCAGGCTCTCGATGAACTGCTTGCCAGCCGCTCGCCCGCCTTTGATGCCAAAGCCGACGAGCGCACTCTGGCCATTGGGCAGGTACTTCTGCGCGAGTTCGTAGGTAGGATGATCGGGCAAGCCGGGATAGTTGACCCACGCCACTTTGGGGTGTTCCTTCAGGTGGCGGGCCACGGCGAGCGCGTTCTGGCTGTGGCGTTCCATCCGCAGCGGGAGCGTCTCTAGCCCCTGTAGGAACAGGAAGCTATTGAACGGGCTGAGGGCTGGACCGAGATCCCGCAGCAACTGTACGCGCAGCTTGAGGATATAGGCGAGATTGCCAAATGCGGTGGTGTAGACCAAGCCGTGATAGGACGGATCGGGGGTGGTAAATTCGGCAAAGCGGCCATTCGCCCAATCGAATTTGCCACTATCCACGATGACCCCGCCGATGCTTGTGCCGTGCCCGCCGATGAACTTGGTCGCCGAGTGCATCACAATATCCGCGCCCCACTCAATCGGGCGGCACAGGCACGGGGTAGCGGTGGTGGCATCTACAATTACGGGCACGCCCTGCGCGTGGGCAATCTCTGCGATGCGCTCCAGATCCAGCACATCGAGGCGCGGGTTGCCGATCAGTTCCAGAAAGACGGCGCGGGTGCGCGCATCAATCGCGGTGCGAAAGCCGTCAAAGTCGCGGGCATCTACAAAGCGGGTAGTAATGCCGGACTTGGGCAGGGTGTGGCGGAACAGATTGTACGTGCCGCCGTACAGGTCTGTGGAGGAGATGATATTGTCGCCGGTTTGGGCAATATTCATAATCGCAAGCGTGGCGGCGGCTTGCCCCGAAGCCACCGCAAGTGCGGCGACTCCACCTTCGAGGGCGGCGATGCGCTGCTCAAACACATCGGTGGTCGGGTTCATAATGCGCGTGTAGATGTTGCCAAACTCTTGCAGCCCGAACAAGCGGGCGGCGTGATCGGTATCTTGGAATTGGTAGGATGTGGTGGCATAGATCGGCACAGCGCGTGCGCCCGTAGCCGGATCGGGTTGCTGCCCGGCATGCAGGGCGCGGGTCTCAAGGCCATTGAATGTAATTTCATTCGTCATGGTTTGGTGCTACTCCTTTGGATTCGTGATACGAAAAAAGCCCTCATCGGTAGGATGAGAGCCGTGTATTTGCAGAGTAGCTACAGATAATACCTGTACGCTAGAATGGTACTGCTAGGTGCCACGCCCCTCATCTTCCAGATATGATCTGTCGAAATTGGCACCTTCCGGCGATACGCTCACGTATCTGCGGGGTTGCCGAGGTTTCATCGGGTCGGTCCCTCCACCTCTCTGGATAAGAGCTGCGCTATTCACTTGTATTCTTGACATATCATACCACGCCGCTCCGAATTGTCAAGAGGTTGTTTTGTTGAGTCAGGAATATTCGCTGGGCGTGGTGGGGTGCAGTTTGAGCGTGAGCCATGCCCCGACCAGCCGGAGCGTGCGCGGATCAATCATCGTCGAGAGGTGCGTGCCGCGCTTCAGGCGATACAGCACTGCCCACGCAGGCTTGGCGGCATCCACCTGATCTACGGCGGCGGGCGGCACGAAGGCATCTTCCGTGCCATAGATCAGCAGCACGGGCAGGCGGGTAGGGCTGTGCCCGATGTGGTGCAAGCTGCCACACAGATCAAGGCGGGCGATCAAGTCTTCGGTAGCGATCAGGGTGCGCTGCTTGGGAGTCGTTGTCCACGCCCGCCCCAATTGCACCACGCTGCCGTAGCGTAGCTGGCGCAGGATCGCATAGCGGAGCAGGCCGCGGGCCTCGCGCCGCACCTGTGCGCGGGAGAGCTGCAACGCAGGCGGCGAGCCAATCACGACTAACGCATCCAGCGATGCGCCGTGGGCGGCGGCGTGCGTCGCAACGCAGCCACCGAGACTCTTGCCGATCACCCCGACGCGGGCATAGCGGCTGCGGAGCCACAGCAGCACGTCGCTCAGGCTCTCGGCGGTGTGCGGGTAGGCTTGCGGGCGATCACTTGCGCCGTGCCCATCGAGGTCTATCAGCAGCACGGCAAAGCCGTGGTCCAATAGCATGGCACTTGTTTCCCATGTGTAGAAGTATTTATCGCTGCCGGAGCCGTGCGCCACACATACCACTGCCTGCGCCCCCTGCGGCGGGACAAGGTGCAGCGCGGGGGTGGTGCCGTGCCGCACGGGGATCTCTACGCGGGTGAGCGTGCGGGTTGCCGTTGTCCCTTCTGCCAGCAGGTCACGCGGATTCAGGTGGCGGTTGCGGAGCGTAGCCAGCGCAAGCTGGAGGATAAGAGCCAGCGGGAAGGTGAGCAGCAGAAGCCCCAGCCCCGCCCCGCCCGCCTGTGCCAGCCCCACCGCAGCCCAGATCCCCACCAGTCCACCGAGTCCTCGCAGCTGGGTGGGGAGCCAGCGTGCGCCGCGCCAATCGTGCAGCAGATCGAACAGGGCAAACCAAACCAGCAGGGCGGTTCCGATGCGTTGGAGCATAGGCGGTTGTTCTCCCAAGCGTGCTTGCTCGCGGTTGAGCGATGCTACTAGCAGGCATTATACCGCGTGTGGCCGAGCCGGTGTGTTGCGGGATCGGGTGGGCCGAGCGACGAACCGAACGCGCATGCTCGCCCCACCCGCCCAAGTTCTAACACAAATCTAACACCATTCTTGCGGCATACTAGTACCCTTTTGATACACTACTCACAGTGTTATGTGCAAGCCACGCGCACCCATCGTACCTATTGCGTTGGTGCGTGATCAGGCTTGCCTAGATTACGGTAAAAGGAGAGCAGATTCCTATGGGTAAAATTGTTGGGATTGACTTAGGGACAACCAACTCGGTTGTGGCGGTGATGGAAGGTGGCGATCCAACGGTGATCCCCAATGCCGAAGGCAACCGCACCACGCCCTCGATTGTCGCCTTTGCCAAGAATGGCGAGCGACTAGTCGGGCAGACTGCCAAACGACAAGCGACAATCAATCCAGAAAATACACTTTTCTCTGTGAAGCGATTTATTGGGCGCAACTATGATGATACGGTGAGTGAGCGTGAGACGGTGCCGTTTGTGGTGCGTAAAGGCCCCCAGAGCGACGTGCGCCTCTTTTCGGGGCAGACGGGCAAGGAGTATACGCCGCAAGAGATCAGCGCGATGGTGTTGCAAAAGCTCAAGGCGGATGCCGAAGCCTATCTCGGTGAGCCGGTGACGCAAGCCGTGATTACCGTGCCCGCCTACTTCAATGACAGCCAGCGTCAGGCAACCAAAGACGCGGGGCGCATTGCAGGGCTAGAGGTACTGCGGATCATCAATGAGCCGACTGCCGCCGCGCTTGCCTATGGCTTGGACAAGCGCAATGAGGAGACGATCCTCGTATTCGACTTGGGCGGTGGTACGTTCGACGTGTCCATCCTCGAAGTGGGTGATGGGGTGGTGCAAGTCAAAGCGACCAACGGCGATACGCATCTCGGTGGTGATGACTACGATCAGCGCATCGTGGAGTGGCTGATTGATGAGTTCCGCAAGGATCAGGGCGTGGATCTGGGCAAGGATCGGCAAGCCCTGCAACGCCTGAAGGAAGCCGCCGAGAAAGCCAAGATCGAGCTATCGGGGCTTTCGGAAACCGAGATCAACCTGCCCTTTATTACGGCTGATGCAAGCGGGCCGAAGCACCTGCAACTGCGCCTGAGCCGCGCCAAGTTTGAGCAGCTCACGGCTGACTTGACCGAGCGGCTGAAGGGCCCAGTGCAGAATGCCCTGCGTGATGCGGATATGAAGCCGAGCCAGCTCGATGAGGTGGTGCTGGTGGGTGGCTCGACGCGCATGCCTGTGGTGCAGGAGATGATCCGCAAGCTGACGGGCAAGGAGCCAAACAAGAGCGTCAACCCAGATGAGGTCGTTGCGGTTGGGGCAGCTATTCAAGCCGGCGTGCTGGGGGGCGAAGTGAAGGATGTGGTGCTGCTGGACGTAACCCCGCTTTCGCTCGGCGTGGAGACGCTCGGTGGGGTGATGACCAAGCTGATCGAGCGCAACACGACGATCCCGACCAAGAAGAGCGAGATCTTCTCGACCGCCGCCGATAGCCAGACCGCAGTGGACATCCACATCTTGCAGGGCGAGCGCGAGATGGCGAACGATAACATGACGCTGGGCAAGTTCCGGCTAGAAGGCATTCCGCCTGCGCCGCGGGGCATGCCCCAGATTGAAGTGACCTTCGATATTGATGCGAATGGCATTCTGAATGTCTCGGCGCAGGATAAGGCGACGGGCAAAGCGCAGAAGATCACGATTACGGCTAGCACCAATCTGGCTAAGGATGAGGTTGAGCGCATGGTCCGCGATGCAGAAGCGCACGCCGCTGAAGACCGCACCCGCCGTGAGCTAGTGGAGCTACGCAACCAGAGCGATAGCCTTGCCTATAGTGCCGAGCGCACGCTCAGCGATCTGGGTGATAAGGTGGATAGTGTGCAGCGCGGACGGATCGAGACGCTTGTTAGCGATCTGCGTGAGGCAATTGCACAGGAGCATGCCGAGCGTATGCGGAGCCTGTCGGAGGAGTTGCAAGCAGAGATTTACAAGGTCTCGCAGGTAGCCTACGAATCGGGCGCACCCGCCGGCGCACCCGGTGGCACCGGAACGGGCAGCACGCCGGGCGCGAAGGGCGGCAAGGACGGGGTTGTTGAGGGCGAATACACCGTCGAGTAAGTGTAATTGCGTGGTCGGTAGCAGCGCATAGACAATATACCGGATAGGAACGAACAGCACGAACGCGAGGCATCCACCTCGCGTTTGTGTTTATGTTGATTAGTAAATAGGCAGATAGAAGCTAGGGCGGCTGGATCACTGCATCGCAACGGCAGGTAGGGCGGCGCGGGTTGGGTGGTGAGGGCTGGTATGGATTAGCGTCTCTGGCACGATCTGCACTACCACAATCGCAATATCGTCGCTCTGTGGGGCGGTTCCTGTCCAATCCGCGACCACCGCCAAAAGGTGATCGAGCATGTGCTGGGCAGTTTGGCCATTGGTTGCCGCGTATGCCTGCTCAATCGCCGCCGTGAGCCGCTCGAAGCCGAGTAGCTCGCGCTGCTGGCTATGCGCCTCGACTAGCCCATCGGTGTAGAAGATGATCGTATCGCCGACTTGCAGCGGAATGCGTTGGCTTTGGTAAACGGGATTGTAGATGATACCGAGCGGCAGGTGGCTGCCACTCCCTTCTAGCTCTTGCACCCCCCCTTCGCGGAGCAGCAACGGGGTGGGCTGGGCGGCATTGATCAGGTTCAGGACAAGCTCATCCCGATCAAACAGGGCATACGTCGCGGCAACAAAGCTGCCTTTCGGCAACTCCCCGACGAGCGTCGCATTCGAGAGTTCCATCACGCCTTCCATATGGTGCGGCATGGCGCGGGCTGCCGAACGGATGGCCGTGCGGGCCATCGCCATCAGCAGGGCGGCGGGCAAGCTCTTGCCGGAGACATCGCCCAAGACGACGACCATTTCGCTGGGCCCCAGATCAAGCGTGGCATACGCCGATAGCGCACCGTTCTGGGCAATCACATTGCCATTCTTGTAGGGATCAACATTGCTGATAAATTCGTAGAAATCGCCAGTGGTTTCGCGGGCGGGGCGGAAATAGGCTGCAACCTGCAAGCCGCTAATCTGCGGCGGCTGCGGAAAGAGGTGCTGCTGAATCTGCTCCGCCTCGCGCAGTTCACGCTCCACGCGCTGCACCGAATCCTCATACAGGCGGGCGTGCGCGAGCATCACCGCGACGTGGGAGGCCAGCGCAGTGAGCAGATTGGCGTGTTCGTGGGTGTAGAAGTTGGCTTCTTGTTTGAGCAGGGCAATCACGCCAATCGCATGATCTTGCACGACCAACGGTGCACCGAGCCAACTCAAGGCATAATCGCCGGTATCGCGCCAAAGTGGTTCAAGGCGCGTATCCCGCACGAGCACGGGGGCTTTGCGCTCAAGCACCAACACGTTGAGCGGGTATCGATCCACCGCAATGCGGGTTGCTCGCGGCTGCTGCTGGACGAGATCGGCGGCGGCAAAGAAATCCAATGCCGTGCCGGTGCTATCGAGCAACAGGATCACCGCCGAGTCGTATTCAACGAGTCGCTCAATCTGTTGCAGCAACGTCTGCATCACATCAGCTTGGCGCAGCGAAGCCCCACTCAGGCGGGCAATATCCAGCACGGTATGCAGCTCGGCGGTGCGCTCCTCGACGCGGTGTTCGAGTTGCTCGTTCCATTGCAGCAGGTCTTCTTGGGCAGTTTGGAGACTGCCGACCATGCTATCAAATGACATTGCCAGCGTACCAATCTCAGTTGCACCACCGTGCGCGACAATCTCGCGGGTGCGGGCAAGCGACTCATCACTCAGGTCGCCGCTGGAGGCAATGCGGGAGGAGATTTCACTCAGCTCCTCGACTGGGCGCAGGCTCATACGGACGAGGCTCGACACAATCGCAGCTACACACAGCGCACTCAAGATCGTGGCGGTAATGGCAACCAGTGCAGTTGTCCGCACCGGCGCAAAGGCGACGCTACTGCGCTGCTCAACCAGTACCGCCCAATCCACCACGCTGCTGATCGGCGAGAAGGCAACAATATACTCCTCGCCGTCGCGTTCATACGTGGTGTTGCCCTCAAAGCCTTGAAACACCGGACTGATGTTGGTGGTGTCGATCATCTTGCCGACCCGTTGGCGGTCTGGATGGGCAAGGATAATCCCGCGTGAATCGATGATAAAGGCTTCGCTGCCCTCAATATCAAGGCTATCTACGCGGCTCCAGAATGTCCGCAGGTCAATCTCCGAGACCAACGCGCCACCGGTGCGGGCCAGCGGCGTAGCGAGCGGCAGCGTGACGGTGATGTAGGGCCAGTTGGTGATGGGGCGGAAATCAGCTTGCGATACGGTAATCCGATTCGACTCCAGCCCGCGCATCACACTCGGCTCCAACGGGATCGGGCGGGGCGGATCGTAGCGATCTACGTCAAATGTCTGGCGTGGCTCATTGCTGTCTTGCATCGAAAGAATCAGATTGCCTTCGCGGTCAAGCAGGCGCAGCTTGGTATAGGTGCCGGGAAAGACGCGCCGCAGGGCCTGCATGGCGCGCACCTGTTCGGCGGGCTTCGTTTGATCGAGCAGCTGTGATTCTTGCAGGCGGGTGATGTCCAGCGTAATCTGGAAGAAGCGGTTCACATCACCTGCAATCAGGCGCGAGACTTCGAGGTTGCGGACATTGACTTGTTCTTCAATCGTATTCTGCCCGACGCGAAACGCAACAAAGCCAAGCGCCGCCAGAAACACCATTGTGGTGAAGGCGGTAGGAAGGATAATCTGCCGACTGAGGCGTTGCTGCCACCAGTCGAAAATGTAGTAGCGCAGTTTCACATCTAGTTGAATGCCAACTCGTCCACGGTGATCGTTCCGTCTTGAAGTTGGCGGCGGATCTGTTCAATCTGTTCAATAATCTCAGCCGATACAAGCGGCTCGCCGAGCGGGGCTAGCCCGACCCCATTCGTTTTAATATCGAGCACCCGCGTGCCCGGTTCCAGTGTGTCCTCGCGTAGCTCTTTGAGCACGGTGAACACGGCAACATCCATGTTCTTGGTGCGGCTCGTTGCCACGGCATCGGGACTGAGGAAGCGTTGGTCGGAGCCAGTCGTAATCACGATTTTGCCATTCAGGTTAGCTGCTTCGATTGCGCCGAGAGCGGTGCGCCCTGCCGCTGCATAAATGACATCTGCGCCCTGCTGGTACATGCGGTTGCTCAGTTCTAGCCCTAGCTCCGGTTTGGCAAAGCCACTGAAGTCACCCTCATCGCCCGCGAAATCACGCACGATGCGAGCATCTGGGTTGATGTACAGCACGCCTTGCTTCCAGCCGTGTTCAATGCGCTGGATGATCGGAATGCTAGCTCCACCCAAGAAGCCGACGGTGCCCGTCTCGCTCAGCAATGCGCTGAGTGCGCCCGCGAGGAAATCACCCTCTAATTCGCGGAAGGTGACGGAGGTGATATTGGGCGCATCCACCTCTGCATCAATGATCGCAAAACGCTGGTTGGGAAACTCTTGCGCTATCGTTTTGAGTGGCTCAACGTATTCCTGCCCTAACGCGATAATCAAATTGTGCCCTTCGCCGGATAGGGTGCGGAGATTGGCCTCTTGCTGATCGCGTTCTAGTTCGAGCAGACGCGAACGAATATTAAACTCCTGCTGGGCTTTGATCAAGCCCTCATTGGCACTATCGTTGAACGAACGATCACCCAAGCCGCCGCGCCCAATCGCTACGCCAACTGAGATGACCTGCTGCTGGGCGGGCGGAGTACGCCCCCCTAATTGTAAGCCCACAAATACCACCAAACCCACCCCGAACAGGGTGAGTAGAATGGCAAGCCAACCACGCCGACCAAGCTGTTGCATAGGTATCTGCTACTCCTTAGAATACGTCTGCGTTTATCATCGGTACGTAACCCGTGTCGCATCTATTCGCACTAAACAACGCACGAGGCTACGTATTCTGCATATCGTAGTGAGTCACTGTGGCGGATGTCCGTGTTCCGAGCAGGCGGTATGGATGCTATGTGTAGGATGGATTGGTTGTAATGATAGTTGTATGGGTCTGGTTTAATCCACCACGAATCGCTCTGCTCAAAGCGATTATTTCTCACGTTATTTACCTGCTCTATGATGTTCAAGTATACCACGAAATAGCGTGGTTCTATTGCATCGCTGGATGGACATGGCCGTGCTGTAGGCGGTGGATCTGGCTAGCGCAGGAGTTGCTCGGCCCGTTCGCGCCATACGCTCGCAGGCGCAAGATCGGCGGCGGTGGTGAGGGCATGGCGGGCGGCGGTGGTATGGCCCTGCCGGAGCTGCGCCGCGCCAAGATAGAGCCACGCTTCGGCGGGCGGGCTGAGGGCGGGCAGTGCTTGATCGTGGGCGATGGCTAGCTGGGCAGCATGCTGTGCGCCAACATCATCGCCGCACTGGAACAATACGCCAGCTAGCACCGTCCACGCCGCACTGACATCGGGCAGGCTTTGCACGGCTAGCTCGGCGGCGGTCCGCCCTTCGGTACACACGGCATAGGCCCGGTCAAGGTGAAAGCGAGCCACCCAGAGCGCGTAGTACCCCCGCTGGATGCCACTGCTGCGGGCAAGCATCTGCTGCATGTGCATGCTCGCGGTGGTGTAATCCCGCTCGAATAGATGCCACGTTGCCTCTAGCACGGCACGTTCGGGCGTACCATTGGGTAGTTGGGCAAGGGTCGTGGTGGGCACGCTGCTTTGGCTGAGGGCGGCGGTGGTCATCGTTGAGAGCAGCAGCAGCGTGGTGGCGGCGGGGTCGTTGGGGGTCGTTTGCTGGAAGGTATCCAGTTCGCCAAGATCGGCGTAAGCGGGGCTGGTACGCCACGTCAGGTAGGCGCGGTAGGCGGCTGCCGAGCGTGCGTGCGGGCTTGTGGCGGGAACCTGTGCGAAGGTGCTGAGGGCGAGCGCATCGTAGCCGTAGCGGGTGTAGAGCTGCCCTAGCAGCTGCGCGTGATCGGCAGGGTTAGCGTGCAGGATGCTGTGCAGGAGCTGCTGTTCTTGGGCGATCCGGGGGGGCACGAGCGGCGCGGTGAATGGTACGGGACGCGGGTGGGCTGGGGTGCGCTCTAGCACGGCTTGCGCGGCGTGCGGATCATCGGCGGCGAGCAGCAGGGCGTAACGGGTACGAGCGATCTGGTACCACGCCCGATCAAGCGGCAAATCAAGGGCGGCAGCGTAAGCAGTGCGGGCGGCGGCGTATTCATGCTGGGCAAGCAGCGCATCGCCGATCAAGGTCTGGCGCACCCCCGCGTAGGGGCAAGTGGCCGCCTTGCAGAGCGGGTACTCCTGCCAGATGGTGAGGGCCAGTGCGAGGTTATCGCTGCGGGCACTGCTCACGCCGAGATAGAGCAACGCGAGGTCGTGCTGGGCGGGTGGTAACCCTTGCCCTAGCGCCTGCCAGAGCGTGTGGCTGGCAGAGCCATACGCGCCGCGCACGGTATGCAGCATGCCGATCCGCAGTAGCAGTTCGGCGGATGGTGTGGGCGTAGAGTCTGCGTGGCTACGGTAGGCGTGGTGGGCGGCGGTGTAGTGCCCCTGCACGAAAAGCCGATCTGCCTGCTGCATGGGTGTGGGTGCAAGCCAGAGCCGGTAAACGAGCAGCAAGCCGAGCCATAGCCCACCAATGATGAGGATCGGGGCTAGCCCACGCGGTGGCGTATGGCGGGTGTGCATTGCCGCACTGCCGCCTAGCGGCGGTCAAGATTGCGGGGCCAGAGGGCCCACAGCAGGGCAAAGGCGGCAGCCCACCACGCCCGCTCGGCCTCGTCGTCGCGCCCTTGCCCACGGAGCTGCACCCCACCGAGAAACAGCCCAGTGGCAACCAAGCCCCCGGTCAAGCGGTCATTGGAACGCTCGACACGGCGCATGCTGCGTTCAAGGCGCGACATGTCGGTGCGGGTTTGCAGGTCGCCCCGATTGGCAGATTTGTAGTAGGCATCCATCTGGCGCGGCAGGGTGATCATGATCTGGGCTAGCTCGGAGATCTCCTTCTGCGCCTGATTGACCCACTCGCCGTTGCGCCGCTCGCGGTTGATCATCTCGCGCACGAAGGGGCGCAGCGACTCAAACAGGTTGATCTCTGGTTCGAGGGCAACTGCCAAGCCGCCCACCATGCTCATCGCCCGCCCCAAGTAGAGCAGGTCTTGCGGAAGCTGGAAGGGCAATTCATAGACGATCTCTTTGGTCTCATCGAAGATCGCTTCAACATCCACATTGTTGATCTCACGCACCGTGCGGTCATAGGAGTAGCGCAGCATCACCTGCACCGCCTGCGTAATCGGGCGCAGATCAGCACCGGGCAGGATCATGTTGTTCTTGAGCATCGCCTGCACAATCCGCTCGGCATCGTTGGTAGCCAAGCCAATCACACCCTCGCGCAGGCTCTCCATCGTTTTGGGGGTGAGGTAGCCAACCATCCCGAAGTCAATGAAGATCAGCGTAAATGGGGTTCCCAGTTGGCGGGCTTGATCGCTGTTTTCGCTATGCCTATTCCCATTTGTGCCGCTAAAATCGCCCCACGCCGCAAATGGGCTGTCGTCCTGTTCAGGAAAGAGCGAGCCAATCTTGGGGATCGGCAGGCGCGATCTGCGCCCGTTGCCAGTGCCATTCACGCGCATGGCACTGTAGCCGAGCGTTGGTGGGATACCCGTTTCCACCCGCACGAATAGATTGCCGGGGTGCGGGTCGGCGTGAAAGAAGCCATCGAGAAAAAACTGCTTGAGGTACGTCGAGTTGATCCGCTCGGCCAGTTCGTGGCGGCTAATGCCCGCCGCATCCACTGCCGCCATGTTGCTGAGCTTGATGCCGTAGATGCGCTCCATCACCATCAGGCGGCGCGTCGTCAATTCGGGGATTGGCTCCGGCACGTACACGCCGGGCACGTCGGCGAAGTTGGCCCGGAACAGTTCGGCACTGCGGGCTTCTTGGGTGTAGTCCAGTTCGATCCGGAGGACGCGCCCAAACTCATCGAGCAGGGCTTGCAAATCGGCGCGGCGGCGGACTGCCCTGATGTCTTTGATCAGCCGAATGACCCAATTCAGGGCACTCAAGTCCACCTCAATAATCTCATCTATGTGCAGGCGTTGCACCTTGATCGCAACTTCACGCCCATTGTAGAGTTGCCCAAAGTAGACCTGCCCCAACGAGGCGGCGGCAACAGCTTGCGGATCGAAGTGGGCAAACACCTCTTCAATCGGGCGGCCTAGCTCAGCCACGATCCGTTCGCGCACCTCTTTAAACGGTGCGGCGGGCACTTCGTCCTGCAAGCCGGCTAGCTCTTTGCGGACAGCATCGGGCACAATATCGGCGCGGGCACTGAGGAATTGACCGAGCTTGATGTGGATGCCGCCCAGATCCAGTGCCAGCAGGCGGAACTGCGCCGCAAGGCGCGACCAGCGTTTGGTGGCGGTGCGTTGGGCATACCAGCGCAGCAGCCCGAACCGCGTGACCAACACATCCCAGAAGTAGATATGCAGAATAACCTTCAGGAAAAACGTCGTTACCTGAAAGAAACGTTGGCGCGGGTTGAACTCGGCTTGCGAGGCGATGCGCGGTACGTCGTCGTGCTGCGCGAGATCTGGCGAACTCAGGGTCTTCACTCGCTCTTATCTCTTGCTCTGGTTGATTGCCAGTAATTCCATTCCTTTTGGATTATACCACGCATCATGCGTCTTGTTCAGGGGAGATTGAGGGGATGTGATCGGTGACAGGGGCAGGTGCTAGGCGCGGTTTGCAACGATCCGCGGCGATGCTGGCCGAGTACCTATCGCCCACCCGATGCGCGGCGTTCTGCGTGTTCTGCGTGGTTTGTCGCGCCTGACCCTCAATCCCGTGTCACCGGATGCGCTCCGCCAAGTAGGTGGGCAGTTCGCTGATGAGGACCCGCTCCTGCTGCATCGTGTCGCGCTCGCGCACCGTCACGGTATCCTTCATGCGGGTGTCGTCGCCGCGCCCCAAGCTATCGAAATCTACGGTGATGCAGAAGGGCGTGCCGATCTCATCTTGGCGGCGGTAGAGCTTGCCAATCGAGCCGGTATCATCATACACGGCGCGGAGATTGCTGCCGCGCTGCAACTGGGTGCGGATCTGCTGGGCAAGGGCGACAATCTCTGCTTGGTTGCGCTTCAGGGGGAGCACGGCAACTTTGATTGGCGCGAGGGCGGGCTTCAGGTGCAGCACGGTGCGAAAGGCTTCATCGAGCGCAGGCTCGGCTTGCCCGCGCAGCTTCTTGCCGACGGGGATGCTCTCCGCGCCCGGTAGATCGAGCAAGCCTGCTACTTGCGGCACGCTGTCCGGCAGGGCGGCGATGACCTCACTGGCGCGAGCCAGCAGGCGATCCCGTTGCTCAGCGGGCAGCTTGTCGTTGCGGTCTACGCTCTTGCGGAAGGTTTCTAGGGCATCGAGGATGGCTTGCTGGCGTTCATCGCTGAGGGCTTTGACTTGCTGCTCGGCGTAGGCTTCGGTCAGCAGGGCTAGTACGCCGCGATCCACCCCCGCCGATGGTTCGATCACGAATGGGACAATATGTTCGCGCCGCTCCTGATCGTAGTAGCTCAGTCGCTCGACGCTGTGCTGATTCGGCGCAACCCGCGCCTGAATGTTCAGATTGGCTTGATCCTTCGTGTGCGAGCCGAGATCGTAATCGGTGCGGCTCGCAATCCCTTCTAGCTCCTCAAAGCCGATGGGGTAACGATACATCACGTCATAGGTGGCTTTGGAGTAGTGCGCCAATTCGTCACGCGGCACCGTATAGATTTGAATATTGTCACGGCTCAGCCCGACGGACTCCCACCACGCGAGGCGATCCTGCAACCAGCGTTCGTGCCACGCATCTTCTTCGCCGGGGTGCACGAAGTATTCGATCTCCATCTGCTCAAATTCGCGCACGCGGAAGATGAAGTTGCGCGGGGTGATCTCGTTACGAAAGGCTTTGCCAATCTGGGCAATGCCAAAGGGTAGCTTGCGGCTGGCCGTTGTCAGCACATTGGCAAAGTTGACGAAGATGCCTTGTGCCGTTTCGGGGCGCAGGTAGGCATACGAGTCATCATCAGCGAGCGGCCCCACTTGGGTGCGGAACATCAGGTTGAAGGGGCGCGGCGCGGTGAGCTGCCCCGCGCACTGGCCCGGCTGCAAGGTGCGGTGCAGCAGGCATGTGCCATCGCGCAGCCGATCAGCGCGGAAGCGGCCTTTGCAGGTCAAGCAATCTACCATCTCATCTACAAAGGTTTCTTCGTGGCCAGAATAGTGCCAGACGGTGCGGTTCATCAAGATCGAGGAGTCCAAGCCTTCCATATCGTCACGCTCATAGACGTTTGCCCGCCACCACGCCTGCTTGAGGTTGTTCTTTAGCTCCACGCCAAGCGGCCCATAATCAAACGTGCCTTGCAAGCCACCGTAGATTTCGCTTCCGGCAAAGATAAAGCCGCGTCGTTTGGCAAGCGACACGAGTTGATCGAGGGTTGTGGCAGGCATTGGGCTTACTCCTGTGGCTCTGCTGCTTCTGGGGGACGGTCGGATGGCATGGGGAACACGGTGTCGGCTGGATCCGCGTGGTTGCCGTTCATCCGGGTCGGCGGGTCGGGTGGCGCAGCGTTGACAGTAGCCTTGTAGATTTGGGTGGTTGAGATGGATGCGTGGCCAAGCAACCGCTGCACATCTTTGATATGCTCGCCCTTGCGTAGTTTGTGAACGGCAAATGAGTGGCGCAGCGTGTGCGGGGTCAGGTCGGGCAACGCAATCTCACGGGCATAGTTGGTCAGGATCAGCCAGAAGCCCTGCCGCGTGAGGCGTTTGCCGCGATGATTAAGAAAGATTGCCGCTTCCGGTGAGGTGGCGTTGCGGCAGAGTTGCGGGCGGGCAATGTCGAAGTATTCTTCGAGCGCGGTGAGGGTACTCTCACAGTCGTCAAGCGGCAAGATGCGCTGGCGTTCGCGGGAGCCGATGCAACGCACCTGCTTGCTGGGCAGGTCGAGATCATCCAGATTCAGCGCAACGAGTTCGCTCACGCGCATCCCTGTCGCATAGAGCAGTTCGAGCATGGCTCGATCCCGCATCCCTTCCGGCGACACGGAGCCTTTGCTTGAGCGCATCGGCAGCTCGAGCAGGGCATCCACTTGGGTCGGGGTGATGGACTGAGGCGAGCGGCGGGCGACACGCAGCACATCAAGCTGATCAGACGGATCGTACTGGATGTAACCGCCCTGCTTGAGGAAGGTATAGAACGAACGCACCGCAGCCGTGCGGCGAGCAATCGTCGAGTGGGCATAGCTGCGCTCCCGCAGGTATAGGCTAAATGCCTGCATATCATCCGCCCCAACATCAGTCCATGCAGTGATCCCGCGCTCGACCATAAACTCACGGCATTGGGCGAGGTCGTTGCGATAGGCGGCCATCGTGTTGTCGCTGATGCTGCGTTCGTTCTGCATATAGGCAAGAAATAGTTCAAGCTGATGATCCATAGTTGCTCTCTCTCGCACTGCCCTAGCCAATGGGGTGACCCAACGGTGGTCCGGCATGGCACACGGCAGATGTTCGGCTCCACGCGCTCAGGTGGCTGTGCAACGGGTAACAATAATGCTGATTAGGTAGGCTCCGGCGATTCCCCGCGATGCTGCATTATGTCTGGTTTCAATGTGCGTGTATGGTACAGCAAAGGCATTGTGCTGTCAAACGCGGTGGGGGGTCTATTTGAAATGATGATCGCATCGGCAGGGATGGGCGGGTGTGATTGCCAAGTGCCTTCACGTTCACGTTGGTGAGCAATGCGATTGCGGGCTTGCGCTGCCCGATGCGGGCGATCTTTCAGGCTGGGGTGCGGATGGCGACGCTGCGGGCAATGCTGGCGGCGGGTGCATCAGGCGCAGTGTAAGTCTCCCCACTGCGGATAGCCCCGCCGCACGGCTCAATTGGATAAGCAACGAACAGTTACGGGTACGCCCTGCGCCCGCAGTTACCAACCCTGTGAGCGGCGCACCTGATCCACGACACGCGCTAGCATCACCCGCCCAGTATTCAGGTAGGTGGTGTAGACGGTGGCTCGTCCGATGGCAAGCGGCACTGCCACGCCGAGAAGCACTACTGCCGGTAGCCACAGCACTGCGCCGAAAATTTGCGATGCCCACGCACTAAGCAAGGCCGCTCCGATCAGCACATTGAGCAGGGCGGTGCTGTTGTGGCGGGTGTGGGCGTGGCCCATCAGTTCACGCACATTCGCAAGCAGCAGCAGGATGCCTGCGGCAAGGCTAAAGTGCATCAGCAGTGCGGCGTTGAGCATCTGGAATACAATGAAGGCAACGATGAGTAGGGCGAGGAGGGCAACAATACCGAGATGGAGCGGCTTGACGTAGAAACCGCCGATCTTCACCATGCGCGATGCGGGGCGACGGGCTGAAGCCGAAGGCGACGAGTAGGGATCGTAGTCTTTGGTGGGGCGCGGGTTTCCGTTATACATAGTTGGTGTACATCCTTATACGTGCGTAGTAAGCAACGTGATTAACGATTGAATGTTGCATCGCCAAACTGATCGGTTGGGCAGTGCAGCAGTAGGACGCACACCCCACGTAGAATGTTGCAGCGGCTTAATCGTCAAAGACAGCCCGCACGCGGAACATCCCATCGCGTTGATCGGGCGCATTGCGGAGCGCGGCTTCACGCGGGAGCGCGGCTTCGACGTGATCGGCGCGGGTGACAGTCGTCTGCCCCGTAATCTGCGCTGTCGGCTCAACCCCTTCCACATCCAGTTTTTGCAGCAACGCAACGTAATCAAGAATTGCCGAAAGCTGAACGCGCATGTGCTCAAGTTCTTCATCAGACATATGCATACGGGCAAGCCGTGCAACGTGTTGGACATTGTTAAGTGATAGCGACATGGTTTCGTGTGTGTAACATCCCAGCAGGCGACTACTGAGTAGGTACAGACTCCTTTCTGCATTCATGCGCCAACATCAAAAGGGGATAACTTCTGCGTGGCTTCGACAGTATGAGCAGACTACTTCTGAACTCTATGATAGCAGGCTTTGCGGCTCGTGGCAACGGCTAACAGTGGTACATTCTGGCAGACTTCTTGATCAGGATGGGTGAACAAGGACACGGACTAGCGTACTACAAAATCTACGTAGATAGATCGTAGGATGGGTGGCGGGCGTTGCCGACGTTCGCCCGCTTTGGGTTGCCCGGGCCTAAGGATAGTCACCCCTTTGCATCGCCTGCCCAAGCATGCGCTGGCATCGGCACAATGAGCGCACCGGTTGCCAATGTGCCAAAGGTGCGGCATCGTTGTTGTCCCCACGTATAAGTATACAGCCCGATGTAGGCACACAGTAGCGCATCCACCTGATCTTCATAAGCCTTGCGCCGCCGCCCCCGCAGATCCGCCACATCCTGTTCTAGCAACCCGTTCGGCACATGCAGCGCAGGTGTGGCATGGCCCAGATCGCGCAGGTAGGCTTGATAGCGGGCCCACTCTGCCAGCCGGAATTCCGCGCTGGAGTGGGGCTTGACTTTGTACTTCAGGGTGCGCTCCAGCCCAAACAGCGCAACCATTGCGGCGTGCGGGTAGACCTCGATGATCGGGCGGTGCGTTGCGCTGCATGCCGCCAGATCGTGCCCGTCGCTCTCGTGGAAGCCGTGCGCAGCGAGCCGTTGCACCAACTGCTCACCGCGCACCACCCCATCGAAGCTGAGCCGTTGCCGATTGGCGGGGTGTGCGCCTGCTTGATAGCGGGCAAAGATGCGCCCTAGCTCCGCTTCGGCTGGGCGGCGACCCTGCTCATTCGGCACACGCAAGGGCGCGTCCACTGCCACGATAGCGGGCTGATCGGCGGCGTGCTGCACAACATAGGCGATGATCGCTTCCATCGGCTGCACCAGCTGCGTCTCGCGCAGGGTGCCCACCTGCCCGGCTGGATCAGCAACTAGCACCGCCACGCCGCTCGGATTGCGCGGCGACCACGCCAGATCAAGGCCAATGCAGATCATCGCGGCTGGGCCCTAGCCTGCCTGCTGCTGATCGCGCCACGCAAGCAATTGGGCCAGTGCATCGAAGTTCCACGGCTCACCCAAGCCCAAGATAAAGTGCGTTGCGCCCGCCGCGAGGAACGCATCCGCCTGCGCGACCTCAGTAGCCTGCATCGCCACCGAACGCTCGATCTCGGCTGGATTGCGCCCCACGTCAGTGCACCAGTTGTTCAGCACGGCATTCTTGTGCTGGTAGCTTTCGGGGGGGCCAAAGCCATTCCAGATTGTGGCGTGCATCGCCGTCAGCTTCAGCGTCACCTTTTCGCCCCCCCCGCCGATGCAGATGGGCAGAGGATCACGCACTGGACGCGGCACGTCTTGGCTCCAGCGTTGCTTGATGACCGGCAAGGCATCACGTAAGGCGCGGAGCCGATCTGGAGCCGTGCCAAATTCATAGCCAAACTCCGTGTAATCACGCTCGAACCAGCCCGCGCCAATGCCCAGAATCAGCCGCCCGTTGCTGATGTGATCTACTGTTTTGGCCATCACGGCCAGCAACGCCGGATTGCGGTAGCTGTTGCACGTCACCAGACAGCCGATCTCGGCGCGGCTCGTGATGGCCGCCATTGCACTCAGCAGCGTCCAACCTTCAAAGTGATTGCCCTGCGGATCGCCGTAGAGCGGGAAGAAGTGATCCCAATTCCAGATCGTATCTACGCCCATCGCTTCAGCCCGTTGCACTGCCGCCGCATACGATGCCCATGTGGTATGTTGGGGATGTAACTGCACCCCTACCCGAATTGCTGCCATTGCGTTGCCCTCCTGTCGTTTCCCGTCAATCAATGTGTACACCCATAGGGTATTGTACTCTACATTCAGCACGGATGCGGGGTACGGCTTGCGGAGGCTGCCGAGCATCGCGCCGGTGCAATACGATCATAACCTCTTTTCTATTGACAATTCCCGTGCAGATGCGTATGCTATACAACATAATCAGATGTAAGTTCAATTGCTATACCAACCGACTCGCTAAAATGCACCCGTCTGCATCGGAGATGTGCGTATGTTGACTGATGAACCCGGCCACCTGCAAAGTCAAGCTGACCCTAGTGTACCCATCGTGATGATTGATTGGCAGGTTATTCTTGGTTATCTCGATGCGTTTGAGCCAGAATATCGAGCTGAAGAGATAGAGCATCTGATCAGCTTATTCACGCACTATACGCCCGATCTGCTGGAAAACCTGCATGAGGCGGTGGTTGCCGCCGATGCCGTACTTGTGCGTCGTTACGCCCACAATCTCGTAGCGAATAGCGGCACTGTGGGCGCAAAGCCGATGGCTCAAGCCGCCCGCGAACTCGAACGCCACGCGATCAACGGCACACTGGAGACGGCTCCTGAACAAGTGGTTCGCCTGCGCCAGATGTTTGCGGAAGTTGCCGCCGCGCTTCCCGCATGGCGGACGGCTCTGCACCTTGCCCCTTGAGCTGCCCGGCGGATGGGCACCTCCGCACAATCTCTAGAGGGTTGCATCTTGCGCGGTTCTCGTGCATAATGATAGACAGAGACATTATGTCGGGGAACAGAGGACGACGTTCACATCAACTGCCAGCACATTGCCGAAGCAGTTGCCATTCCAGAAGGTGTCGGCATGCGACACGGCTTGTTTGTTGGGGTCAGCCTGCTGCTGCTGGTGTTGACCAACCTGTTGTATACACCCCTCCATGCGGCGCAACATCCTGCGTCTCCGCAGATTCGTTTGCGCTACGCCAGCTTCGATCCCCTGACTGAGCCACCCACGCCACCCACCCTGCACACACCCGCGCTTGCCGCTTGGCAGCCGCGCCTGTGGATCGTCCAGTTTCATCAGCCCGTGCAGGCGGCATGGCAAGATCACCTACACGCCACCACTACCGCCCAGATCTTCGGCGCACTGCCCGATTACGCCCTGCTTGTCCGCATGGATGCGGCCACTGCTGCGCTGCTGCGCCAGTCTCCGCCGGTGCGGTGGGTTGGTGAGTTTCTGCCCGTCTATCGCATTGATCCACTTTTTTTTGAACGCCCAATAGACCCGACCACGCCGCTCGATCTGACGATCTCGGCTCTGCCGGATGCCAAGCTCGGCGCACTGCTCAGCCAGTTGGCGGAGTGGCGCGGCGCGGTTCACGACACGGCTGCCACCAGTTTTGCCCGCTACATCAGTGTGCGCCTGCCGGTGGCGTATGTGCCGCACCTTGCCGCGCTGGATGATGTTGTCTGGGTCGAAGCGGCCGACGAACTCGCGCTGCACACCCAGCGCACTGGGTCTATTATCCGCGCCGATGTGGTCCGCAGTGGCTTGCGCCTGACAGGAGCAAACCAGATTGTTGCGGTTGCCGACTCCGGCTTGGATACCGGCAACACCGCCACCCTGCACCCCGATCTGCGCGGGCGCATCGTGCGGACGTTTGCACTAGGGCGCATGAACGATTGGTCTGATCCGACCGGGCACGGCACGCATATGCTCGGCACGGTGGCAGGCAGTGGGATGCTCTCCGGCAGCGACCCTGCGACTGGCCGCTACACCGGAACCTACACCGGCGTGGCTCCTGCCGCCAGCGTGATCGTGCAGAGCATTGGCGACGCATACGGCGGGATCGGCGGAGTACCGCTTGATCGCGGCGCACTGATGCGCCAAGCCTACCAATTTGGCGCACGTATCCACAGCAATTCGTGGGGGGGGCACACCGGCGGTCTCGGCAATCCGCCCGACTTTGGCCGCTACACCATCTCTAGCCGCCAAGTGGATGCCGTTGCGTGGGAGTTTCCCGATCTGCTCATCCTCTACTCGGCAGGCAACGAAGGGCGTGATGACAACCGCGACGGCATTATTGATGCAGATGGCATCACCCAACCCGGCACGGCTAAGAATGCGCTCACGGTGGGAGCCGCCGAGAATGAACACCCCACGATTGGGCGAACGTATGGGAACGCTTTCGGTAGCCCGATTGCGCGGGATTTGTATGCCGATAACCGCAACGGCATGGCGGCCTTCTCTAGCCGTGGACCTATTGATGATGGGCGCATCAAGCCCGATCTGGTGGCCCCGGGCACGTTTATCGCAGCTGCCCGCACCCAAGCCATGCTGTTCGATGATAACCTTGAACGCAGCCTGCAAGCCTATCAAACGTGGCAACGGGGCAATGGCGCCGGGCTGTGGCAAGCCGCGCCGCAGCAGGGCCGCAACAACAGCACCGCATGGGCCTATGCCGCAGATGGAACCTTCCCGACTGGCACCGCCACCTATCTCCTCTCGCCGCCCTTCAGCGCAGCCCAGACCACCTTCTTTGACATTATCTTTTGGCATCGGTATCAGTTTGGGGCAAACAATCGGGGCGAGGTGTTGCTCTTTAGCCGCCATCCGAGCGACCCCAACCGGATCGCCTCATCGGTAATCCCGTTGCCGATGAGCGGGAACCGCACGGATTACTCACAGGTTGTCCTTGAAAATATCTCAGTTAGTGCTTTGCGCCGCAGCGGGATTGATCCAACGCGGCTTCAGATTGGGTTCGCGGTGACAAGCACCGCCGATACGATCAACAGCCAGTGGTGGCTTGATGATCTGCGGGTAGATGCCGCCGATTGGGGGACGCTGGGTAAGTACCGCATGACCGCTCGTGGCAGCGATGTGGATGAAGCCTATGTGATGCTGGGCGGCACAAGCTCGGCCACGGCCCTGACGGCGGGAGCCGCCGCGCTCGCCCGTGAATGGCTGACGACGACCCGCAACGTTGCCAATCCAAGCGCGGCCCTGCTCAAAGCCCTGCTGATCAACGGAGCCGCCGATATGAGTCCGGGCCAGTACAGTGATCTGATCGAGGTTCCTGCTCAACGCCCCAACGGTGTCAGCGGCTGGGGCCGGATTGATCTCGCGGCGGCCCTGCAAACATCGGAAAGCCGCCGCGTCTGGTTTACGGATCAGACGGACGGGATCAGCACCTCGATGGCTTATACCTACACCTTCGAGGTGGGCGCATCGAGTAGCCTCGATGTGACCCTCGCGTGGACGGACTTTCCGGGCTACGAAACAGCCAGCAAAGCTCTCGTGAATGATCTTGACTTACTGGTGTTAGCCCCCGATGGGCGGCGCAGTGTCGGCAATCAAGGCCTCTACACGGGCGGGCAATGCCTACGTGGGGGGCAGTGGGATGCCTGTAACAATGTCGAGGGGGTGCGCCTGAGCAATGCCCCCGCCGGAACCTACCGCGTGGTGGTGCGCGGCATAGATGTTACACAGGGGCGACGACAGCCCTTTGCGCTGGTGGTAGCCGGTACGGGTGTCACCTTCGCGGATCCGCGGGCTCCAAGCCAGAGCCAACCGAATACCGTCTTCCTGCCCTTTATTCAGCGTCAGTAGGGCAATTTTCGCACATGCATTGCAACCTCAGCATGGGAAAGGAGTACGTATGGCTCTTGGGCCCGGTTTGCTCTGGCTCTTGGCAAGTGGAACAGTGCTGCTGCTTTCGGCGTGCAGCATGGTGACGCTTGAGCAGGTATCGCCCACCCCCGCCGGATCGCCCGTGCGCCTCACTGAGCGTGGCGCGGACACCTTCACCGCTGCTGTAACGAGTGGCGGCTTGCCTGTTTTTCCGGCGGCGGTGCCGCTTGAATCCGACAGCCCACTGGCAATGCTGGTGAGCAATGCCCGCCAGCAAGCGAGCAGGCCTCAGCCCGATCTGCACCTTGCGATAGATGGGTATGCGTTGCCGGAGTCGGTCTCGTTTGGCGAAGTGCGCGAATTCTATCACCACTACCTCGCCGGTGCAGGCTGGCAAGTCGCCACCGATCAGCACGATCTGCGTGTGCCGGGCATGCATGCGGCGGGCTTTGCCGCGTGGGTGCGCCCGAATCGGGCTTTCGTCACCGTGACCCAACTGCGGAGTGTACAGGGCACGGGCGAGGTGGTGCTCGTGATCCAGCACGGCATGCCAAGCACGCCGTAGGGCCTAGCCCGCCTGCAACGCGGGGCAGGCCGCAAGCACCTCGCGCATGCGCTGCACGCCAGCCCAAATCTGCTCTGGCGTGAGCGCGGCATAGCCGAGCAGCAGCCCGCCGCGGGGGATTGGTTCAAGGCAATCGGAGGAGAGCGCACGGGTGTAGATGCCGTGCAGGAGCAGGTGTTCGCACACGGCCTGATCGCTGACCCCAGCGGGTAGCCACGCCACCACATGCATACCGGTCTCGTTGTGGTTGATCGTAAGTACCCCATCCAACGCTTGCCGCGCCGCTTCAAGCAGCACTCTTTGTCGCTCGGCATAGAGGGTCCGCATGCGCCGCAGGTGGTGGCTGAAATGCCCTTCATTGATGAAGTCGGTAAGGACAGCTTGATCCACGAGCGGTGAATGGATGTCGGCGATTTTGCGGGCATTGGCAAAGGCTCCCGCCATATCGGGCGGCACAATCAGGTAGCCGAGCCGCAAGGTGGGCAACAAGACTTTGCTAAACGTGCCGATGTAGATCACGCGCTCACTCCGATCCAGCCCCTGCAACGCCGAGATCGGCCGGCCGGAGTAGCGGTATTCGCTATCGTAATCATCCTCTAGCACCCACGCATCGGCTTGGTCGGCCCACTCCAGCAACTGCAAGCGGCGCGGCAGGCTCATCACTGCGCCGGTGGGGTATTGGTGCGAGGGCGAAACATACGCTAGCCGCGCATACGGTTCGCGCTGCTGGCCAACCTCCACGACTAAACCTTGCTCATCTACGGGCACCGGGATCGGGCGTGCGCCTGCACCTTGTAAGGCGGCGCGTGCGCCGCGATAGCCGGGCGTTTCGACCCACACCGAGTCGCCCGGATCAAGCAGCAGCCGCGCCGCCAGATCAACGCCTTGCTGCGAGCCGGAGACGATAATCACCTGTTGCGGGGTACAGCGCACCCCGCGTGCAGGTCCTACGTAGCTGGCGATAGCCTCGCGGAGCGGGTAGTAGCCTGCCGAGCTACCGTAACTGAGCAGTTCGGCGGGCGATTGCCGCCAGTAGCGGGCAACGAGGCGGCTCCACAGGGCAATCGGGAATTCGCTGACGGCGGGCACACCAAGCCGAAAGGCGGACGGAGGTCCGTGGTCGTGCGGTTCGCAGATGTAGGCACTGGCAACCATCCGCCCGCGCCGCGAGAGGTTGCGCCCGTGCGGGTCGTTCAGCTTGGGTGGGTCCGTGACATTGCCGACTTGCAGCAGGGTATCGGGCAGTTTGCAGGCGACATACGTACCGGAGCCGATTTTGCCGGTGACGTAGCCTTCAGCGAGAAGCTGCTCAAAGGCATTCACCACCGTATTGCGCGAGATGCCTAGCTCGGTGGCGAGGGTGCGGGTTCCGGGTAGGCGCGTGCCGGCTCGCAGGGTGCCGCTGAGGATTGCCTCGCGCAGGCGATCACAGAGCTGGCGGTGCAGCGGCGTGTCGTCCTCTGGATTGAGCGTCAAGCCCGATAGCGGGATCGCTCGCGGCTTCGAGCGCGGTAGAGCCATCGTGAAGGTTCCTTCCTGTAGCACGCTAGGCTATCTGCAAGTGGCCTGATAACCATGCATCAATCTGGCCCTAATGATACACCACTTGCAGTATAGCATAGATCACAAGGGGGGTGTGATTTGATCTACTAGGTATCAGGCATCAGCTTTTTGTTATCGCTCAAGTGGACTGGTGCAAATTGTTCTAGCTGGCACTTGCAAACAGTCCACTCAGCCGCTATCATGAGCGTAGGTGATATATTGCACCGCACTTACGTACAACTGATCATGCTGCATCAGAAGGAGACTACGATGCGTAAGGATTACTTTGAACAGCTTCATCGGGAAGAACAACGACGGCATGAATGGTATGTCCTCGATATGGCTCTGTACACAGCCCACCCACGCGGCCCTGCCCCTATGCGTGCGATCCGTGCCACGCTCGGCCAGTGGTTGATCCAAGCAGGGACTGCACTGGCGGGTAAGCCAGCGGTCTAACATTGAGCGTTATTGAGCGTTGATGCTAGGCGCGGATGCGCGACGAGAATCAGGGACAAGCACGCTGCTGCTTGTCTTTTCGATTCTCGCAGCGTGGGTGCGCTTGACAACATTTCAAAAGCTGTGTATAGTTTTAATACAAAATCAAATTCGACCTGCCGTCTAGGCACGAAGGAGGTGATGCCCATGAGTGACAATCAGCGTATGGGCATTGCCACCGGAGCAAGCAACTAAGGCTCTGGTAGCAATGTCCTTTACCAATAGAAACGCTGGCCCTGCGGGGTCGGCGTTTCGCTTTGCTTAGGTGCTCTTGGTGTTACTGGGTGCGATGATGGTGCGCTGCGGGGCGGGGCTTGCCTGTCGTTACGGTTACGCCGCTAGCTCTTCCCAATCAGCGTAGCGTTGTGCGAGCAGGGTCTCCAGTTCGGTGTAGCGCGTACCGAGCGCGGCGATCCGGGCGACATCTTGGGCGGTGCTGGCTTGCTCTAGCTCGTGCTGCACCTGTGCCAATTGCTGCTCCAGTGCGGCGACTTCGGCTTCGAGCGCGGCAAGGCGTTTGCGGCGTTGCCGTTCGGCGGCATCGGGCTTGGCGGGCGGGCTAGCTGGGCTGGCTTTGCCACGCGGCACAGTGGCTGGTTCGGGCAGGGTCTGCTGCTGTTCGAGATGGGCGCGGTAGTCGCTGTAGTTGCCCAAGAATTGGCGCATCCGCCCATCCTGTACGATCCACAACTTATCTGCTAGGGCATCAATGAAATAGCGGTCGTGCGAAACAAAGAGCAAGCTGCCCGGATATTGCTTGAGCATGCCTTCCAGTGCTTCGCGGGCTTGGATGTCGAGGTGGTTGGTCGGCTCATCCATAATCAGCAGATTGCCCGGCATCTGGGTCAGTTGGGCGAGGGCAACCCGGCTGCGCTGGCCCCCGCTCAATTGATTGATGCGCTTGAACACGTCATCGCCACTGAAGAGGAAATTGCCGAGCAGGGTACGGGCCCGCTCCACGCCAAGCTGCGGATTGACCCGTAGCACCTCATCCAGCACCGTCGCATCCATCTGGAGCATGTCGTGCCCCTGCGCGTAGTAGCTCACGAGAACATTGTGCCCCAAACGGAAGCTGCCTTTGAGTGGGCGTTGGGTGCCGAGCAGGGTGCGGAGCAGGGACGTTTTGCCGCAGCCATTCGGGCCGAGCAGGGCTACCCGCTCGCCGCGCAGCAGTTCGCGCTCGCCCGTTTGCAGCAGGATGCGCGGAGTCGGCTGATCCGGCTCGGCGTAGCCCACCACTAGATTGGTACATTCCAGCACGAGATCGCCACTGCGGAGCTTGCTATCCAGAAAGAGGCGCAACTGTTCGGGTTGTTCGGGGCGGGCAATCAACTGCGTCTCTTTGAGGCGGTTCAAGCGTTTCTCGCGCCCGCGGGCCTCTTTGCTGCGCTGGCCCGCCTTGTAGCGGCGGATAAACTCCTCCGTGCGGGCGATCTGTTCTTGTTGCTGCGCATATTCTTTCATGCGCCGTTCGAGCCGCTCGGCTTTCAGTTCGAGGTAGCCTATGTAACTGGCGGGGTAATCTTCGAGGGTGCGATTGACAATCTCGATGGTGCGTTGGGTGACTTTCTCAAGGAAGTAGCGATCATGCGATACAACGATCAATGTGCCGTGCCATTCGCGCAGAAATTGCTCAAGCCACTCCAGCGTCTCTAAGTCAAGGTGGTTGGTTGGTTCATCCAGCAGCAGCAGATCGGGATCAGCAAGTAGCGTCGCCGCGAGGCCGGCGCGGGTCTTTTGCCCGCCACTGAATTGGTCAAGCGGCTGGTGGTAGTGGACGGGGTGGAACGCCAAGCCCTCCAAAATTCGCTCAATGCGCTGCTCTTTGTGGTAGCCGCCGGCATGCTCAAAGCGGTGCTGCAACTCGCCGTAGTGTTCCATCGTGGCTTCCCAATCGGGTGCGTTGGGATCGGCAAGGCGGGCTTCAAGCTGTTCCATCGCGGCTTGCAGGTGGGCAAGGTCAGCCAGTGCGGTCTCCATCGCCTGCCAGAGCGTCTGTCCGGCGGGGAAGGTGACTTCTTGGCTGAGGTAGGCGAGGCGTGTGCCGCGGGCCAGTTGCACGGTGCCGCTATCGGGGTGGTGGATGCCCGCAATGATTTTGAGCAGGGTGCTTTTGCCCGCGCCATTGGGCCCGACAATCGCCACCTTTTCGCCCGCCACCACCTGAAAGGTGAGGTTGGCGAAGATCAGCTCTGCGCCGAAGTATTTGGTTAGGTCTGCAATCGTTACCAGAATCATGGTGGTTGTCGTCGTTTCGTCGTATGCGCGGATTTTATCACGGCTATAGCATACCACATACGCCGCGCTTGCGTCATGCTGAAATGAACCTGCGCTGTCGGCCCCCTGTCTGCTTTGCCTCGACACTGTAGGCATTCTTTGTTACAATAATATAGACAGATAAACCTGTAAAAAATGATTTTATTCGCCAGCAGCATAAGAATGATACAATATGATCTATCTCGGATTGCCGCACCCAACGGGGGTGCGTGCGACGAGCCAGAGGAGTACAACATGGGTTTCTTCCCCTCCCGTGATCGCGTACCGAGCATCACCACCGAGCAGGTGATTGCCGCCCTCAGTACGGTGCAAGAGCCGGAACTTGGTGGCGATCTCGTGTCGCGCAAGATGATTAAAGATGTCACCATCGAAGGGTCGCGGGTTGCTTTTACGGTTGAATTGACAACCCCCGCCTGCCCCTTGAAAGATCAAATCCAAGCCGAGTGTGAAGCGGCGGTGCGGACGATTGCGGGCGTGACAGAAGTTGCGATTGAATTTACGGCCAATGTGCGCCGCAATGCAGGCATCCCCGAACAGGAAGCCATCTCTGGGGTTGCCCATGTGCTGGCTGTAGCGGCGGGCAAAGGCGGCGTGGGCAAATCCACCGTCGCCGCCAATCTTGCGATTGCGCTGGCGCAGGAGGGCGCACGGGTGGGCCTGCTCGATGCTGATATTTATGGGCCTTCGGTGCCGATTATGTTCGGCTTGCGCGATAAAGGGCAGCCGCCCGTGTATCAGACGGAAGCGGGCGAGCCGATGATTATTCCCTTTGAGCAGCACGGCATCAAGCTGATCTCGGTGGGCTTTCTGGTAGACGAAAGCCAGCCTGTGATCTGGCGCGGGCCAATGGTCTCCCAGATGTTGCGCCAGTTCATCCGCAATGTGGCGTGGGAACCGCTCGACTATCTGGTGGTGGATATGCCGCCGGGCACGGGCGACGTTGCGCTGACGCTCGCCCAATCCTTGCCACTGGCGGGCGCGTTGATTGTCACTACGCCGCAGACGGTTGCTACGGCGGATGTGGTCAAGGCGATCCAGATGTTCAATCGGGTGAATGTGCCCGTACTCGGTATCGTCGAGAATATGGCGTATTTTGTTGCGCCTGATACCGGAACCCGCTATAACATCTTTGGCACGGGCGGGGCGGCCCACCTCGCCGTTAGCCACGATCTGCCCGTGCTGGGTGAGATTCCGCTTGGGATGATGATCCGCGAGGGCGGTGATAGCGGCATGCCGGCGGTGCTGAGCGATATGCCCGATGCCTACGCGGAGTCATTCCGCCAGCTAGCGCGGCAGGTTGCGGCGCGGATCAGTGTGCTGGCGTTCGTCTAATGTGACCGGTCGGCATCACCCGCCTAGCACTGACGATAGAACGATATGATGTTGATAGATGTTACTGAGGGAAATCATGGTGTTGGTGCTGCAACTTCAGCAGCCTTGTTAATGGAGTCTAGGGAACGTGCATGAATGAACACGCGATAGGAACCCAACCGGCATCATCCGCCGCATCAATTGCCTTTTTCGAGCGGGTCAATCACATAACCGCCGAGACGACGCATGCGCCAATCCCAACCTATGCCACCGACGCGCCGGCCCACGACTCGTTTGGGCGGCGCATAGATTATCTGCGGATCTCGCTCACAGATCGCTGCAATATGCGCTGTGTCTACTGTATGCCGGAGCAAGGCATGCAGTTTATGCCGCGCCCAGAGCTACTCACCACCGATGAGTTGCTGCGGATTCTGCATGCCGCTGCCCGCGCTGGCTTTCGCAAGATCCGCCTGACGGGGGGCGAGCCGATGTTGCGCCGCGATATTGTTGAGCTAATCGGGGCGGTCAAAGCGATTCCGGGCATTGAGCATATCGCTATGACGACCAATGGGCTGCGCCTTAAGAGCGCGGCAGGCGCACTCAAAGCTGCCGGACTGGATCGCGTGAATGTGAGCATTGACAGCCTCGATCCGGTGCGCTTCCGCTTTATGACGCGGGGCGGCAAGCTCGATGATGTGTGGTCCGGGATCCAAGCCGCGCAAGCTGTCGGACTGACTCCGCTCAAGCTGAATGCGGTGGTGGTGCGTGGACTGAACGATCACGAAGTTGTCAACCTTGCCGCGCTCACGCTGCACAACAACTGGGAGTTCCGCTTTATCGAGGTGATGCCCCTGACCGGCGTGGCGGGCGTGGCCCAAGATGGGGTCGTCAGCACAGCGGAGCTGATCGAGCGGCTCGAAGCCGCCTACGGTCCGCTTGCGTCGCTGGGGCAATCGCACAGCGATCCAGCGCGGCGCTATCGCATTGCGGGCGCGGCGGGCACGCTCGGCTTCATCAGCAGCGTCACCGATCCGTTCTGCTCCACCTGCAACCGCATGCGCCTGACGGCCGATGGGCGGCTGCACTTGTGCCTGCTGCGCGACAACGAGGTGGATTTGCGTGGGCTACTGCGGAGGGGCGCGAGCGATGCCGATCTGGAGCAGCTGATCCGCCACGCCGTCATGATTAAGCCGTGGGGGCACGGCTTGCCGGATGGGGTGCTGCCGACGTTGCGCGGCATGTCGCAGCTAGGCGGGTGAGCGGCGGGCCTACGTGCAGGAGGAGATGGCCATATGCCACCTGAACAACAACATATTACGCTGAGTGTCGCTGAACTGGAAGGCTTGCTCGAAAGGCTAGTGCGTAGTATTGTGCGCGAGGAGTTGCAAGCGTATCTGCCTGAGTTACAAATGGGCATATTCGGCGGCAAAGATTGCGGCGCGGGCCTGCCGTAGGTCTTCGACTAACGTCTCATCGTCACGGCTAATTGGCAGTCCACCAGATGCACGAATGAGCGTTTGTAGCGCATTGAGGGTGGTATTCCACTGAGACTGCTGCTCGCGTGCAGCAATCAGCTGCTCTAGTAAGCTGGACAGTTCACGTTGTTCTGCCACAGCGAGTGCATGCATCCGCTGGTAGAGTTCTTCAGAATGGTAATCGTTGTCATTGCTTACCCCTTTCTCAGTCATAACCCTAGTATACGCTGGGGCGGTGCCAATGGCAACACCAGCGTGCCATGCAGTGCAGAGTGGCCCGTCCCCCTGTGCTAGCGGGCCACTTGCCCCTACACCGCCGCTAGCCTAGCCCCTGCACAAATGCTGCCACCTCGCGGTTGAAGTGCGCTGGCTCCTCCAAGAAGGGGCAGTGGCTACTCTGCTCAAACACCACCAGCCGCGCTTGGGGCAGCTCCTGCGCGAGATGCTCGCCAGCCGCCACCGGAATCAGCTTCTCGTCGCGCCCAAAGCAGAGCAGCGTCGGCACGTCCACTTGGGCGAGAACGGGGCGGTAATCTTGCAGGGTCTGATCGAACAAGATGGCGGTGGCGATGCTCTCTGGTAGGCGCGTGATCTCATCAAACATCCAGCGGTGCGCGGTGGCATCCGGCGCATCCTTGAACATCAAGCCGATCAGCGCATTCACGAAATCGGGGCGGGCGGTCTGCACGGTTGCAAAGATGTGGATCAGAGTGGGCATGTCGGCAGAGCCGTAGCTCCAATCGGGCCATTTGAAATCCGAAGCCGACTCGTCAATCACAATCGTGCCTTTGATGCCGGCGGTGCCAAACTGTTTCACATAATCCCAGATTACAAACGCTCCCATAGACCAGCCCGCCAAGATCACATCGCCCAATGCTAGCCCCTGAATGAAGGCCCGCAGGTCTTGGGCGTAGGTTGGCACGGTATGTCCGGCGGGGGTGTGCGTCGAACGCCCGTGCCCGCGCAGATCGAGGGCGATCACGCGGAAGCGATCACTGAGCGCAGTGTATTGCGGCTCGAAGAAGCGGCTACTCATCCAAACCCCGTGAATGAAAATGATCGGCTGGCCAGTGCCATGATCTTCGTAGTAGAGCTGAGCCGCCGAGCCAAGATTGAAATACGGCGTGGTGCGTCGTCCTTTCGTGCTACTAGGCTTATTCGGATCAAGCAGGTGGGATGCGTGCATGAATTAGGCGTATTGTACCACGCCACCCCATTTGCCCGCTACCGATGTGCCCGTTATAATGACAAGGGTATGATCGCCATCAAACCCATGCAGGAAACGGAGCGGGGATACCCATGATCGAGAGCAGGCATAGCGCAGATCGGAGCCACCCGCAGCTACCTGAACGAGAGCATACAGGAGAGCAAACCAGCGCATGACACTACCCTCAGAGCCGCTTGCATCAAATCCCGTGCCGCCACCGCCGCCTGTTGCTGATGCGGTGCAAGCCGGACAGCCGAGCATCCCCGCTACCGCCCCTGAGCCAACCTACCCGCGTAGCAGTGCCGCCGCCCTAACACGGGCATGGTGGCAGACGGCATGGGCGGCGCGAGCCGCGCTGCTGCTGATCTTGCTGCTAGCGGCGTACTTCCGCTTTTTGGGGCTAACGACATGGGACAAAGGCACGGGCCAGCACCCTGACGAACGCTTCTTCCAAGATGTCACCGCATCGGTGCGCCTACCAACCAGCTTCGCCGATTACTTTGATGCGACCCAGACCCAAGCCAACCCGCGCAATGTGGGCAAGGGCTTCTTTGTCTATGGCACATCGCCGATCTTGCTGACCCGTGCGGTGGCGATCAGCCTAACCCCGCAATCCTTCTTTGAGGAGACCATCCCCAACCCGCGAGCCGGGCAGCCGAGCCAGCCGGATACCCTGCCCAACCCGGAGTATCACCTGCCCCGCCTGACCATGCTGCAAGCGTGGCTCAACCCGAAGGGCGAGAATCTGGCGTGGTATGGCGGCGTGGTGAATGTTGGGCGGGTGCTGGTAGTGCTGTTCGATCTGGCTTCGATTGGCATGGTCTACCTGATTGGGGTGCGCCTGTATGATCGGCGCGTCGGCTTGCTGGCCGCCCTGCTCTCGGCTCTAGCGGTCATGTCCATCCAGCAATCGCACTTCTATGTAGACCCCAACTTCTCAACTCTGTTTGGCTTAATGGCCCTCTACTACGCCGTGCGCGTGGCGCAAGGCGCAGGCTGGCCCGCCTATATCCTGATGGGTATTGGCATTGGGGGGGGCATGGCCAATCGGATTACGCTGGCGGCAATGGGCTTGATCGGCATGGTAGCGGCGGTGCAGGCGGCTCTCGTCTGGAGCAACCGCCAGCGCGAACTCGGCACGCCGTTTCAGCTGGGGCCATTCCTCAGCACATTCTTCGGGCGGGCATTTCCGCTGCTGTGTCTGGCGGGCTTCATCACCCTGCTCACCTTCCGCATCTTGCAGCCGTATGCCTTCATCGGCTCAGCCCCCACTACGCCGCCCCTGCCGACGGGCGAGCCGTCGCGCCTTGATGGATTGCACGGCATGGGCTTCTTCGATATTCGCCCAGAGCCGCGCTACCTCGATAACATGAAAGCCGTCGCCCGCCTTGTCAGTGGCGAAGATGATTTCAACCCCTCGCAGCAGTGGGTGGGGCAGCCCTCCTACATCTACCCCATGCGGAATATGGTGCTGTGGGGCATGGGTCTCCCGCTCGGCATTGCAGCATGGGTGGGCTGGGCGGTGGCGGGCGGGGTACTCCTGCGCCACATGCGTCGTCTGCTCAATCTGGGCGGCGATGCGCGGGTGCTTGCGCCGCTCGTGCTGTGGGTATGGGTGGGCTTCTACTTCGTGTGGCAAGGCAACCAATTCGCCATGAACATGCGCTACATGTTACCAATCTATGGCGCACTCACGATCTTTGCGGCGTGGTTGCTCGTTGGCTTGTGGCAGTGGGGGCGCAACCCGCACCTGCCCGCCACGCTCACCGGTGTGCAGTGGCTCACGCGCCCGCCCTTCCCGCTGCTGGCGCGGCTTGCGCTGGTCGTGGTGGTGCTGGGCACGCTCGCGTGGGCGTATGCCTTCTCGCGCATCTACACGCGCCCGCACGCCCGGATTGCGGCCGCCCAGTGGGTAATGGAGAACATCCCGCCCGGCGCACGCATCACCTTTGAGGAGTGGGATGACCCGCTCCCGCTGAACATCTTCCCCAACGATCCGTGGGGCACGCTGTATCAGGGCATCAAGACCCGCCCGTATGCGATAGATGAGCCGCAGAAATACTACGGCAATGGCGTAGAGTTTGGCTTGCTCGATCAGCTTGACGATGCCGATTACATTACCCTGACCAGCAACCGCGTGTACGCCTCGACCAAGAACCTGCCCATGCGCTACCCTGCGCTGCAACACTACTATGCCGGCTTGTTCGATGGCTCACTCGGCTTTGAGTTGGTAGCCGACATTACCTCCTATCCAACCCTGTTGGGCATCCCGATCCCGACCCAGAGCGCAGATGAGTCCTTCACCGTGTATGATCACCCACGGGTGCTGATCTTCCGCAAAACGCCGCAATACTCGCGGGAGCGGGCTGAGCAGGTGATCGTACAGGGTGTGAACTGGAGCGAGGTGATGAACTCTGGCGTGAAGTATGCCGAACGCTCGCACACCGGCTTGCGCTTCACCCCTGAGCAGTGGCAACGCTACCGCGCTGGGGGTACATGGGCGGCGGCCTTCGATCCGGCTAGCCCGCTCAACAGCGATCTGGTTGCGCCGCTGGTGTGGCTGCTCACGCTCGAACTGCTCGGCTTGGCGGCGTTTGCGCTGCTGTTCCGGTGGCTGCATTGGCTCCCAGATCGGGGGCTAACACTGGCGCGGGTGCTTGGGCTGCTGTGGGTGGCGTGGCTGGCGTGGCTCTTGGGCAGCTTTCGGCTGCTGCCCTTCAGCACCCAGACCGTCTGGCTAGCAGCTACACCGTTGCTAGCGGGCGGGGCATGGGCCGCGTGGCGCAGCCGCAGCGAACTCCGCGCATTCTGGCACGAGCGGCGCAACGCCGTACTGACGGCCCAAGCCCTATACCTGCTGGCATTTGGGGCACTGTTGCTGCTGCGCTGGCAAAACCCCGATTTGTGGCATCCGGCACGCGGCGGCGAAAAGCCGATGGATTTTGGCTACCTCAATGCGGTGCTGCGGAGTGCCGCCTTCCCGCCCGTTGATCCGTGGTTTGCAGGCGGCCATATCAATTACTACTACTTCGGCTTCGTGATTGTCGGCACGCTGATCCACCTGACCACGATTGTGCCGGATGTTGCCTACAACCTCGCCATCCCAACGTTGTTTGCACTGGTAGCGGTGGGAGCGTGGGGCATCGTCTACAACCTGATCGCCCCGCGTAGCTACCGCCTGCGCCGCTTGCACGAATCCGCCCCACTCGCCTATAATACGGCGGGCGTGGCGTATACGATACAAGCGGATGCCCAGCCAAATGCAGCCGATCCTGTAGCCGCCCCGCCTGCGGCACCCACGCCGCCCACCGCTCCCCCGCCAAGCCCATCGCCGCGTTGGTGGTTGCGCCTCGAACGCAACGCCATCACGACGGCCCTGCTAGCACCAATCTTCATCCTGCTGCTTGGCAATCTGGTGCAGGCGTTGTGGTTCCTGAATGGCTACGCCGCAGCCAATACGCATCGCCCCGAATGGGCCTTCTGGGATGCGACACGGATTGTGCGCGGCACAATCAATGAGTTCCCCTTCTTCACCTTCCTGTTTGCCGATCTGCACGCGCACATGATCGTGATGCCCTTTGCGTTGGCCGTGGTGGCCGTGCTCGTGGCCCTAGTACGCCGCCCGTTGGGGTTGCCCGTCGGGGCCGGCGTGGGCATGCTGGTGCTACTCGGCTGGCTGATTGGCACATTGCGGGTGACCAATACGTGGGACTTCCCGACCTTTGCCGCCCTCACGCTAGCGACCTTGCTGCTGCTGACGTGGGCTGCATTGCGGCGCACGCTTGCCCTGCCTAGCCCGGATAGTGCGGTGTGGCAGGTGCTACGGGCGGGCAGCCTATGGCTAGGGCAGGTGGTGCTGGTGCTAGGGCTGAGTACGCTGCTGTTCCAGCCGTTCTTCGCATCCTTCGCCACCGAATCGAGCGGGGTTGAGCTGCTCAAGGAGGGCGGGCGCAGTTCGCTGGCCGAGCAGGTCATCTTCGCCGAGCGCACCAATCTGTGGGACAGCCTGCGCCTGTATGGGCTGTGGTACTTCATCTTCATCAGTGGCGGGGTGGTGTTGGCGTGGCGCACCCTGCGCGGCACAAACATAGCGGCCCACCTGCGCGAGAGCCGCGTGCTACCCTTTGTGATAGGTATTGCCAGTGGCATTGGGCTGTGGCTAGGGTGGCTCTGGCTGAGTAGCGCAGGCTCCACCCCGCCCGCACCAGCCCCCGATCAGCTAGGCGGGATCGGCGGCTGGCCCGCATTGGTGCTGCTATTGCCCCTGCTCGGTGCAGCCCTCACCCTGCTGTGGCTACTGCGCGATCAGCACCCGCGCAAGCTGATGCCCGTGCTGTGGGGCACGCTGGCACTTGGCATTATTGCCGGGGTGGAGATCGTGCGCGTGCAGGGCGATGTAGGGCGCATGAACACGGTGTTTAAGTTCGGCTTGCATGCGTGGCTGCTTGCCGGTCTCACTGCCGCCATCGCTGTGGCGTGGCTGTGGCGGCTCGGCACGGCATCGCGCACAGCTGCCGCAGGTATGGCAGATACACCCGCGCGGCCCAAGCGGGATAACCTGCTCGCGGCGGCGTGGATTTGGCGTGGGGCGTTGGTGGTGCTGGTGCTTGCGTCGCTGGTCTATCCATTGACAGCAACCCCCGCCCGCCTCGCGGATCGCTATACCGACGGGTTGCCGCAGACATTGCACGGCAGCCGCTTTATGGAAGACCCCAACGTGCGCTTCGGCGAGAATGGGCGCGACTTCCTGCTTGCCGATGATTGGGCCGCGATCCAGTGGCTCCGCGCCAATATTCAGGGCACACCGATCATCCTCGAAGCGCACCTGCCATCCTATCGCTGGGCCGGGCGGGTGGCGGTGTATACCGGCTTGCCGACGCTGCTCGGCTGGGAGTGGCATCAGGTGCAGCAGCGCATGGCCGTGAATACGGGGCAGGTGATTAGCAACCGCCAGAGTGCGATCCAGCAGATCTACGGCAACCCCGATCCGGCGGCAACGCTGCAACTGCTTGATCTCTACGGGATCGAGTATGTGTATGTCGGTGGGGTCGAGCAAGCCCTCTACAGCCCAGAGAGCCTGAACAAATTTGAGGCACTGACTGCACAGGGCGCATTGGAGAAGGTGTACGACGCGGGGACAACGCGCATCTACCGCAAGGTGGTGCCCGGCGATCCGACGGTCTTTACGTTCGATCTGGCCGCCGCCCCACCGAGCATGCGGACCCCCCCACCGCTGCTGCTCGCTACCCCCGTGAATGAGCTACCGGCTGTTGCCGGCTATGCGTGGAACCAGAGCGCAAGCAGCAACGATTGGCTGGCGGCGGGGCTGTGGTTGTTGGCGTTTGCGGCATTGGCGGTGCTAGGGCTACCGTTGGCGGTGAGCCTGTTTGCGGCGTGGCGCGGCGATCTGTTGGTGTGGGCCCGCCTGCTCGGTCTGATCCTGTTCAGCTACGCCGTCTGGCTGCCGACGAGCTACGGCGTGTGGCGGTATGATCTGGTTGGTGTGCTGGGCGGGCTAGGGCTGTTGCTGCTGTTCAATCTAGGGCTACTGCACTGGCTCGGTAGCCGCGCTGCCCCCGCCCTGATGATACGCTGGTTGCCCCTGCTGCGCCCGCCCGCCCGCCGCTGCTACGCGGTGTGGCCCACATCTGGCAGGTGGTGCGGGCGCGGCGGCACAGCCTGTTGGCAGGCGAGGCAATCTTTCTGGTGGGCTTCGGCTGGTTTGCGCTGGTGCGGGCGTTCAATCCCGATCTGTGGCATCCGGTGTGGGGCGGCGAGAAGCCGATGGAGTTTGGCTTCCTCAATGCGGTGCTACGCAGTCCGGTGATGCCGCCTTACGATCCATTCTTTAGCGATGGCTACATCAACTACTACTACTACGGCTACATGCTCTTCTCGATCCCGATCAAGCTCACGGGCATCGCTCCCGCCATCGCCTACAACCTCGCGCTGGCGACGCTGTTTGGCTTGGTGTTGGCGGGGGCAAGCAGCCTTGTGGCCCACCTGACCGGACGGCTGCGCTATGGGCTACTAGCGGCGGTGCTGGTGGGCGTGGTCGGCAATCTGGGGGGCGTGCTTGCGGTGGGTTGGTCACGCGGGCTGAACTCCGTGCTACAGGCGTGGCGCAGTGGCGATCCGGCGGGCTTTGGCGGGCGGCTCGGCGATTGGTTCATTGGGCCAAGCCGGATCGTGGATGGCACAATCAACGAGTTCCCCTACTTCAGCTTCCTCTACGCCGATCTGCACCCGCACCTGATCGCCCTGCCGCTCACGCTGCTGGCGATTGCGCTGGCCCTGCTGCTGTATGAACAGCACCGCCGCGTGCCGCTGGTGTTCGATGGGCCCGCCTATCTGCTGTATGGCACAGCCGCCCTTGTACTGGGCACGCTCGCCGTCACCAATTCGTGGGACTTCCCGACCTACACCCTGCTCACCGGTGCGGCAATGCTTGGGGCGGCGTGGCGGGCGCAGCGCACGGGGCCGGCATGGGGCGGATTGGCGGCGGCGGGCGTGTTGGCGGCGGTGCTGGCAATCGGCGGGATGGTGTTATATACGCCCTTCTTCGATCACTTCTACGCGATGGTCTCAGGCATTGGGGTGCAGTTGGGCGGCACGACCTTGCCCGAATATCTCGTGCTGTATGGCATCTTCCTCGCGTTCGTGCTGCCCTTCGTAATCGGCGTGGTGGTGCGCCTGCTGTGGGGCTTCTGGCTGCGCCCCACGCCAACCCTGCGCACGGTGGGGGTATTTAGCGTGGCGGGCCTGCTGCTCCTGATCGGCATCGCGGGCTTCACCCGTCCCGTGCTGGGCTTGCAACTGCTGCTCCTCGCCCTGATCGGTATCGGCGCGATCCTGTTCTTCAATCGTCGCTTGGCGAGCAGCACATGGTTCCTGCTGCTGCTGGTGGCCACGGCGGCGAGTGTCTCGCTCGGCATCGAATATGTGTACATCCGCGATCACTTGGTGGGCAGCGACTTCTACCGGATGAATACGGTCTTTAAGTTTGGCTTGCAGATCTGGGTTCTGCTAGCACTAGTTGCCGCGGCGCCCTGCCGCTCCTGCTACGTGGTGTGGGGCGCATCGGACAGCGCACGGGGCTTGGTACGGCAACCGCGCAGGCGGGTCTGCTGGTGCTGCTGGCAGTGCCGCTCCTCGCCGGCTTGGTCTACCCATTGGCGGGCACGCCTAGCAAAGCCAGCAACCGCTTTGCGGTAGCACCGTTGCCGACACTGGATGGGCTAGCGTTTCTCGAAACGGCCACGTTCGAGTATCCGTGTGATTCGTTTCCGGGCTGCCCGCCCAACATTGCTACCCTGAATATCAACCTTGAGCCGGATGCCCAAGCGACGGCGTGGCTGAATGCCAATATTGAAGGCACCCCGATCATCGTGCAATCGCCGCTCTGGTTCTACCGCGCCTACGGCATTCGTATGGCCGCCAACACCGGCTTGCCCACCGTGATTAGTGCGCTGCATGTGAATGAGCAGCGTGATCCGGTGCTTGCTGGCCTGCGTGACCGCGAGATAGACACCTTCTTCCGCACAACGGATGTTGAAATGAAGCTCCGCACGATTGCCAAATATCGCATCAACTACATCTACATTGGAGCGATAGAGCAGGCTTTCTATGAAGCGGCTGGGCTGGACAAGTTCCAAGCGATGACCGAGAACTACCTCGACGTGGTCTACAATACGCCGGGCGTGGTGATCTACCGCGTGCGCGACGTGCCCTCGAACTATGCCGTGCCGCCGCCCTTCGATTTCAGCGCGACAGCGCGACAGCCGGGTACACCGCCCGCGAATGTGCTAGAAGGGCCTGTGCTGCGGAATGAAGGTGAGGGCGGTGGGGCTGCGCCTGTCGCCGCCGAACCTGCCGCCGATCTGGTGCAGCTTGAGCAGCAGGTGCAAGCCGACCCAACCAATGGGCCGTTGGTATTTGGCTTGGCGGTGCGCTACCGCGATCTGGGGCGGCTGAATGATGCCGCCGCAGTCTTGGCCGTGGCGGCGCAGGCAAACCCGGATGACATTGGCGTGCAGCATTTGTGGGGCGATATTCTCGCACAGGCGGGCCGCTTCGAGGAAGCCGAAGCCGCGTATCGGCGGGCGGCTGAGCGCAAGCCGGATGTGAACAACTGGAATAAGCTGGCTACTGGGCTACTCGCGTGGGGCGAGCTAGACAAAGCCGAAGCCGTGCTAGACCTTGCCCAAGCCGCCGACCCGAATGCCCCTGAGCCGTACTTCCGGCGCGGCGAGCTGCTACTCCAGCGCAACCGCCCCGCAGAAGCGCGGGCGGCGTTGCAACGCTTCCTCGAACTCGACCCGCAGCATTATTTGGCGGGGCGGGCGCAGGAGTTGCTCGCGCAGGCGGAGTGAGGCAGGGGTAGGGTAGCCCCATCTCAATGGTAAGGTGCTGCACCTGTAGCGCGGGGATGCGTGCGCGAAGGGCATCTGCGACAAACATACGGTGGCAGCGACGGTAATCTGCCTCGAAACACATCAGGCAGCAGCGTTCCTGCTGCACCTGCTGGGCTACCGCGTGCAACACCGACTGCTGTGTTGCGAGATAGGCACAATACTGCTCCGTGTAGTGATGCCAATCGTTGTCTTGGCGGTAGGCTGTGCGGATCGGGCGTGGGCAGCCTAGCGCAACAAGATGGACATAGGCAATCTGATGGTCTGCCGCCGCCGCCCGCAAAGCCGACTTCGAGAAGCCTGCCTTGCGGCTCAACGGCAGCTGCCGCACATCCACGAGCGTTTCGATCCGATGGGCGTGCAGGATTGCAAAAAACTGGGTTGGGTTGAGGCCTTCGTAGCCAAGTGTTGCGAGGTTCATAGCATACAGTATACGCTCGTTTGTCCCGTGCGCCAAGCGGCTTGGGTTAGGGCGGCGCGTTTGACATCCCCTTCAATCATAGTATAGTATGCAGTGGAATGATTGTGTAGCTGTTGCTTGCAGGTTGAATGAATCGCACCAGAGCAAAACAGGAGGATTTCTATGTGGAAGAAAATCGCAGGTATCTTGGCCGTCGTCGCCGTTGGGTTCCTGATTGTGCGGGCAGTGCGCCAGTATCGTCAAGATAACGTGTTTGATACGGCTCCGGCGGGTGGCGGCGAGGGCACACCCCCAGCCAAGCGTAGCATCAGCCCGGAACTGTTGGAGATTCTGGCTGACCCGGCGGACAAGGGTCCCGTCAAGCTGATCAGCGACAACGGGGGCAAAGAGTGGTTACTGAATCCGCGCAATGGCTTCCGCTATCCGGTGGAAGATGGCATCCCGATTATGCTGATTGAAGAAGGCGAGAAGCACCGCGACGAGAGCCTGATCGAGAAGTAAGCCGCAGGCCTGACCAATACCCCCACCCTAGCGCGGGTAGGCAGAGCTAGCTTTGCTGCCCGCGTTGGTGTTTGCAGCCCATGCACCCAGAGCTAGACACCCCCTGAGTATCGCCCACATGGGCTACCTCGCCCGCGTAGGCTACGTGGGTTGCCCGCTTCCTGACCCCTAACACCTCGCACCTGACCCATGCTACAATAGAGGGTAAAGTAAATCAAGCGCATAGAGGTTGAGAGGAGTTGGTGTGATGGTGATCGGCTTACCCAAAGAGATCAAGGATCGGGAGAACCGCGTCGCGGCTACGCCTTCTGGCGTGCGCGAACTCGCTAGCAACGGGCATCAAGTGCTGGTGGAGAGCGGCGCAGGCGTGGGCAGTGGCTTTGCTGATCCGCAGTATGTGGCGGCGGGCGCACAGATTGTCCCGACAGCGGCGGATGCATGGGCGGCGGATATGGTGATTAAGGTCAAGGAGCCGCAGCCGAGCGAGTATGAATACCTGCGCCCCAACCTGCTGCTCTTCACCTACCTGCACCTTGCCGCCGCCGAGAGCCTGACCCACGAACTGGTGCGCCGCCAAGTGACCGGCATTGCCTACGAGACGGTGGAGCTACCCAATGGCACGCTGCCCCTGCTGACCCCGATGAGCGAAGTGGCTGGGCGCATGGCGACCCAAATGGCTGCTTACTACCTGATGCAGCCGCACGGTGGGCTGGGCAAGCTGCCCGGCGGGGTGCCCGGCGTACTCCCGGCCCGCTTCGTGATTGTTGGCGGGGGGGTGGTTGGCATCAATGCCGCGAAGATGGCATTAGGGCTGGGCGCAGAGGTGCTGATCCTCGATACCAATCTGGATCGCCTGCGCTACCTCGATGATGTACTCACTGGCCGCTTTACAACCCAAGCCGCCGATCATGCCCGCATCGCCGAGTCCGTCCGCACTGCCGATGTCGTGATTGGCGCGGTGCTGGTCAAGGGCGCACGCGCTCCGCACCTTGTCACCCGTGAGATGATTAGCACGATGCAGGCGGGCAGTGTGGTGGTGGATGTGGCCGTAGATCAGGGCGGCTGCATTGAGACCACCCGCGCAACCACCCACTCCGATCCAGTCTATACCGTAGACAATGTGGTGCATTACTGTGTCGCCAATATGCCCGGCGCAGTCCCCAATACCAGTACCATTGCGTTGAGCAACGCCACCGTGCCGTATATGAAGACGCTCGCTAATCTGGGGGCAGAGGCGGCGATCCAAGCCGATCCGGTGCTCGCCAAAGGGCTGACCACCTATCGCGGCGCAATCACCTATCCAGCCGTTGCAGAGGCATTCGGGCTAGAGTATGTGCCCTTTGCGGCATAGGCTTTAAGCATTAGGAGCAGGTCTTAAGGAGCAGCTGGCGGGTGCTAGAAATGACAACCAACCCAACTCGCGGGGAACGCCGAACATGACGGATGGGCCTGCCTCGAAGGAGCCAGCAATGACGACACTAAGCCTGTGGCAAGCACTTACGGCGTATGCCTCAGGGGCGTATGCTGAACCGCTTGGAACGAAGGAGATGCCTGTGGCAACAATGAGCCGGGTTTGCCCACCCTACTACGCCTACTTACCATCTGCCTACGCGGATGCCGCGCTCGCGTGGTTCGGCGATCCGATGCAAATGGCAGACTACACGCGCTTTGTGCGGCATGCCCTCTGGTATGCGGGTGAGTATGCCCGCTATGCGCCGGCCCAACTGCACGGAGCCAAGAAGTCGGCGGTAGGCTTTGCACCACCTTCACTCGTGTTTCCCAATGGCTGCATTGACTGGGAGAGCATCCCCGATACGGATACCTTCTGGACTGAGATGGCCTTGTCCGGCTTATCCGGCGGGGGCTGGGTAGATCCGGATCTGACCACGATTGGCAGTACCTCGTGGGAACATCACCGCCAGATTGTGATCCAAGAGAACCCGTGCCTCGTGACGGTGCGGCGGCGGGTGTTCTCGCTGATTACCAGCGATGCCACGCTCGATCCGTATGAGGCGAACCCGCGCCGCCAGTTCTACCCGCAGGTGGTGGCGCCGCTGGTGCGCTTGGGGCGGCAATCACGCAATGCACGGCAGGCGTGGCTACGGGTGATGTTCGCCTTCTGTGCGGGCAAGCCGTTTGTGTACTACAGCGAACACACGCCCGATCCGGCGATCATTGCGCTAGCGGCCGAGCATGGTGTACCGTTCCTGCATCTGCCGCTCAGCAAGCTGCCCGCCGAACACGTCGCCGATCATCGCACGTTCCTGTTTGCCCAACTCAGCAGCCCGCAATACCTTACGCTGCGCGAACACTACTGAGATGGCGACCCGCCCTGATTCGGTGCAGCAAGCTGATTGCGCCGATCCGGCTGATCCCGTTGCGAGCTTTGACCTGCCGACGGCGATCCTGCGGACGACGCAGCAGGCATTCGCGGGGCTAGCGGATGCTGTGCCGCTAGTGCTTGCGCCGCAGTGGGCGATGCATCAGGGCACGCTCCGCGGGCAGCCCGTCACGATTGCGACCGATGTCTGGCAGACGACCGTGCTGGGCTGGGCGCGGGTTGCATTGCTCCAAGCAGGCCCGCGCACCAGCGTTGTGTCGGTGTTGCTCTTTCCGCGCCTTGCCTACGATCTGCCGCTGTGTGGAGCGGAGGTGGTCAGCATCAATGGCCGCATCAATCTGGCGGTGATGGATTGGGTGCCGATGAGCGCGAGCCGCGCCACGCCGCCCGCCCTCGCCGCGATCCGGGCCCAATTCGCACACTATCCGAATGACCCCGAACTGCCCGATTGGGTGGCCGCTTCGTTCTCGCCGCACCTGCTCTACCTGCGCCCCAAGCCGCGCATAGCCCCAGCCGATCTGCACGCGGCCTACACGGCCTACCTACACGGCTATCTCCAGCTCTGTGCAACCGCTACGCCGCACGGCGACCCAGCCCAGACCTTCGCAGCGCAGCAGCACTTCAGCCTTGATGATATGGCCAAAACGCCCGGCGGGGCCATGTTGGCGCGGCTGTTCGGGGCGGAGTGGGCCGCGGCGTATAGCCACGCCGTGCTGTTCCGGCCGGGCGGGGCATACACCACCCCGCCCACGTAGCACGAATGCTGGGCGGGGGCCGGTAGAGCATGCTATACTGGGGGGTAGTGTGTAGACGCGGTGGGCGGCATATGCGGCATAGATCGGAGATCGCCAATGGTTGCAGAGCTAATAGCAGCTGGGGCCCTTGCCCTGTGGGATATAATCGGAAAGAATTTTGTGCAAAGCACCACCCTGCGCCAGCTTGACCGCAGCACGCAGCAGGCGTGGCAACGGGTGCAGTGGCCCGATGCGGGTCGCACCTACCTTGAGGGCTTGGTGCGGGACCACAACGAGATCAGGCCGCTGGGGCTTGCTCAACAGACGAACTATTATCCCTTGTGAGGCTAATTACGGTGGGCAGACAACCTATACCACACAATGTTGGTCGGCAACTTTGGGCAAGCTGTGGCGGCTACTGTCAAAACCCCCAATGTAATCGCTTTCTCTTCGCTTCAGTTGATGAAGACCTCATTAGTTTAGCAAACGTTGCCCACATCATTGGGTACGGTATTAAAAGTCCGCGAAGTAATCACGAGTTGGCTGATGAAATAGACAAAAATGGGCTAGATAATTTGATAATGCTTTGTCTTGACTGCCATAAAATCATTGATGAATTAGCCCATAAGTTCAGTGTTGAGGAAATAAAAACATGGAAGACTACTCATGAGAAAGAAATCAAACGACTTTTCAACGTACCTGAAATAACAAACGAGAGAGAACTACTAGTTGAGGTAAGTAATCTGCTTGATGAAAACGGGATGATATTCCGAGAGTACGGGCCTTACTCAGAAAAGGCTCTTGAAGGTGATTCTGGAGACGCACTTATTATTTGGAGAAGAAGATGTCTCGATACAATTTTACCCAACAACAGACGAGTAGTCGATTTGATCGAGAAAAACAAAAAACACTTTCCCTTTCCATGGGATGTCTACAAAGAAATGATGGTATACAGATTACACGTCGATGCTTTTGAGGATAACTGCCTTCTTGACCAAAGAGTTAATGACTATAAGTTGTTTCCTGTTGAATTTGATCATTTTATAAAAACTAAGCTCGGTGTAAAACTCCATCCCCGCGAGCTTAGACCAAAAGAAGAACTCGAGTTTCGACGAGGTCAAATATCAATTTACATAAACCGATTCCTTTGCAACCACGATTGTATAGCTGATATGAAAGAAATCAATCGTGCAACTATGCATGTCACTCTAAAAGATGGAAGGGAACTGCGAGTTTTTGTGACTAATACCTATGTTTTTACCGAATACACCTTCGATAAAATACTAGCAATCGATCCTTATGTAGAAGTAATCTTGTGTTCTAACCCTTCTGGCGAATACACCGATACGGCAAAGCAGTTGTGCATCGAAAACAAAATTGGACTTTTCAAACTCAGGGAGTTTATGGGGGCGGTAAGAAAAACTGGAGAGGATTTTCTTAATTACTTGTTGGTGGAAGAAAGAAACGAAAGAATTTCCCATTCTAAAAATGCTTTGGAACATGCTTTGAAAGATGCTTTTCTCCCGAAAGGGTTAGAAGCCTACCTTTTTGGATCCTTCTTAAGGCGAAAGATTTATCGAGACATTGACGTGCTTATAGTGTATAAAAATGATCAAGCACAGCTAGCTGTAGAGAGACTAGCTCATATTTTAAAGAGGGTCGCTGAGCAATACTCTTCGCTGATTGATATTACGATTTGCTCTTCACAAGAATTCCCTAACTTGCCACTCAAGAACAATAATCTAACCAAAATTTATTCGTCATAAATTAGTTTCCTACACAATGCAAGTTGATTTTAAATGTTAACTATGCTGGTCAGTCTACTCAAAATGCATCCTTATGAAAGATTGTCAGCTGACCGTACTCTGCACGCTGCAATAGCTGCGCTGGCGGGCCGTGCCACAGCAATCCAGAAATCCAGACATTGGTATCAGCGACAATCTTCATCCTGCTCAGCCTTGCGCTGCTGTCGCCGGACTGCGTGGACAAGCTCGTTGAGTTCGTCCATGGTGGGCGGCGGCTCGGTATCGGGCATAGCTGCCACTCGTGCGAGCAGATTCGGCATGAGGATCGGCTTAAGGATGATCGTATCACCCTGCTGTAGCACAAGGATCGAGCGACCTGCACCGAGTATGTGTGCAAACTCAGCCGGTAGGGTCAGGCTGTTGTCGGCTCCAAGCTCAATGATATGCGCGTTGATTGGGTTGACATCTGGCATTGTTGCGTCCTTTCCACTGGCACGTAGGATTACCTACCCCTTTACTGTACCACATTTCGCCGCGCATGGGCCTTGTCCCGCGCCCCGCGCCGCGTAGCGTGCTGGAGTGGTGAGGCGGGTGTCGGGTGTCGGGTGGCAGGTGGCAGGTGGCAGGTGGCAGGTGTCGGGTGTCAGGGGTCAGGTGGCGGGTGTCGGGT
>JAAUTZ010000151.1 GCA_012031225.1 Chloroflexaceae bacterium
AACGCTGGCTGCTGATCCACATTGAAATCCAGAGCCAACCAGAGGCGGCGTTTCCCTACCGGCTGGCCATGTACCACTTCCACCTGCGGATCACCTATGCGCGTCCGGTGCTGTCGCTGGCGGTGCTAGGCGATGACAATCTGCATTGGCGACCGGATCGCTACGTAGATGATGTGCTGGGGCTGCGGCTGGAACTGATCTACCCGATGGTCAAGCTCGTGGACTTCCGCGAGCGCGAGGAGGAGGTGCGCCAGAGCCAGAACCCGATGGCGGTGCTGGTGCGGGCCCATCTGGCGACGCTGGACACGCGCCACGATCTGGAGCGGCGCAAGGCGGCGAAGCTGGCCCTGTTCCGCGATGTGCTGCGGTTGGGCTACACAGGCGACGAGTTACGGCAGTTGTTCAGCATTGCTGAGCGATTTATGACCCTGCCACGGGCGGACTACGACGAGTTTCGGGCAACGGTAGCAACGGAGTTAGGAGCGCAAGCAGTGGAAATCATGAACAGTTTTGAACGTTACGGGCTGGAGCAGGGCTTGGAGCAGGGGCAAGGGAACCTCACCCTGCGCCAGCTGACGCGCAAATTCGGGGTGTTGCCGGAGGATGTGACGGCGCAGATCCGTGCGCTCGATAGCGAGCAGATGCTGGAACTAGCCGAGAGCCTGCTCGACTTCACCACCTTCGCTGACCTGACGGCGTGGCTCGCGGAGAACCCGCCCGCCAGTGCGACGGACGCGGGGGAGTGAACCGCGGGCGCGGGTGGCAGAGGGCAGCCCGCTTGAGCGGGCTTGGGCGGGTAGCCGCCGCAGCACATCAAGCGGTTTGGCGACTACGAGATTGATGGATTGAATGATTGAATGATATGACGCTGACCGAGGACGATGATGTCACGCCTAGACAAAATGTGTTACTTACGGTTGACACCCTCATTGTTTAACAGCAGATCAGGAAACAAGTCGCTGGCAACTCCTATTAACAAATACTCTAGAAATGTCAGTGATGTTTCGCCATATTCTTTCCAGATACCGGCACTCCCACGTTTCCAAGCTTCAATCCAAAAATAGGTATCACATTGCAGTTTCGGGTTTTCGCTTGGAAAATCCGTGAATAATCTTTCCGCCCATTTTTTATACTTACGAATGATCTTTTCCTCTGGATGACCGTGGCATACCACTGCACTTAAATTACCGATATGATATGCATAATTATATCCCCAACGACAGAAAAAGCCGTTATTTTTCTCGATACCGTCAATATTTGCAGAAAGGTTTTGATGCGTGCCATATTTCTCGGATTTGCCTATGTAAAGGGGCAATACCAGATTATTGTTTGTCCAAAACATCATGTATATCAAGCCTTCGTACTCTTCTGAATGAGACTTGAAGTCGCTGATTACTTTTTGAACCTCAGTAATTACTAACTCGTTCATTTGAGTCGAACGTTGTAGTATCAGCCGTTGATCCCGGCCATAAGGACGGACCATTACGTGACCATTTGAAAGTTCAAACAGAGGTACTGCACTTTGTATAATTTTATGATCTGAACAAAAGCGTGTCCATAAAGCAATTTTTTCTTGCTTGGGCGCAGGATGTAAGCTGTGGTGCAATCCTGAAAGGTGAATAGTGGACATTCTAAACCTCCACACAAAGGATTTCAAATTGAGAACTTGACACTATTCTACAATGATTGTCAAGGAGGATAACATGAACTAGTCTCAAAAACGTTGTTGCAATAACAGCAAGACACAGGCGAGCTGGACGAAGCCCAAGCAATTGCACCCACCACCCACCGCCGCACCTCACTCCCCCTTCGTGTTCTTCGTGCCCTTCGCGTTCTTCGTGGTCTGCCTTCCCCTGACCCGTCGCTGCCGCGAGCTAGAGCTTCCCGGCTACGTACTCAAGCCCACTGAAGCGGGCTGCCCGCACCCATCACCCCACCACGAGCCGGATGTAGCCGGCTTCCACCCCTAGCCGCCGGATCAATCCACCGGCGCGGCGGTGTGTATTGGGCTGTATTCGCAGCAGGGTGTATCAGGGGTGTATTGCCTATACTCATCGGGAATACACCCCCACACGGGCAGCGCACACAGCGGGTACAGGGGGGGTACACGGCGGGGGCGGGCTGACCCCTGCCACCTGAAACCTGACACCCGACACCTACTCGCCATCCGTGTCCGTGATCGTTTGTGGCGTGTAGGGCGGGTACCACGTCACGGGCGGGTTGGCTGCTAGCCACGCCGTCAGGTCGTCCGCGCTGGTGAAGTCCACCATCTGCTCAGCAAGGAAGAGCAGTTGTAAACTATGCAATCGCGTGACCATCTTCGTGTGTTCGTCCGACACACGCGCGAACTGGTGCGTCAGCACGGATACCAGCAGGTCGCCCTGCGCACTGGTTTCGAGCGTCGTCACAAAGGTAAACTGGTGGCGATTGCGGTACTGCTCCATCACCGCGACACTGGAGGCATAGTCGTTATATTCGGGTGGTACATGCGCCGCGAGCCACGCGGTCAGGTCATCCGCACTGGTGAAGCCGAATAGGGCCGCACCGAGCGCGCATAATTGCTCGCTATGCATCAGGTGGAGCTGAATGAGCGCAGCGGCTGATACCCGCCCGATGCGCCGCTCAAGCATCCGCAGCACGAGTTCCGCCTGCGCAACCTCAGTCATCCGCGTAAACACCTTCGTGGCGCGCCGGGGCTTGGGCGGCGCGGCGCAGTTGGCGGAGACGGCGCGGTATCGGTTGGCAGCGGCCAGCCACGCGGTTAGGTCAGCCACGCTGGTGAAGCTGAGCAGGTCCGTGGCAAGGGACAGCAGCAGCTCGTTCGGCAAGCCGCGCACCTGTGTGACGTGCTCATCCGCGAGCGGGCCGAGCGTGTGCTCAAGCTGGTGTAGCATGAGGGCAATCTGCCCCTGCGTAATCCCTACCGCAAGGTCTTCCATGCGGATCCGCCGCAAGAAGTCGCGCAGATCTGCGTAGTTCTCAATCATAGCACCCTCCTCACGCACGAGTGGTCGTCCGTGTGTCATCTGCACGGCAACATTGGGGAGATCGTCTAGGGTTATTGTAGCACAGGCGAGCCGGTTACTGGTATCAGCGGTGTATTGCCTATACCCATCAGGAATACACCCCCTGATGGAGCCGTCCACGCGGCGGGTACAGGTGGTACAGGGCGGGGGCGGGCGGGCTACCTGAAACCTAACACCTGTCACCTGCCACCCCTTCGTATTCTTCGTGCCCTTCGCGTTCTTCGTGGTCTGCCTTCCTGCCCTGTCCCCAGCCCCCTACCACCTCACACCCGCCACCTAGCACCTGCCCCTTAGTTCAGCACCCGTTGCAACGCGGGCACACGCTGCACCAGCAGGTAATCGAAGGCCAGCGCAACTAGCAACGAGGCTCCGACTAACGGGAAGATTAGCGCGAGCACCAGCAGAATCAGCACTGCTCCGCGCCAGAGTGGGAAGTTCGCGGGCATGGACGGCGCACCCAGCCGCCCCTGCGGGCGACGCAACCACCACATTACCGCGCCACTCACCGAAAGCAGGATAATCACGAGGCACACCGCCAGCATCACCAGCTGATTGAACAGCCCGCCAAACGTGCCTTGATGCAGCGCAATGCCCAGCTCCACCGCCTGCGGCACAAGGCTGTAATCCTGCCAGCGAATATCGGCCAGCACCGCCCCGCTATACTGATCGAGGTGGATCGTCAGTTGGTCACGCGGATCGGGGGGGAAGGCCGAGATCGTGTACACGCCCTCAACCCTTTGTGGCAACCCAATCGTGTAGCCCGGCGGTGCGTGTTGCGCGGCGGCAAACTCCGCCACGGCATCTACCCCAATCGGCTCAACCTCGTGCTCATGCTCGGACCCGCTGCCGTGATCGTGCCCGCTGTGCGGCAAGGTCGAAACCGGCAGGGGCGTAATCTCCACCGCCCACGGCACTGTCTTCACCTGCTCATTCAGCACGGCTGCCGGCAGCTCTGAGGTGGGCACATCATTCCACATCCCCGCCGGATAGCGGTTCCACACCTGCGCGAAATTGTCGCCCCAGAAGCCAGCCCACGGCAAGCCACTGATAATCATAAACGCGATCAGGATCGCGCCCCAGAAGCCCGGCACAGCATGCAGATCGCGCCAGAAGATGCGCTTATTCTTGGTTTGGAAGCGCGGGATGAGGGTACCCCACACGGCATTGGCACGGCGTGGCCACCATAGGTAGAGTCCGGTCAGCACGAGCACCAAGCCCCAGCACGCAGCCAGCTCGATCAGGAGATCGCCGGTGGTGCCCAGCATCATTGAGCCGTGCATCGTGACGGCCCAGTTCTGGAGGTTGTTGTCGTCGTCGCGTGCGCCCAGCACCTGCCCCGTATACGGGTTGACGAAGACGGTCAGGTTCTGCTCCTGTGCGGTTGTCAGCGACACCTCACTACTGCGATCTGCGGCAGCGGGCGGGCGCAGCGTGCTGATGGTTGCGGCTGGGTAGGCGGCGGCGACAGCATCAAGTTGCTGCTCGAAGCTGAGTACCGTGCCCGCCGGAGTGACGTGCTGCGGATACATCAAGGCATCGAGCTGCGGCTTGAAGAGGTAAATGATCCCCGTGATCGCAAGCATCACCATAATCGGGATGACCAGCAAGCCAGCATAGAAGTGCCAGCGCCAGATCACGCGGTAGAAGTGGCTCTGAGGGGTTTCCGTGAGCGGTACGGTCGTGTCGTTGTCCGCACTGACGGTAACGGTTGGGTTGCCGCCGTGGGTGGTCGTGGATAGTGGCGCGTGTGGGACGCGCTCGGATTCAGGCATCATGAGTGCTCCTTACTCTGTAGCAAACGAGTTGTATGGTACTGATACAGTTCACAGCACAGACACCGGCCCCACACTGGGGTCGGTTGTCGCCGACAATTGGCGGGAACGTATCAGGCGGAGCGCGGCGGGGGCGGGTCGGGGGCAAGCGGGGTAGCCCAGATCAGGCACGAGGACGGTGGGCGCAGCGTGGCGACGAGCGGCAGGGCGATGAGCAACAGCAGGAGTGGCATGGCCAGCTGAACACCATAGAACAGGGACGGATCGAGCGCGGGCGGGTGGGGTGCGGATGGGTCATTTGGGGTATGGCAGAGCGTGAGCGTAACCCCATACACGGTGAGGGTGGGTGGAGCGAGCAGCTGCACAAGGTGACAATGCACAATGCACAGCATGGAGCCACCCGCAAGGAGCGTCACCAGCAAGCCCACCACCACGCGCTGGGCAAGACGGGGACAACGTGGGCATTGCCGCCACACGCCAAGCCACACTCGATTGGGTTGGAAGCTCGGTCGGAAGACACCACCTAGCATTGACAAAATCCGTACTACACCCGAACAATACGTGGGTACAATAATACCACAGCATGCGATGCACAGCAAGTGTGGGGTGGGTGGTGGGGGTGCGCCGGTGGATCAATCCACCGGCTAGGAATGGAAGCCGGATCAATCCGGCTCGTGGTGGGGTGTTGGGGCGCGGGCACCCGCTTCAGCGGGCTTGGGCCGGTAGCCGGTGGATTGATCCACCGGCGGCGGGTGAAGCGGCGGCGTACGGGGGGAGGGGCGAGGTGTCGGGTTTCAGGTTTTAGGTATCAGGTGGCGGGCTGCCCAATCCCCCTTCGT
>JAAUTZ010000054.1 GCA_012031225.1 Chloroflexaceae bacterium
GGGGCCGGCGCAGCGGGGTGCGGCGGGCGGGCCACCACATGCTGCCAGCAACAGCAGCACGACAAGCGGCAGCAGCAGGGGCTGCCAGCGGATACGGGTCACAGGCATAACGTCCTCCTTTGGTCTGTTTCGATTCTTACCGTTGAACTTCTGGTGTGTGCCCTCACAATGACAGAGAGCCTGCACATTGTTGTCAGTGCTGAAACTACGGCTCAATGTGCATACATCTGATAATACGGATGCGTCAAGAGGAAGATGAAACCACCCCCGATTCTTGGAGCAGGGCGCGACTCTGGTTTGTCATCAGTGAGGATTGGCTGTTATTGAAATAGCATTATAGCAGAAATTTCAGGATGTGGGGGGGGATGTCTGCGTTAGAATCGAGCAGCAACAAAGCCGTGCCAGTGGCACGGCTCTACGGGTATGCCTATCGCACCTAAAACACCGGACCCCTAGCACCCGACACACGGCGATATACCTGATACGACCTGCCCTTGCCATGTGTTAATTCCGCCAGCAAGGTGGCGCACATTCGTGAAGCCGGACTGTTTGAGGATGTTTAGGGCCTGCCCACTCCGGTTCCCACTGCGGCAATAAATGATGATCGCTTGGTTGGGGTCAAGCTCATGCACGCGCTGCGCCAGTTCGTCTACAGGAATCAGCGCATCAGTGCCGGGAATACTCGCCGCCTGCGATTCGGGCAGCGTGCGGACATCAAGCAGGAAGGGCGGATCGGGTTGCTGAAGGATCGTCGCCAATTCACTGCTGATGACGTTTGGATTTTGGCGCGGGGCACTCGCCGGATCGGTGCTACTGGGGGCGGCAGTGCTGCCGCAACCGATCAGCACTAGCCACCCTGCTACGACAAAGAGGATCAATTGTGAGCGATACACGCTAGTTACTCCTTCATGCTGGTAAGCAATGGTTCACAGGTTCACACGTTCTCTTTCTATTGTATGCACGCCAGCCTACGATGCAAGCAGCAAGATCAGCGCGTGGTGTGAACAGTTCTTCACCATACCTCTAGGGGGTATCTTAGATCGCATAGGCAATCACGGTACCGAGCAGCACCACGCCCAGCAGCAAGCCCATCGTGGCGACCACGCTCCACCGCCCAAGCCGCGCCAGTGTGCGCGTGAAGGCGTTGCGCTCTGGGCGATTGGTGACCGCCCAATGTGCGAGCAGCACAGCCAGCAAGCCCAATATCGGGTGCAGAATAAACGGGAAGCCCAGATAGCGTCCGGCTTGCCCAATCGCAACGATGCCATAGAGCCAATAGACGAAGCCGAGCGAGAATTGCAGCGTGACCAGCTGCGGGAAGATGCGGGCGGCCAAGGTGCGCGGCGTATCCGGTGCGGGAGCCTTCCATGTTACGGTGAACCAGATCGCGGCCAGCACGATCAAGAGCGGTAGCACCCGCTCGCCGAAGATCCCGTGAAAATAGACAATCCATTCCATAAGCTAAACCTCATTCTAGCTAGGGCTAGTGCGTGCGCTCCGGCGTTGCACCAGCCGGGTAAGGGGGTAATAACATCTACTCGGTTCCAATTGAATGGGAAGAACCACGCCACGCCGCGTGGGTTGCCATGTCCACAGCTATCGGCGAGGCTGTGGCTAAGTTGCCCGCCGAGTACCGCCCAGAATCCGTAGCGGCGCAGCAACCACGCCACGCCCACCTGAAACACGGGCGCGTGGGTGATGGTGCGGTGGCCGGCCTGCCGCCCTAGCAGCGGCACCAGCAGCACAAAATCCAGATCGGGCAGCACACTACCCATCAGCCAGCCTGCCCACTGGGGCGGGTGGTGGGGCGGGCGGGTGAGCCACGCTAGCGCAAGCCCACAGGCGGCATGGGCGTATGGTGTCATGATACCGGCTTTCGCACGCTAGGCAAGCTCAACCTCAGCTTTGCCGAGCGCGTCGGCAAAGATATGCACCCCGACAAAGGTCAAGACAACCGTACTTAGACTGCCGATCAATTGGGTCCACGGCTCTACGTCTATCGCTTGGACGATCCAGTAGGGCGCACCAATCACGCCACGCACAAGGATGGCGAGCAGCAGGGGGGCAGGCACAATAAACACAAACAGGCTTTGCCACGAATAGCGGCGCACGGTCATCACCACATACAGCAGAATGAGCGAGATCAGTGCGCCCATCAACACCGCAAGGAAGGCGGGCGAGATACCGGGGGGCATGGTCGGGCTGTTGGTGTAGTTCCACAGTCCGGCGTTCAAGCCAACCACTTCGAGCAAGGCGTGATAGAACATAAACACCACATAGGCAAGCAGCGCGGTGAAGTAATTGGGGAACCACCAGCGTCGTGTATAGAGATAGTAGGTAATCATGACGGGCAGGGTGTAGTGCCACGCTGCACCGAAGGCTTGCAGGCTATACAGGGGAATACCAAACAGCTCCGCAAAGACCGCCAGATCAGCCGCGTAGGGATCGCGGTAGAGCCAGTTCCAAAGCGGCGTTGCGAGCATCCCCAGCTGCCCCGCAAAAGCGAGAAACAGGTAGATCGGTGTCCCCTCGCGCTGCAAGCTCCACGCCGCCAAGCCGTAACACGCCAGTGCCACCAGCAAAACCAGAACTTCCATGATCACCTTTCTTCGGAGCTAGAGGTATCTTGGGGCGGATAGACCTGCACCTGTCCGGCGTGATAGGCAAACAGAGTCGTCGTGAGGCGAGCAGGGTGGTGGTGGGCATCCTGTGTGACTTGGTGGGCAACGGCGTGCAACACCTGTGGTTCGTGATCGCTAAAGGCAACCAGCAGATCGCGGTGGGGAATGCCAATCACCAGCCGCCCCCCAAGTGCGGCATGCCACATCTCCAACACGTCCGGCAACAGAATGCGGGTTGCGTCGTAACCATCTTGGGTATTAAACAGAAACAGTTGGCGCGGGCCAGTGCCGAGCGTGGTGTGGGCAACCCGGGCCGTTTGCAGTTGCAGGTTCCGCATGGACCATTCGTGCAGCGTCATTTCATCGATCTGCCATTGGGTGAGGTGGTCGGTATTGATGTAGGCGAGGCTGTGCTGCTCACGGATCACGTAGGCGATCATCAAGTCCGCTTGCCACCAGCGATAGGCGAGCATCGGGAGCTGACGTTCGTGCAGTTCGGCGAGCAGGGTGAGCGGCTTGAGGATGGGGAAGATTGCGTGGCGTAAGACCTGAAAATCAGTGATGAGTTGGTCGGGGGTATACTGGGCTGTCTTGCGAGCCAGTGCTTGCCCAATCTGGGCGAGGCGGGTAGGTTCGCGCAGATAATCTTGATATGCCTGTTCGAGGTGCATACGAACCTTGCGCCCGTGTAGTTCCAGCGTCAGGCACAGCTCGGCAGACAGCTGGCACACAATCCCAGCTGCCGCAAGCTGGTGCTGAATCGCTTGGGCAAATGCAGCGGGAGTGTAGATTGCAGGTGGTCTATCCACATGTAGGTGCGTATCTGGCATCGAGCGTAGCCTCTTTCCTATGCGCGTGCTGCTCGGCGTATGACCGTGCCGATTGTAGCGGATGCAGGCGCGTGCGTCAAACCGGAGCGGCGGGCGATGCCGCCCTTACGCTCGCACCAGCACGGGCACAAAGTCGGTGGCGCACGGGCGATCCGCCGCGATGTACATCAGGCGCTGGGCTACATCCATCACGACGGCTGCCACCGTCTCCACCTGATCGGCGGGGTGCAGGCTCGCATCAGTCGTGCGGCAGATGCAGCGCGGTGCGTCATACTCATCGCGCAGCAGATCCATCATGGTATCCACATCTAGCTCTCCGTGCTGCTGCTGCAACAGCGCGATGGCGCGGTCGTAGCGCGGCTCAGTGCTGGAGACAAGCGCAACGGGGCGCATATTGGCGCGGGTAGCATCCGTCAGGCAGTGATTGGTGTGGACAAGCAAGCCATCCTCTGGGGCAATCACCTGCGTTGCCTGCGGAGTCAGCTCGACGCACGCCGCCTGCCCATCGGCATCAGCCAGCGTAATACACGAAGAAGCCGCGCCGCGCTGCGTGCGGAGCAGTTCCAGCGCACTGGCGACACTGTGGTGTTCCATCGCAAGGCGCAGCAATATGTGAATGGGCAGATCGGGTTGCTCGCCGTCTTGCAGCGAGCTAAGGATATTCAAGGAGACCCCCAAGCCGCTGCTGTTCAGCCCGATCTTGCCGACAATGCCAGCTTCCGTCAAGGTTAGGATCGTTGGATGATCGGGGTTTTCCGGCAGGATCCGCAACACCACACAGGCCGCCCGTTGGATCTTGACCCAATCCCACGTCTGGGCGAGCAGCGTATTGCCGATGCGGGTGGCATCGGGCAGCGCAACCACCGTTGTGCATTCGGTGCGGAGGGTGCGCTGGGGCAGGTCGGGGAGTTGGGGCACGCCCTGATGGATGTTCGCAGCTTGGGCGGCGGCATAGTTGGGCGAACGGCTGTAGAAATCGCCCGCGAGTAGTTCGGTGCGGGCATTCAGCGCGACAATCTCATTCAGGTGGACATCCAGTGTATCGGCGATGCCGCGCATCTCTTCGAGCAAGTGCGGGGCCCGCTCGGCAAGAATCGGCACATACGCTGCGGCAAGGTGCTGCGCTGCGGCCCACGCTAGCCCGCGATCATGGGCAAATAGCAGGGCATAGCTGGCAATGCTGTGCGTAATCTGCGTAGCGGCTTGCTGGGCATACTGTTGCCCGCGTTGATAGGGCGTGCCGGCAAGCGTAACGATTGGGAACATCGCATCTCCTCCTGCGCTGATGCTACCACTGGCGCGGCTGTGAATTAGCCCTGCCAGACTTCGTTGGTAGTATACCATGAAGGGGGCAGGGGGTAGGTATCAGGGGTCGGGGGGCTAGGGCAGCAGCCCACGCAGGCGTAGCTCAGCGTGCAACGCCGGGGCGATCTGGTTGGCAATGGCAGCATTGGCATAGCCGATCCACGCCACATCAGTATGTAAATCCAGCGGTGCATCGAGATCACCGCCGTCGCCGCCGGTCAGGATCACCCCCGCTTGTTGCGCCACCAGCATTGCCGCGAGGTCATACGGATGGCAGCAGATGCCCTGTGATCGCCCCTGCCGCGCAAGCCACTGATCGAGCAGCGGGCGCAGATCAGCCACAAAGCGGTCATGCCCGGCGATCAACTCATACAGCTGCCCGCCCGTGCTGATATACTGATCCTCGAAGCACACCGCCTTGCCGGGCGGCGGGTTGCCCAACACACGCCGGATCACGGCCTCATCTATTGCCGCGAGTTCATCGCGTGCGCCCGGAAAAAAGCGGCTGATCATGGCAAATCCATGCGCGATGCTGGTAGCGCGTGAGGGGTGTAGGGTGAGTGGGGTGTGGGTGGCAGTGAGGCGATTGTAGCGGCGGGCGCGGGTGGGTGCGGTAGGTGTTGCCCACAGTTCGTCGCTGAGATGCTGCTTGACGAGGGGGATTTCGGTTTGCACCGCCAGTTCAATCTGGCTCAGGCGGGTATCCGGGCCGTGATTAGGCGCAACGCCCGTCAGGATCCACGCACTGCGCTTCTGATACATCAAGCCGCGTGTGCCGTCTATCGGGTCTACGATCACACGGAGTTGGCACTGCTCCGGGGGCGTGCCGGGCGGCAGCGGCATCTGCCCGTCGTGCAAGCCCTCTGCAATCAGCACAAGCGACCAGCGCGGCGCAATCTCGCGGCTAAACAGATCCACTAGCACCGCTTCGCTGATCCGATCAACCGCATAGATCGTATCGCCTGCATCGTCGCCTGCCACCTGCGCCAAATCCGTGAGGCTCTGCTGTTCGCACGCGGCAACCACGGCCGCCCGAATCGCGGCGTGGATCGCTCGTATGGCCTCCAAGAGAGCATCTGCGTGCGCGATCATGGCGGGCATCATCCTTAAAGCATTAACCATAAGGAGCCGTGCCAGCCATCGTGGTGACACGGCTCCTTATGGTTCCTAAGCTGCGACTGGCTCGGCTAAATCCAATTCGGCACACTGCTGCTGCCACTCGGCAAGGAACGCATCGCGCTTGCGATCTAGATCATCCAGCAATTGGCGACCTTGACCTAGCACCGCTTCGTGATACTCTGGCGCACCTTCGGGCGTAGAGACAACCCGCCCTAGTTCACCGTGCAGCCAGATCACCTCAAGCGTATTCATCAGGGTCGTCAAATCGCTCGTGCTGAGTGGGCGCACGCTATGGTAGGCTGTAATCACCTCTAGCGCGTGTTCCCTGTTCAAGGGCCCCGTGAACACCCCCCACGTATTTACCAAGCCCTTCGTTTTCGGCTCAGAGGCGAATGCCACCAGCGCATCGGCGAGGTCGGCGATAGGGCTTTGCCACGAGACCTGATCGTAATCCAGCACAGCGGTAATATCGCTATTGCTAAACAAGAAGTTGTCCCGATGCACATCGCCGTGGATCACAACTTTGGGCAACGTGGAGTACACTTCCTCCGATAATACCTTACGGAGGCGAGCTGCCCGCCGATCATACCAACTGAGCGACTCAGCGAGATCGCCCATCACGTCGCGCTCCAGCACAATCTCGATTAGGCGCAGGGCATTCTCAGGGATGTAACGAGGCTCCACATTATCGGGCGGCTTGGGGTAATCTTCCAACAGATTGTGCATCTGCGCCAGCACCTGCCCCACACTCCACAGGTGGCTCGCATTATCCTGATCGAAATCGCCGCCGGGCACAAACTGCATCACCTCAATGTAACGACCGTTCTGGACCTGCAAGGTATCCCCATTCTTGGCGGGGATGAGCGGCGGCACGGGGAAATCGTGCTGATACAGCCACTCCGTCAAGATATGGCGGTAGCGTTGCTGTTCTTCATTCAAGCGGCGATGGCTGCGGCGCAGCACAAATCGTCCTTCAGTCGTGTGAATGAATGCCGTTTCATTCACATAACCGCGTGTCGCGGTGGTCATATTTCGCAATTGACCAAGATCATAACTGGTCAAAATGCGTTCTACTTCTGCATGTGTTAACATATCTCTTCTCTGTCCTTATGGCTGTGCTAGACTACGCTTGCGGTATACAGGGTGTTCCATCGTCGTTGACAGCACGAGACTCCATCCCAAGTATACCTGCCTGAGTTACAAAGTATTTCGTTGATCAATTACAATACCTCTCGTATGGTAACAAAAAGCTATCATTTTGTCGCCTGAGTAATTCGCCCACAAAAGCATCCGATTATGTACGTACTTGCCCTCAGCGACGAGGTAGTGCCTCTCGTCTACAGTCCGCATATCCGTGACCAGTTCCCCACAGTGCAGCTGATTCTAGGCTGTGGCGATCTGCCCTACTACTACCTTGAGTATACCGTTACGATGCTTGGTGTGCCGTGTTTCTACGTGCATGGCAACCATGATGCCCCCGAATTGACGGGCAGCGGCGAGCCGGTGACTGAGGCTCGCGGCTGCACCCTGCTTGATGATCGGGTGCTGCGGCATCAGAGCATAATCTTCGCGGGCTTGGGCGGCAGTATGCGCTACAATGCCGCCTCGCGCTACCAATACACGGAGCGTGACATGCTGCTGCGGGTGTTGCGGCTCACGCCGCGCCTGCTGTTCAATCGGCTGCGCTACGGGCGGGCACTTGACGTATTGCTGACCCACGCCCCACCCGCAGGCATTCATCAGGGTAGCGATCTAGCACATCGCGGCTTTCGTGCGCTGCGCTGGCTGATCGAGTGGGCCCACCCGCGCTACCTGATCCATGGGCACATCCACCAGAACTACCGCATGGTTAAGGGAACCCACACCCGCCACAAGCAGACCGCCGTGATCAATGCCGCAAGCCATCGCGTGATCTGGCTTGACCTGAGCTAGCGGCAGATGCGCCCCAAGCAGCGCACCCCTTGCCTAGACACCTGTGCTATACTGTATGCCATAGAGCAAGCGTTGACCCATAACCTGCACCGGAAGGAGCGATACCGATGACGATCAACCCGCTAGAGCTACCCGTGTCGCCGCCGATTGAGTATCCCGACAGCGACGGAGAACCGATGGCCGAGAACACGGAGCAGTTCAACTGGATTGTACTGGTCAAAGAGAACCTCGAAAGTCTGTTTGCCGATGACCCGCAGGTGTTTGTCGCGGGCGACCTGCTGTGGTATCCGGTCAAAGGGCAGCCGTCTATCCGCCGTGCGCCGGATGCGCTGGTTGCCTTTGGGCGGCCCAAAGGGCGGCGTGGCTCGTATCGCCAATGGGACGAAGGGGGCATTGCACCGCAGGTCGTGTTCGAGATCCTCTCGCCCGGCAACACCGCCGAGGAGATGCGCGAGAAGCGCGAGTTCTACGCGACGTATGGCGTAGAGGAATACTACGAATATGACCCCGACACGTTCACGCTGCGAGGCTGGCTGCGCGAGGCAACCGGCTTGGTGGAACTGACCACGCACCCGCGCCTTGATGGGTGGGTCAGCCCGCGCTTGGGGATCCAGTTTGTCTCGCCGCCGGATGAGCCAATCACGATCTTCAAGCCGAATGGGGAGCCATTCAAGCCGCTTGGCACGCTCATCCTCGAACGGGATACCGCCCAACAGCAGCTCGCGCAAGAACGCCAAGAGCGCGAACGGCTCGCCGCCCTGCTGCGCTCGCTAGGGATAGACCCCGACCAGAGCACGTAGGACCTAGGCTAGCCGCGCACCTGCGCCACCAGTTCCAGAATTCGTTCTGCCCGCCGCCCGTAGGTGTGGGCTTGGGCGAGCGTGCGCCGTGCTGCCTGCGCCTGCCGATCAGTGCGGGCATGCAGGGCGGCAATGAGTGCAGCCTGCAAGCTCAACAGATCGCGGCGTGCGAAATAGTGCCCCAGTGTGGGCGGCAGAACCTCACGCAACGCCGGCAGATCCGGCAATACGAGCGGCTGCCCCAATGCAAGGTATTCAAACAGCTTCAGGGGTGAAGCGGTCATATCGGTCACGGTATCAGGAATGGCCAGCACATCGGCTGCATTCAGGTAGGCCACCACGTCCGCTTGGGGCACGGCTCCCACCAATTGCACCCGCTCGGCGATCCCGTGCTGATCGGCGCACTTGCGAAGTTGGGCAAGCTCGGTTGGGCGACCACCGACTAACACCAGATGCAGGTGCGGGTACAGCGGCAGCAGCTGGGCGGCCGCGGCGATCAAACCCTCTAGCCAGCGGTGGGCAAAGGTCATGCCCGCGTAGCCAATAATCAGCGCATCGGCGGGCAAGCCCAGCTGGGCCCGGCTGGCAGCCTGTGCGTGCGGCCCAAACAGCGTCGCATCGTAGGCATCTGGGATCACCGCAATGTCGGCAGGATCGCGCCAGCCGATCTGCCCCAGATAGTGCCCGAACTCCGCCGTAAGTGATGCTACCGCTGTTGCGCGGGTGATCGCCGTGCGGTCTATCAAGTGCAGCAGGCTCTGGGCCCATACCTCTTTGGTGCGTGAGGGATTGCGCGACTCAAGATCATGCACTTCGTAAATGACGGGGATGTGTCCGAGCCGGGGCCCCAACACGGCACTCCACCACGCCGCGCAGATGCTCTGGCGAATGTAGATCGCCTCGATCTGCGTGCCCGCCTGCTGTTGGGCGGCAAGCACCGGCAGACACATCCACGCAAATGCCGAATACTCAAGGTAATACCAGAGCGTGGTGCGATAGAGCCGCGAGAGCTTGCCAATAGCAGGGCGCGGCAGATGCACTACGCCCAATTCGCTGAAGCGCGATGGCTCGTTGCCCCAGCGTGGCACAATCGCCAATGTGTCGGGGCGGCGGCGGCGCAGTTCGCGGATCGTGGTGTACGTTTGCAGGGCATTCGCGGATTGCAAGCTGAGGCTAGTAGGGATGGCAATGTAGGCAATCATCAGCAGGTCTGGTTTTGCATCAGGCGGCAGCGATTGAACAGCAGATCGCCAAGCCGCCCAATGATCTGTTGGGGCACTTCCACCACTTGGTAGTAGAGCATATCGTCCCAGATCAAGCCGCGCCGTAGCTCTGGGCGCACCACCGTCCACTGCGCGATCAGCCCGATATTCCAGCCGATCAGCAGCAGGCACGGCACGATAATCACGGCGGGGTGAGTGCGGCGGTGCAGCCACTCGAGCAGCGCAGCCAAGCCGAGTGCAAAGAAGGGGATGCACTCGATCAAGCGGCGGAAGCCGAATGCACCCGTTAGGTGCCATGTCGAGCCGAACGAGCCGTTGATATACGTCTGCACGACGCAGCCGAGCAGACACAGCGCGGCCAGTAGCCAATCACGCCGAGCGAGCCACGCCAGCCCCGCCAGTGCCGGAACTAGCACCGGACTCCACAGGAATGCACCGTGTCGCGGGTGGATCAGGGTGGCGAAGAAATAGGGGCTGCCCCCGCCTGATGCACTGAGCTTGCCCGCAACAGTGCTAGCGGGCAGTGGGCGGCCATTGAGGATTTGGTAGGTGGCGAATTGGGGCAGCAGAAATAGCGCAAGGCACACGAGAAACAGCGCGTGCCCCTGCGCCAGTTGCTGCACCTGCTGGCGGGCGGCGGCTGTGCCGCGCAGTGCGGCCGGCACAAGGCGGGCGTAGGCATACAGGCTCTCGATGGCGGGCAGCAACAGCAGCAAGCCGAGTTGCTCACGGGTCATCGCCATCAGCCCGCCCACCGCACCAAGCAAAGCCCACGTCCGCAACGAACGCTGGGCATACCGATCTGCGAGCGGTGGGTATGGCTTGCCAAGCCAAATCGTGAGGAACAGCGCGACCAGAAAGAAGCCCGGCGCATGCGCCCACGGCATGGCAATGAACGAATAGAAAACGAGTGGTGTAGCCAGCCAGAGCGTCACACACGCTAGCGTTGCCGCCAATATGCCCGCATAGCGGCGGCACAGGCGGTAGGTGAGCAGCATGCCGAGCAGGGCATACCCGGCACTCATAAAGCAGGCCGCGTAGATGTAGGGACGGGCGAAGCCATCGGGGGGGATGCCTGCCCCAAACAGATTGGCGAAGCGCACGCCAATATCGGCGAGGATGAAGCCGGGCGACCACAGCACCGCCGCCCCAATCGGGGCAACATTGCGGAGCTTGCCCGTTTGCGGATTGACGGGCGGGTCGTCGGGGTGATCGCGCAGCAGCGCATTGTAGATTGCTGGATCGCTATTGGCTAAGCCGATCTGGGCAAAGTGTTCGTATTCGTTGCGAAAATCCAGATCGCGGTCAATGTAGGCCGAGCGCAGATAGGCGTAATATTGCACCTCATCAGTGGCATATATGCGTGGTGTGCTGATCGGCAAGAGCAGTAGAAACAGCAGCACCAACACATAGCCACCGGCATCCACGCGGCGCAGCAAGGCGACGGTCGTAGGCAGGGTGCGGGCACGCGGCGCAGATTGGGCAGGCGATGATGGTGTTTCCATAACGGAGTAGCACAGTAGCATAGCGTGGGGCTTCTGTCAATTGGGTGGGCAGGTGGGGCGGGTGGGGCAGAATAGGCTAATCGGTGCTACGTGATCTGGCGTGGTTGAGCTAGGGTATAATGGAGGCTGGGCATTCAAGCTCAGCGCGACAGACATGATCTAGGTGAGATATGCAGATTGCCGAACACAACCACACGCTCGCCATCTATCTGATCCCATCGGCAGATACCAGCTTCTATCAGCTTGCGCGTGCCGTGATCGGCTACGATGTGTTGCGGGGCACACCTGTTCCCACCCTGCTCACCCAACACGATCCGGCGGCGGCGGCGTGGGTCGGCATTGCGCGGCTGTTTGGCTGCCACGCCACAATGGGCGAAGCGGTGGCGTATGCTGCCGCCGATCTGGATGAGATCGCCACACGCCTTGATTGGATTGCCAGCCGCACCGCCCCAATCACGCTGCACGCCGGCCGCTGGTATGCCTCCTTTGCGCTGCTGCCGCGTGCGCTCGGCATCACCTTCGACGATCCGGCAGAAGCCACGCTGCGCCTGCACCGCCATGTGGTAACGCTCGTGCAGGTGTTGCACACAGCCAGCCCATTCTTTGGGCCGCACCGCGCTACGTTCTCCGCCGCCGATCAAGCGGCATTCACGCGCTATGGCACGCCGCGCTACCGGATCCTCGAAAACTTTACGCTGCACTTCTCGCTCCTGTCGAGCCTGCCCGATTGGTCAACCCGCCAGCGCGTCACCCAGCTGCTGCGCGAGGAGTACGGGCTATGGTCTACGCCAGCGCAGCGCAGCCTGCACCTTGATACGCTGTATCTGCTGGAGCAGTCGCCCGATCAGCACTTCCGCGTGGTGCAGTCATTCGCCCTGCGCGGCAACGCCTGATGCCGATGCGGGCGGTGCCGCCGGATCGGGGGTGCTGGCTTCATCGCCCTCGCGCACGACACGCCAGCCGATAGCGACACAGATCAACGTGAGCATACCCGCAACAAGCCCATTGGCAGTGAAGCCGAAGGTGGTGAACAGGGCTGGGCCGAGCACGGAACCGATGACGCGCCCGATGCCCAATGCGGTAATGCCAAGTGCAATCGCAGTGCCGCGAGCGCGTTGCACCAGCCCACTGCTCAAGATGATCGCGCTGATAATCGCAAATTCGCTCATCACGCCCATTGTCAGAAAGACGGGCAGAAAGCCAACCCAGTTGCCCGCTGTGAATACAAGCGCAATCTGGGCGATGCCGGCTAGCCCGAAGCTAGCGAGCAATGCCCGCCGCTTGCCGATCCGATCTACCAAGCCAACCACCGCGAGCGAACTGCCCAGTTCGACAAAGCCTAACATGCCGAATACCCAGCCAAGCTGCGCGAGCGATGCGCCGAAGTCCTGTGCGAGCCACGCGCCATACACCACAAACACCATCTCGTAGGCGATCATCACGCCAGTTAAAAAGCCCATCAACACCAGCACCACCGGTTGGCCGAGCACCGCACCCATGCCCATGCGCGGTGTCTCAGCGGTAGTCGGCGAGCGATGCAGCGCGGGCACACCAACCCAGATCGCCAGCAGCAACACTACGCCTAGCCCAAGTAGCAGAGCATACATCAATTGAACCGCCTGCGTGCGCTGGACCAAGGCCACAAGCCCACTCACGCCGAGCAGGGCGGCGAGGGCCCAGCTAGATTCCATCAAGCCCAATATGCGCCCGCGCACGGCGTAGGGGGTGGTGGCACTGAGGTAGGCGTGTGAGGCCGTGTGGTAGAAGCCAGTGCTTGCGCCAATCAAGGCATGCCCCACCATGAGTACGCCAATCTGGGGCGCGAACAGGCAGGTGGCTGCGCCGGCACAGAACAGCCCTAGGCCCAAGAGCATCACCCGCCGTTCGCCGTAGCGATCTGCGAGTGTCCCCCCAATAGGCCCCACAAACGTTGTGCCAAGCTGGATCGTGACAATCAGGCTGACTGTTTGGAGATCTACGACAAATGCTGCTGCAAGCCACACGAGCAATGGGTAGATGACCCGAATCGCGGTGTTGAGCGTCAGGCGCGTGGCGAATAAAATGGCGATGATGAGATAGCGGTGTGGTTGTTTCACCTTTTCAGCATACCACAGGATTAGTTATTTGGTGAAGAAATTTTCTCCCACAATTATTTTAGGCTCCTCTTTTCTTTTTCTGAAATTCCAGTATTATTAGATGGTAGGCTAAACGAAGGATGTACTATGAAGCAGTGGCAAACACTCCAACGTGTCCAAATTCTTAATCACAGTAAATTTCTACAGGTAGAAGCACATACGGTTGCGCTACCTAATGGCGCAATCATTGCTGACTGGCCGTGGCTGATCACCCCCGATTTTGTCAACATTGTGGCGTGTACGCCGGATCAGCGCATCCTCTGTTTCCGCCAGACGAAGTATGCCGCAAGCCGTGTTGCGCTTGCGCCAGTCGGGGGCTACCTTGAGCCGGGCGAGGATGCACTCACGGCAGGGCAGCGCGAGCTACTCGAGGAGACCGGCTACACCGCCAGCGAGTGGCTTGATCTGGGGCGATACGCAGTAGACGGCAATCGCGGCGCGGGTACGGCATACCTCTACCTTGCGCGCAATGCGCAGCCTGTAGCCCGCCCCACTGCGGATGATCTGGAGGAGCAAGAACTGCTGCTGCTCACCCCAGCCGACATCCGCGCTGCACTCGCTGCCGGCGAGGTGCAGATTCTGCCGTGGGCGGCAGCATTCGGGTTGGCATTGCTCTATCTCGCAGATGCGCCTTAGCGGTGTGGTGCGCGGCGGTTGGGCGATGAGGTGGTGCTTGTGCGGCTTGGGCGAGTAGGTTTGGATAAAATGACCTCGATCTTCCCGTACTGTTTTGACTCATTCTAATTCCTGTGCGGTATACTAGCAGCGTGTACCTTCTGTATTTGGAACCTTCACCACAAGCGGAAAACGAGGAAGCTAAATGAGTGCAACAATTGTCATCATGCAGGGTGATCAGACCGGGCAGGAACTCCTTGACGAGTCGCTGCGGGTCTTATCGCCGGAGGTCGTCGGACTATCCCTCGATTTCAAGGCGTTCGATCTCTCGTTGGAGAATCGGCGGGCAACCAAGAATGCGGTGGTGCGTGAGGCAGCTGAGGCGATGCTCGCAACCGGCTTGGGCTTGAAGGCGGCGACGATTACGCCGGAACACGACGAAGATGTCGGCAGCCCAAATGCACTCCTGCGCGATATGGTAGATGGCACGGTGATTGTTCGCACCGGGCGGCGCATTCCCGGCGTGCGCCCGATTGGAGGGGTGTATGCCCCGATTGCGGTGATCCGGATGGCGGTGGGCGATGCCTACGGAGCCAAAGAGTGGCGCGAGGGCAGTGGCTTGGACGAAATGGCCTACCGCACCGAACACATCTCGCGCTACGCCTGCCGGGCCGTCTCGGAGTATGCGTTTCGCCACGCCGAGAAACTCGGCGTAAAGGTCTTTGGCGGGCCCAAGTTCACGGTTAGCCCCGTCTATGAAGGGATGCTGAAGGAAGAGATGGATGCTGCGGCCAAACGACATCCCGGCGTGCGCTACGAGCCGCAATTGATTGATGCAACCTATGCGCTGCTCCTCACCAATACGGGCGATGGCATGGTGATCCCTGCGCTCAACCGTGATGGTGATTGCCTGAGTGACATGATCTTGCAGATGTTTGGCTCGATTGCCGGAGCTGAGTCGCTGTTGATCAGCTTCGATGAGAATTGGAACACCCGTGTGGTGATGGCAGAAGCACCACATGGTACAGCCCCGTCGCTGTTCGGTAAGAATATTGCTAACCCAATGGCAATGATTTTGGCATGCAGTTCACTGCTCAGTTATATCGAAGGGGGCAAGCTCGCTGCCCGCGCAGTCTCTGAGGCGGTATTTGAGGCGGTTTATGATGGCGTGCGCACCGCAGATTTGCAGGGCCACGCAACCACCTCCGAGTTTACCGATGAAGTGATCAAGCGCGTGCAGACCAAGCTGGCCGTCTGGCCTTCACTCAACTAGCCGATCCAACCAAGAGGGCGTGGTTGGACGGGGCAGTGTTCCTGCACACACCGTAAATGCGAACCGGCGAAGGAGAAAATAAGCTATGCGTGATCCCATGCATAATATATCGGCAGAACTGCCCGCAGCAGCGAGTCTCGCAAATTCACAGGATCAAGTAACCTACTTACGGCAACGGGTTGCTGATCTCGAAGACCGCCTCCAACATGAAACATGGACGGCAGAACACACGCCCCCCGCACCGGCATCGCCAATGCCACGTAACACCTCTGCATCCACCACTACGAGTGCTTACGAATCCCTCATCGAACACCTAACGGGCTTTGCGTTCACCATCCGTGTTGATCCCAAGTATCAAACCTTCCAGCTTGAATATCTAACGGGCACGCTCACGACCCAGATCTGTGCCGACCTCTTCAGTCCAGAACTCTGGCAGCACGCCTTGCACCCCAGCGATGTAGCGCGTGCCATGGCGGATCTCCGGCAGTTGCTCGACGGTATCACCCTCGACAGTGAGTATCAGGTGCGCGATACCCACGCCGATTATCTGCACCTGCGGGTGGTTGCCATTCCTGAGTGGGATGCCACCCGGCAGCGTGTACAGCGGGTGGTGGGGGCAGTGCAGGATGTTACCCACGCACGCCGCTTGGAAGCCTCATTACGCCACGCTCAACGTGTGCTGGAACGGCGCGGGCAGCAACGTACCGTCTCCGTAGACCAACACAATACGGAACTGCTCGATGATGTTGCCCGCCGCATCCATGCCGAACACGCCCTGCACCAGAGCCAGCAGTGGCTCCAATCGGTGCTACAATACGCGCCCGCGCTGATCTTTATCAAGGATTTGGAAGGCCGCTACATTCTCGCCAATGATCGCCTTGCCGAGTCGCATGGGCTATCGCCGCAGCAGATGGTCGGCCGAACCGATTTCGATCTGTTTCCCACAGAGATTGCCGAGTCCTTGCGTGAAGATGACCACAACGTTGTGCGGCAGGGTGTGCCGCTCCAATTTGATGAGTATGTGACTGATCAGCTCGGCAATGAGCGGATTAAAGTGGCAATCAAGTTTCCTTTACGGAATGATCAGATGCAGATCTATGCGATTGGCGGCATCGTCACGGATGTCACGGATCGTCGCCAAGCCGAAGCCCAACTCTCGCAGATGATCGGCTACGATGAATTGACGGGGCTACCCAACCGTACTTTTCTGGTGGGCTACCTCTCTGCCCTAGAGAGCAATCCCAAAGATAGTGCCCAAGTCATCCTGTTCATAGATGTTGACAACTTCAAGCTGATCAATGACAGCTTGGGGCACAGTGCCGGCGATCAACTCCTGATCGGGTTAGCGCGTTGTCTAGAGCAGGCTGCCCCGCCGGATGCCCTCACCGCTCGGTTTTCGGGCGATGAGTTCCTGATGTTCCTGCCGGATATGCCTGTCGCAGATGCCCTGAGCCTCGCGCGGGCGGTACAGCAGCAGCTTGCCAAGCCGATTATGCTTGCCGATCAGCCGGTCTCGGCTGAAGTCAGCATCGGCATAGCTACACTGGATAGCATCACGCGCACCCCCGCCGATCTGCTCCGCAATGCCAACCTTGCCCTTCATCAAGCCAAGCAACGCGGGCGCGGGCAGATTGTCCTCTATGATGAATACCTGCATCGCCAAGCTCTCGAACGTTGGCAGGTGGCGACTGAGCTACCACAGGCGATCCTGCTGAATGAACTGGAGCTATATTATCAGCCCGTGATTGATCTGCATAGTGGCTTAGTCGTCGGCTTTGAAGCCCTGCTGCGCTGGCTCCACCCCCGCCGTGGCTTGCTCTCGCCCCGCCGCTTCATCCCGATTGCGGAGGAGAGCGGCTTAATCATCGAGGTGGATCAGTGGGTCCTACAGCACGCAATCCAACAGACCGCAGCATGGCTACAGGCCCGCCTCCTGCATCCGACTTTCCGCGTGCGCGTGAACATCTCTGGGCGTTCGCTGCTGCGCCCGGATCTGATTGATGTCGTGGTCAATATGCTTACCGTATACGAGCTGCCCCCATCATATCTGGAACTGGAGATTACGGAAACGGTTGCTATAGATTACACGGATAATGTCGTTGCCCAGCTTGCTGCGCTCCGCGCACAAGGTATCGCGGTTGCCCTCGATGACTTCGGCACAGGCTATTCGTCCCTGAGCTTCCTGCAACGGGTTCCCGTTGATACGCTGAAGATTGACTCATCATTCGTGCGAGCGATTATGCAGATGCGCGAAAGCACGGCGATTGTCGAGTCAATCATCACCCTCGCAGCGACGTTGGGGATGGAAGTGATTGCAGAGGGGATTGAAACCCACGATCACGCGCTGCTGCTGCGCGGCATTGGGTGTGCCTTTGGGCAGGGGTTCTGGTTCTCGCGGGCCGTGCCCCACACGGAAGCGACGACGATGCTTGGGCTGCGTGTGCTCCATACCGCTACACCGCTACCGTGCTGTAATGCGTGAGCTTGGGTGGCAACCGGAGCGACAGCCAGAATGACAACCGGAATGACAGCCGGAATGACACGGGGCAGGTGCCCGGTGTCTTTCCGTGTATGTCAGACAACCTGCAAGATCGAGTATACTGGAGCTTTAAGAAGTGTTTGAGCCACAGCAATCGCCGAGCAACCAGCGGCAGATGTAGGGGTAGAGGCAAGCTATGAAAGTTGCGGTTTTCACAGAAACATTCCTGCCTAAAATTGACGGCGTTGTCAGCATTCTCTGTTTGATGCTCCAACGCCTAAACGAGAAGGGGCATCAGGTGATCCTGTTTGGGCCTCCGGGTGGCCCCGCCGAGTATGCCGGAGCAGAGATTGTCGGGGTGGGTGGCCCGCGCCTCCCGTTCTATCCCGAACTGCGGATCAATATTCCGCGCAAGCGCGTGTGGGAGTGCGTGCAGGAATTTCAGCCGGATCTGGTGCATGTTGTGAATCCATTCTTTCTTGGCCCCTTCGGCTTGTCGTATGCCCGGCGGCTGAATGTGCCGGTTGTGGCATCCTATCACACCGACGTGCCCCGCTATGCGCGGCTCTACAGCGGTGCGCTGGGGGGGCTAGCCGAGCCGCTGATGTGGAACTATCTGCGGACCCTGCACAACCAAGCGCACCTGAACCTATGCCCTTCCACAACGACGCTGAAAGACCTGCGCGAACATGGCTTCAACCGCGTGCGGTGGTGGAAGCGTGGCATTGATACCGAGCTATTCAGCCCCGGCGAACGCAATATGGAGATGCGGTCTCGCCTGACCAACGGCAACCCAGATGATTTTCTCGTGATCAACGTCGGGCGGCAATCACTCGAAAAAAGCCTCGATACCATGCGTGATCCGCTTTTCAAGATTCCCGGTGTGCGCCTTGCCATGATCGGCGGGGGGCCTGCCCACGAACAGCTCAAGGCCCACTATCGCGGCACCGCGACGGTCTTTCCGGGCTACCTGCGCGGCAAGGAACTCGTCGAAGCCTACCGTGCCGCCGATCTGTTTCTGTTTCCTTCCACCACCGAAACCTTCGGCTTGGTTGCGCTTGAGTCAATGGCATGTCATACGCCCGTTGTGGCGGCTCGGGCGGGTGGTGTGCTAGACATCATTGAGCATGGCGAGAATGGCTTCTTCTTTGATCCCGCCCATCCACGCGAAATGACCCCACTGGTGCAACGCCTGAAAGAACAGCCAGAGCTACACCGCCAGATTGCCGACAATGGGTTAGCCCACGCCCGCAGCCGTTCGTGGCAAGCCACGATGGATCAGTTGATTGACTACTACGGTATCGCGCGGCGGGTCTTCAATCAATCGGTGCGCCGCCGAGCCTTACAGCGCAGCGGCGTGTAGTTCGGGCGGGGCGAGCTTTTCGGTACGGCCCCGCCCCTGCGCCCGCCCGCTATGCCTGTTGCGCCATCGCTGCGGGCATAGCCAACCTCCCCGTATGTGTCCCGCGTGCGTGCTGCGTGGCGGCAGATCACGTATGCACGCATGTGCAATTTTTGCTTTTCAGATCGCGTGAAGTATGCTATAATAGAAACTTGTAAGGAGGCGCATGTTGGGCATCGCAAAGCCCCAAATGAAGAATTTAATCGAAGTTCTCAGCGCGGGCTATCGGGTCCTCACCGAACGCCTGTGGGTGCTTGTCATTCCCGTCGTGCTGGATCTGCTGTTCTGGCTCACACCGCAGGTGGTGGTGACACCCATCCTAGAGCCGCTTCGCGCCGACCTTGATGCCGCCGCCATCGCCCTAACCAGTACGCCAGAGCAACAGCAGGAACTTGTGCAAAGCATGTTGGCAACCGATATTCGCCAGATCCTCCCGTTCAATTATGTGCCGCTCTATATCGTGCCACTTGCAGATGCGGCAACTGCGCCTAAGATTAGCCTTACCAGCCCGCTTGGGGCACTCGCAGTAATCGTGCTCCTCAATGGGGTGCTCCTCGTGCTGAGTGCGTTGTTTCTCGCGGTGCTAGGGCGCGAAATCCACCCCACGCGCTACCCCGAACGCGGGCGCGTCGCCTCCGTGCTGCATATCAGCCGTGCGATGGCGGGCTACGTGCTGACGCTCCTGCTCTTAGCGTTGGTTGTGGGCGTGCCCTTTGCGCTTGGTGCGGCAGTAGCCGCACAGACCCTACCCGGACTAGTGCCGCTCCTTGTGGTGGTAGCGGGCATCATGTGGTTCTGGGTGATCATCTACACCGGCTTCACTATCGAGGCAATCATCATTCATGAAGTGGGCGTGCTACGCGGCATCATCTACAGCTTGCGCCTTGTGCAACGCCACTTCTGGTCGGCGTTTGGCTTGCTTGCAATCAGTGCCCTGATTATCACTGGGTTCGGCGTATTGTGGAGCTGGCTTGCCCAAAGCACATTCGGCATTCTTGCCACCCTGCTGGCCAGTGCCTATGTTGGGGCTGGGCTGGCAGCGGCCCGGTTGGTCTTTGTAGCAGAACGCTCTGCCCCTAATCTGCAAACCCAGACACCCTAGTACAATCAGCTCTCTATGATTCTGCATATGATAGATATACAAAGGATTACGCTATGACCACTGAGGGATTGACCAACACGAGCAACGGCGAATATACTGCCAGCCAGATGAGTGTCCTCGAAGGCATGGATGCCGTGCGCCGTAGGCCCGGCATGTACATTGGTCCAACCGACATCAACGGCTTGCATCACATGATCCGCGAAATCGTGGACAACTCGGTGGATGAAGCTCTGGCAGGCCATGCCAACCGTATTGATATAGCTCTGCACGCCGATGGAAGCGTGACGGTGAGCGACAACGGGCGCGGCATTCCGGTGGATATTCACCCCAAGCACGGCATCTCTGGGCTAGAGATTGCTGCTACCAAACTGCACGGCGGCGGCAAGTTTGGGCAGGGTGGCTACAAGGTCTCGTCGGGCTTGCACGGGGTTGGCTTGTCTGTCGTCAATGCGCTCTCGGAGTGGCTGCGGGCAGAAGTGCGGCGGCACGGCAAGCTGTGGCGGCAGGAGTATCGCGCCGGCGTGCCGCTAGGGCCTGTGGTGGAGGTGGCAGAGGCGCAGGGCACCGGCACATCGGTGACATTCCTGCCCGATGTGGCAATTTTCAAAGATGGGCTAGATTACAACTTCCGCGTGCTGTCGCAACGTTTCCGCGAAATGGCGTACCTGACGAAGGGGCTGTGGTTCCATTTTGTGGATGAGCGCAACGACACCGAAGTCAACTTCTATTTCGAGGGCGGGATTGTGTCATATGTGCGCCACCTGAACAAAGAGCGCACAGTGCTGCACCGCCAGCCTTTCTACACGGAACGCACCAGCGATAATGTTGCCGTAGAGATTGCACTTCAGTACACCGATGCGTATGATAGCGACTCGATTTATACCTTTGCCAACAACATCAACAATGTGGATGGCGGCGCACACCTGACGGGCTTTCGCACGGCCTTGACCCGCGTGATCAATACCTACGCCCGCAGCAAAAGCATCCTCAAGGAGAACGAAGCCAACCTGACGGGCGATGATGTGCGGGAGGGCTTGACGGGCGTGATTAGTGTGAAGTTGGAAGACCCGCAGTTTAGCTCGCAAACCAAAGAGAAGCTGGTTAGCCCAGAAGCCGCGAGTGCCGTGGCAACGGTGATGGGCGATGCGTTTGCCAATTGGCTGGACGAGAATCCGAGCGATGCCCGCCGGATCATCGAGAAGACCTTGCAAGCGGCCCGAACCCGCCTTGCAGTGCAGAAGGTGCGCGAGACTTCCCGCAAGAGTGCGATGGAAGGCTTCTCGCTGCCGGGCAAGCTCGCCGACTGTTCGGACACCAACCCGGAACGCTGTGAGCTGTACATCGTGGAGGGTGACAGCGCAGGCGGGAGTGCCAAGCAAGGCCGTGATCGCCGCTTCCAAGCGATCCTGCCGTTGCGCGGCAAAATCCTCAATGTGGAGAAAAGCCGCCTCGACAAGATGCTCTCAAATACCGAAGTCAAAGCCTTGATTACAGCAATTGGCACCCCGATTGGCGAGCAGTTCATGGCTGAGAAGCTGCGCTACCATCGCGTGCTGCTGATGACTGACGCAGACGTAGACGGCAGCCACATCCGCACACTGCTGCTGACGTTCTTCTTTCGGCACATGCGCCCCTTGATTGCCAACGGGCACTTGTACATTGCACAGCCGCCGCTCTACCGCATCAAGCACGGCAAGCAGGCGGTGTATGTTTATTCCGATGCCGAGCGCGATACCTACTTGAGTAAGCTCGCCCCGACGGTGCGCCCCGACCTTCAACGCTACAAAGGGCTAGGCGAGATGAACCCAGAGCAGCTGTGGGATACGACGATGAACCCGGCTAACCGCATCATCCTACAGGTCACAGTGGAGGATGCCCAACGCGCCGACGAAACCTTCACCATGCTGATGGGTGATCTCGTTGCGCCCCGCAAGAAGTTCATCCAAGTGCATGCGGCAGATGTGAAGAATCTGGATATTTAGGGCGTGGTGGGGCACGGTACGCAACTCGGCAGATAGACCCGAAACGTCGTGCCTTGCCCCACCGCGCTGGACACAGCTACGCGCCCGCCTTGCGCCTCGACCAGCCGTTGCACAATCGCCAAGCCCAACCCCGACCCGCCCGACTCACGGGTGCGGGCACGATCAGCCCGGTAGAAACGATCAAAGATGTGCGGCAAGTCCTCCGCCGCAATGCCCACCCCGCTGTCGCTTATGCCAAAGACCACCCACTGCCGCCCTTGTTCCGGCAGGGGTGCAGCAGGCAATGCTCCTGATAACGGGACTGCGGGCGGCTCGCTGCTGCTAGCGATAGATAGGTCTACCTGCCGCCGGCTGGGGTGTAGCGCAGCGCATTCTCAACCAGATTGCCCAACACCTGCGCCAGCCGTTCGCGGTCGGCCCAGACGGGTTGCACATCCGGCGCACTTGGCGCAAGGCGTAGCGTGATCTGTTGCTGGCGGGCGTGCGGCATCGCACTGGCAAGCACCCGCTGAAGCACCGCTTGCCCATCCACTGCTTCAAGTTGCAACGAGAGTTGCCCCGCATCCGCTAGTGAAAGCAGGCGGAGATCATTGACCAGCCGCGTGAGCAGGTTGACCTCGTGCCCTAATGAGGACAGCATTTCTGGCGTGGGCTGGCTAACCCCATCTTCGATGCTCTCGATCTGCAAGCGCAACACACTGAGCGGGGTGCGTAGTTCGTGGGCAATATCGGCCACCAATTGGCGGCGCAGCCGTCCTTGTCGCTCTAGCTCGGCTGCCATCGTGTTGAAGCTCTGCGCGAGTTCGGCGAGTTCCCGATCCTGCGGGATCGGGAGCGGCTCGTAGCGTTCGCCGCTCGCAATGCGCTGCGCGGCGTGGGTCATCGAGCTAAGCGGAGCCGTCACATGGCGTACCACCAGCAGCGCAATGAAGAGGGCGGCAAGGCTAGAGACACAACTCCCGATGATGCCAATGCGGATCACATTCTCGAATAGCCCGCGTTCGGCAACATCCACATCGAACAATCCGGCGGGCACAGCCACATAGCCAATTACTACCACCCCGTGCGGTGGGCGGCGCATGCTGATGGGGGTGGTGGTGTCCCGCAGCCGAGCGGGCAGGGGTGTGCCTGCTGGCAAGATGCCCAGATTATCGTAGACAACACGCTCCTCCAGATCGGCAATCACCACCCGCCGGGTAATCAAGCCCTCTGTGAAGCGTTGCTCCAGCAATGGCTCAATACCCACCCAGCCCCGATTGCGCTGATACGTCATCCCTACCACACTGCTGATGCGTTGCGCTGTTGTGCGGGACTGTTGGCGGGCAAGGTCGAGGTAGGCGCGGGCAAGCAAGCCGCCACTGAGGAGCGCCATAAGCAGTACGGCAAGCAAGGCTACGGAGGTGTGGGTGAAGGTGAGGCGGCGCGAAAGGCTATTCATCGGTTCAGGCTTCGCGGAACTTGTAGCCCACGCCAAACACCGTCACGATGTACATTGGGTGGGCCGGATCCGCTTCGAGCTTGCGGCGCAAGTTCTTGATGTGGGCATCTATCGTGCGCTCGTAGCCTTCAAAGGCTTGCCCTTGCGTTGCATCCAGCAGCTGCGAACGGCTCAGCGGGCGACCTGCATTTCGCATCAAGGCAACCAGCAGCGCAAACTCGGTGGGGGTCAGCTCAAGCGGTTGCCCCTGCACCTGCACCTGATGCCGCCCAATATCAAGCTGCACTGCGCCAATCGCCACCACCCGCTCATCGGCGGCATAGGCTCCACTACTGCGGCGCAGCAATGCCCGCGCCCGTGCGATCACCTCACGCGGGCTGAAGGGCTTGACGAGGTAATCATCCGCGCCTAGCTCTAGCCCAATCAGCAGATCGGTTTCTTCCACCCGCGCCGTGAGCATCATAATCGGCACGGCTGAATGGCGGCGGATGCGACGACACACCTCTAGCCCGTCCAGTTCGGGCAGCATCAAATCCAGCACGATCAAATCTGGATGTTCCCGCAGAGCCAGTTCTAGTGCAGTGCGCCCATCATAGGCGGTGAGGGTGGCGTAGCCCGCTTGGGTAAAGTAGCTCACCAGCCCATCTACCAGCTTGCGCTCATCATCCACGATCAAGACTCGTTGCATCTGCTTGCTCCGCTCATCCGATCTGTGCCTACCATAGCAACGTATCGTAGCCTCATTATAGCGTATCGCCGCACACTATGGTATGGTGGTATGGTACATCTAGGGAGCAGCTTCGTCTCAGGTAAACCACAGCAGGTCAAGGTCGGGTGCTACTCAGCATCACCCAGAGTAAGGAGGAGTTCTGATGAGTATTCGTTTTGGGGTATTTGTGCCGCAAGGCTGGCGGCGCGACTTGAGTGAGATCAGCGATCCGATTACGCAGTACGAGGCAATGACCGCCGTTGCCAAAACCGTGGATGCCCTGCCCGCCTACGATTCAATCTGGGTCTATGACCATTTCCATACCGTGCCCACGGTTGAGCGAGAGCCGACCTTTGAGGCGTGGACCACCACAGCCGCCCTTGCCCGCGATACGGAGCGTGTTCATGTGGGGCAAATGGTCAGCTGCAATGGCTATCGTAACCCCGCCTACTTCGCCAAGATCGCCTCCACAGTGGATGTGCTGAGCCACGGGCGGCTCTACTGTGGGCTAGGTGCAGGCTGGTATGAGCACGAGTGGCGGGCCTATGGCTATGGCTTTCCAGAGACCAAAGAGCGCATGCGGATGTTCCGCGAGGCGTGCGAGATTATTGTCAAAATGTGGACAGAGACTGCACCAGTGTATCAAGGCACGTACTACACTATCGATCAGCCGGTGAATGAGCCACGCGGAGTACGCCAGCCGCACCCGTCCTTCTGGCTCGGTGGTGGCGGCGAGCAAGTGACGCTGAAGCTGGTGGCGCAGTATGCCAATGCCTGCAACATCAACGGTGACGTAGAGACGCTGCGCCACAAGTTCGGCGTATTGCGGCAGCACTGCGAAGCTGTCGGGCGCGACTACGATAGCATCATTCGCTCGCACAGCCTGAACGTGTTACTGCTCCAGCCCGGCGAAGATCCCGCTGCCGCCATTGAGCAGATGCGCCCGCCGCTCTCCCGCGAGGAGTTTGCCAACTGGTTTACGGTGGGCACGGCGGATGCGTTCTGCCAGCAGATCGAAGCCAAGATGGCCGTCGGGGTGGATTACTTCATCCTCTACTTTCCCCGCATTGCCTACGATCATCGTGCGCTGCACCGCTTTGCCGATGAGGTGATTGCGCGGTTTGTGTAAAGGGGGCGGGGAAGGATATGGCTCCCGTGATTGGGCAGGCGCATGCCGCTTGCCCATGATCTGGTACAATATGAGTAGGAATGACACGGGCGGCAACCCAGCCGCGAGTGCGTCGCTCGCACCCCAACAGGTACACTGAAGATGAAGATCGTAGCCCATCCGCGCATGGAGAATATCCGCATCGGCGATGAGGTGTATTCAACCGCCACCCATCTCTACGCCCAAGTTGAAGCCACCTTTCCGGCGGCGGTATGTGTGCGCCTGAGCTTGCTCGAACCCACCGATGCCTACAACCAGCAGCTGCAACTGACCCCCACGCCACAGCTCTGGCGGGCAGATGAGATCGAGAATGTTAGCATCTGTCGTAGCTGTGGCTCGCGCCACGATTTGTACAACGAGCATGAGACAGGCGTGCCCTCGCGCATCTGCGGGCAGTGCCGTAGTGTGCTTGCCAATGGCCAAGATTACCGCGCTGGCTTTGCGGGCGAGTAAAGCGCGGGAGTGTTCCCCCTGCCCCCACCTGATACCCAACACCTAGCACCTGCCCCCTGACCCCTAGCACCTATGCTATAATCCCCCACATACGGAGCCGATCCCGATCAGCTACTGGAGCAAGCGACCGATGAGCCAACCCGCATTGACCCCCAAGCAATTTGCCGAGAAGTGGGACAGCAATACCTTGAATGAGAAAGCTGTCGCCCAGACCCACTTCAACGAACTGTGCGCCATGCTCGGCATCCCTGCCCCGAATGATAACCCTGCCACGCAAGCCGATTACCGCTTTGAGCAGCCGCTCTCCAAAGCGGGGGGCGGTGCGGGCTTTGCGGATGTGTGGCGGGCCGGCATCTTCGTGTGGGAATATAAAACGACGGGGCGCAGTCTCGATCAAGCCTACACCCAACTCCTGCTCTACAAGGATGATCTCGGCAACCCACCCATACTCGTCGTATGCGATATTGACCGCTATATCTTGCGGG
>JAAUTZ010000055.1 GCA_012031225.1 Chloroflexaceae bacterium
CGCACCGCAGCCGAGCAACGGGCGGCACAAGCGGAGCACCGCGCCGCCGTCGCAGAACAGCGGGCCACTGAAGAACTGGCCGCGCGGGCTGCGCTCGAAGCGGAGTTAGCCCGCATGCGTGAACAACTGCGCCAATTGGGGCGCGAGGAGGCACGGTGACGCTTGAACGGTTGCTGGTGATTGATGGGCACGCCCTTGCCTTCCGTGCTTTCCATGCGATGCAAGATGCCAACCTCCGCACGGCTGAGGGCGAAGCAACCTTCGCCGTCTTCGGCTTCTTTCGGATTCTGCTGGCCACCATACAGGAGCATCGCCCGCACTACGTTGCGGTTGCGTTTGATGTCGGGCGCACCTTCCGCGATGACCTGTATGCCGAGTATAAAGCGGGGCGAGCCGAAACGCCCGCCGAATTCCATAGCCAGCTGGCCCGCATCCAAGAGGTGCTGCATGCGCTGAATATCCCGATCTACACGGCCGATGGCTACGAAGCCGATGATGTGATCGGTACGCTGGCTCGCCAAGCCACCGCCCAGCCTGTCGAGACGTTGATCCTCACGGGTGATACCGATACGCTCCAACTCGTCAATGAGCAGGTGCATGTGCTGCTCGCCAATCCCTACAGCCGCAGCGCAGGGATGACCCGCTACGATCCTGCGGCGGTCCGCGAACGGTACCACGGGCTACGCCCCGATCAGCTTGCCGACCTGCGCGGGCTGAAGGGCGATGCGTCGGATAATATCCCCGGCGTGAAGGGCATCGGCGAGAAGGGGGCCATCAGCCTGCTAAACGAATTTGGCAGCATTGAGCAGATCTATCAGCAGCTTGAGGCCGTGCCGTCGCGCTATCGCAAGCATCTTGAAGGGCAACAAGCACAAGCTGAGTTTAGCCGCCAACTTGCGGTGATTGTGTGCGATGCGCCGGTTACGCTTGATCTGCCTGCTGCCCGCGTGGATGAGTATGATCGCACCGCAGTGATTGAGCTATTCCAACAGCTCCAGTTTGGCAAAACCTTGATTGATAAGCTGCCCGCGCCGATCCCCGATGCGCCCAGTGCCGCCCTGCCGATGGCCCCTGCGGCCGCAGTGCTGCCAGTGCCCCCTGCCACAGGCGATACGCAGCAACTCGCCTTGTTCGCCCTGCCGGATGCCCCCGCCGTACCGATCCCGCCGCCGCCCACCTCTGGCGACTATCGCACCGTTAGCACGCCTGCCGATCTGGATGCGCTGCTGCACGCCCTGAACAGTGCCCCCGCGTTTGCCTTTGATGTGGAAAGCACCGGGCTTAGTCCGCTTACTGATACGCTGGTCGGCATTGCCCTGTCTACCCAAGCGGGCACAGGGTGGTACATTCCGGTGAGCCACCGCACGGGTGAACAGTTGCCACGCCCTACGCTGGTTGCTGCGCTCCGGCCCTACTTCGCCAATCCGCAGCAGGCCAAGTATGCCCACAATGCCAAATTTGACATCGAGCTATTGCAGCAGGCAGGCGTGCCGGTTCACGGCCTCGCCTTCGATGTACTGCTCGCCGCTCGCCTCTTGGGGCGGCAGCAGGCTGGGCTGAAAGACCTCGCCTTCTACGAATTGCGCCTGACGGAGCCGATGCAGGAGATCACCGCCCTCATTGGCAAAGGCAGCCAGCAGATCAGCTTCGATCAGGTGGCGATTGAACACGCCACGCCCTACGCCGCCGCCGATGCCGATATGACCCTGCGCCTGACAGCCCACTTCCGCGAGCAGCTTGCCTCTGAGCCATTGCTACAGGCAATCTTTGCCGAACTGGAATTGCCGTTGGTCAGCGTCCTTGTGGCGATGGAAACGGCGGGGATACTGGTAGATCAGGGCTATCTCCAGCAGCTCCACGAGCGGCTGGGCGCACGCCTGCACGAGCTAGAGCAGGAGATTTACGGGCATGCTGGCGGCACCTTCAACATTAACTCTGGCATTCAACTGAACGAGGTGCTATTCGAGCAGATCGGCTTGCCAACCACCGGGCTGAAGAAGCTCCGCGCATCTGACCGCTTCTCGCTCACAGCGGATGTGCTGGAGACGATGGCTGATCTGCACCCGATCATTGCGGCGATCCTGAAGTATCGCCAGCTGGCCAAGCTCAAATCTACGTATGTAGATGCGCTGCCAGAACTGATTAACCCGCACACGGGCCGTATTCATACCACCTACAACCAGATTGGCACGGCGACGGGGCGGATCTCGTCCAACCACCCGAACATGCAGAACATCCCCGTCCGCACCGATGAGGGCGGCGAGATCCGGCGGGCATTTGTTGCGCCCCCGGATCACGTCCTCCTTGCAGCCGATTACTCGCAGATCGAGTTGCGCGTGCTAGCCCATATCACCCGCGATCCGGGCTTGGTGGAGGTGTTCCAAGCAGGGCACGATATTCACGCGGCCACGGCGGCCCAGCTGTTTGGGGTGGCGCAGGAGGCCGTAACCAAGAATCAACGCCGGATTGCGAAGACGGTCGTGTTTGGGGTGATCTACGGGATCAGTGCGTTTGGCTTGGCCCAGCGCATCGGCGGGCTAGATCGGGGCAGCGCACACGAATTGATCAATGCCCTCTTCGCCAATTTCCCCAGCATTCGCACCTACATTGATGAGACGCTCGAACGGGGGCGACGCGATGGCTATGTGCAGTCGCTCTTTGGGCGGCGACGGCTGATGCCCGAACTGCACAGCTCTGGCCCCCGCAAAGCCGCCGCCGAACGCGAGGCGATCAATGCGCCGATCCAAGCAACTGCCGCCGATCTGATGAAGCTGGCGATGCTCAAGGTTGCTACCGCGCTCCACGAACGCCAGCTTCAGAGCCGGATCCTGCTGCAAGTGCATGATGAACTGATCCTTGAAGTGCCGCACGCAGAAATCGCAGAAGTTGGTACAATGGTGCGTGAGGTAATGGAGTCTGCCTATCAACTCAGCGTGCCGTTGCAGGTGGGGGTTGAGGTGGGCCGCAATTGGGAAGAGATGCAGCCCTTTGGACCAGAACTGGAAGCACGTTCGCGTGAGCCAAACGAGGAACAGCAGGTATGACAACCCGTGTAGCGCGTGATGCCGAACACTCGAATACGCCCCCCACTGGCGATCTGTCAGTGCCGCCGGTTCAGCCGCCGAGCTTGCCGCACAGCGCGGCGGCAACCAATCACCAAGCCCTTGTCGCCCCAGTCTTTTCCGTGGTTGCACCAGTTTACAACGAAGAAGCCCTGTTGCCTGAATTCTATCGGCGCACTGTTGCGATGCTTGAGGCACTCGGCGAGCCGTTTGAGATTGTGCTGGTGAATGATGGCAGTCGGGATCGTTCGCCGCAGATTATGCGCGAGCTGCACACCCGCGATGAACGGGTGAAGGTGCTGAACTTCTCGCGCAACTTTGGGCATCAGCTAGCGATCACCGCAGGCACCGATTATGCGCGGGGGCAAGCGGTGGTGGTGATTGACTCCGATCTGCAAGATCCGCCCGAAGTGATCCCCGATCTGATTGCCAAGTGGCGCGAGGGCTACCACGTTGTCTACGCGGTGCGGGCTGAGCGGGAGGGTGAGACGTGGTTTAAGAAGACGACGGCAGCGATCTTTTATCGCACGATCACCAAGATCACGAATGTGAACATTCCAGTAGATACGGGCGACTTTCGCTTGATGGATCGCAAGGTCGTCGAGGCGTTGCGCGGCATCCGCGAGCAGAGTCGCTTTATGCGCGGGCTATCGGTGTGGGTCGGCTTCGATCAGGTAGGCGTGCCGTATCGCCGCGCTGCCCGCACCGCAGGCAGCACCAACTACCCGCTCCGCAAGATGGTGCGCTTTGCCTTCGATGGCATTACCAGCTTCTCGTATCTGCCGCTCCAATTAGCGACGATTGTCGGCTTTAGCATTGCTGGGATCAGCGTGATCGGCATTATGCTGGCGATTGGGTTGCGGTTGAGCGGGAACAATGCCTTTGAAGGGCAAGCCACCACGCTGGTCAGTGTGCTGTTTCTGGGCGGGGTGCAGTTGATCTTTCTGGGCATCATTGGCGAGTATCTGGGGCGCATCTACGATGAGGTCAAACGCCGCCCGCTCTACATCGTAGCCGAGACGTTGGGCTTCGAGGATGAGCAGTAGCTGGGCAGGCGCAGCAGCTGGGATGCGTATAGACGTTGGCGCAACTCGAAGGGAATAGTTGGACGCGCAGTCATACGGTAGGCATGGCCTGTTGTAGCTCAGCGCGGGTTGGTAAGCGTTGTCCGCGTAAACGCAGAAGTACCGCAGCGCGGGCTTTGCGTATCATGATTCGATCAGCCTGCGCCTGTAGTAGGCGCAGCTGCTGCTGCTCGAGATCGTCAAGCTCACGGAACTGCTGCGCTGCGAGGAGTCAGGCTAGCTCGGTTTGCTGTTCTGCAACAACGGTTTCACGCAGGACTTGTTGGAGTGTTGCGGTTGGGAGCTGTTCGAGTGCATCGAGTTCACGGGCCAGCTCATCGCTGACACCATCGAGTTCGGGCACAATCGTATCAAGCATGGCTGACAGGACTGTTTCCAGCGATTGATTGGTTGCGTGGGCGGTACGGGAAAGATGTTGGTAGACATGCTCCGCTACAGTGAAGGTAATCGTATGTGTCATTCTATGCAGATACTCCTTCTGCCACACTCATGGGAGCGGTGCGGTATACTTCGGGATGGGCACTGGCCCGAAATCGCTGAGCGGGAAATAGAGCACCCACGCCTGCCCAATCACGCGATGCAGGGGCAGGGCCTCCCACTCGCGGGAGTCGCTGCTATTGAGGCGGTTGTCGCCCATCACAAAGATCGTATCCGGTGGCACGCTGACAGGCCCCACGCTGCATGCCGAGCCGCCATTGCAAAAGGTACTGGCTCCGTGTAGGTACGGCTCATCAAGGAGCAGGTTATTCACATACACGCGCCCATCCCTGATCTCTATCGTCTCACCGGGCATGGCAATCACGCGCTTGATGAAATCCTTCTCCACATTGAGCGGATACTCAAACACGATAATATCGCCGCGCTGGGGCATATGGAAAGGATAAATCACACGCGGCTCAAGATCTTGGTTGCCGGGCAGCAGGCGCAGCGGCGCATTCAGATCGAAGTGAAAGTAGACAATTTTGTTCACCAGCACATACTGCCCGCTATGCAGGCTTGGCTCCATGCTGGCTCCTTCGATCTTAAAGTTCTGCACTACGCTCCGCACAATGATAAACACGAGGACAATATATAGGATCGTTTCGAGCACTTCTTTGACGGCGGTGCGAACGGCATAGGGCGAAGTGGGGGCGGGCGTGCTATGCAACATCTGGATCCATTCGCTGTGCGATGGCTCAGCCACGTTCGGTGGCTCAGGGGCGGCTGGCTCGGTATCGAACGGGGGGGCAGCTGACGGACGCAGGGGGGTTGGTTTTCCTGATAGACTCACAATCACTCCACGTATAGTAAGATTAGGCGAGCGGCATATGCTGCGAATCAATTCCAAGTAATTAAAGAGTGTGATATGATTACTAGAATGTACGGTGCTTGAAATCATACTCTTTGCCATTATACTCGATAGACGCTTGAATGGCTAGACGAGGAGCCTGAGAATTCCATGCAAACTGCCCACTTTGTGACACCTACCGATGATGGCCGTGTGCGCTGTGAGGCGTGTTTATGGCGGTGCGAGCTGCATCCTGAGCAAACTGGCCGCTGTCACATGCGCGTTGCCCGCAATGGCACGCTGGAACTGCTCAATTACGGCTTGATCAGTGGTGCGAATGTCGGCTCGATTGAGGAGCATCGCCTGTGGCATTTCTTCCCTGATACGCTGGTGTTGGGGATCGGCAGTTGGGGCTATGCCTTCCCCGCCGATCAGGAGCGGGGGCCCTACACGGCCATTCCCGCCGACCCCGCCAAGCAGCGCAGCCTGCCCGCCGAGAAAGCCGCCGCGTTTGCGCTGAAGCAGCTCTGTCGGGGCGTAGTCTGGGCTTACGGCGATCCGGCTGTCTCCGCCGAGTATACGCTCGAACTTCTGCGGGCGAGCCGCGCCGCTAGCCGCTATACTGCGCTGGTAACCACCGGCTACATGACGAGTGAAACCCTAGAGCAATTTGGGCCCTATCTGGATGGGCTTGCGCTGGATATGCGCGGCTTCGGCGACAGTGCCTACCAACGCCTCGCGGGTGCGCCGCACTGGGATGTGATCCTCGAAAGTGTGGCGCGGATCAAGCATCGCTGGCAAGTGCATATCGAAGTCACGACACGCATGCATCACGGGGTCAATGATGATCCGCAGGAGCTACGCGCATTGACGGCGTGGATCCGGCGTGCGCTGGGCGAGCAAACCCCGTGGCATATTCTGCCCGGCGATGCGGGCGTAGAGACGGCCGCAGCGGTGTTTCGCGCTCGGCGCATCGGGCTGGATGCCGGCTTGCACTATATCTATGGGATCGAGCCGGAGCAGCACACCCACTGCCCGCGCTGTAGCAACACCTTGATTACGCGCTCCAAAGGCGTATCGCGGGTGGTGGGCATCAGCGATGGGCAGTGCAATCGCTGTGGCTTTCAGCCCTACCTGCGTACCTCGATCTTCAAGCCGCGCCGCCCCCAAGAGTAGCCCCACTGCGCGGCGCAAGGCGGGCCCACTCCTCGCGCGGGGCGTGGGCACGGGGTATGCCCCATGCGCTCCCCTTCCTACGCAAACATATTTTCATTAAAATAATCGTACCAAACTGCCACTCGACAATTTCAGAAATTGTGCTATACTTGTATATCCATCGAGTAATACGGTGCTGAAAAACTTACGAGTGTTTCTGTGGTTTTAAGCCAGAGAGCTGAAGCAGTGTCCCCTAAAAGGGTGCTTCAGCACCTTTATTGTCTCTCCAAATACTATTACACAGGGATGAGGAACAACCTATGCCACAACGACAAATTACGCTGAGTAAAGCTGAACGCCAAGAGCTGATCCGCCTCCGCGATACCGCCGATAAGCCGTATCTACGCGAACGCGCCGCCGCTATTCTCAAAGTCGCCGATGGCACTCCGGCAGCAGTGGTGGCCCGACAGGGGCTGCTGCGGCAGCGTAAGCCGGACACGATTTACGATTGGCTGAATCGCTTCCACGCGGAAGGCGTAGAAGGCTTGTGTATTCGCCCCGGACGCGGGCGCAAGCCATCGGCAGCGACGAATGGGACGCACCCGGAAGACGAGCGCGGCAAAGCCAAAACACGCTCAGCCACTGCCCGATCATAACGTGCAAGGCTGCGCCGGAACCCCCTCAGTCCGGCGTACTCCTGCTTGCTTGTGTGGGTAGCAGCACACGCGCCTGCGCCATCATTGCTGCGATGTTGGTGCAGTATGCTGCATGAGCCAATCCAGTGCTAGGAGGTAGCCCTGCCAGCCTAGCCCCGTAATTTGCCCCGTTGCCACAGGTGCAACCACCGACGTATGCCGGAATGGTTCGCGCCGATACACATTGGAGATATGCACCTCGATGATCGGCACGCTCAGATTAGCGAGCACGTCGCGCAGCGACAGCCCGTAGTGGGTCAAGGCTCCCGGATTGATAATCACACCGCTGGTTGTCGGTGCCTGTTCCTGTATCCGGTCAATCAATCCCCCTTCGTGATTCGATTGAAAGCACTGCACCTGTGCGCCATGCGCCATGGCTCGTGCGTGCAGCGCAGCATTGATCTGGGCTAGGGTTGTGGCCCCATAGATGTGCGGCTCGCGCTGCCCCAACATATTCAGATTCGGCCCATGCAGAACTAGCACATTCATGAACTTGCTCCTTTGTTTTGACGGTACGACTAGACTAGCGGCTGTGAGCGTGGTGCGCTTCCACCAGCCGCCGGAGCCACTAGCGCGTGGCTCCGAACCGGCAAGGGCCCCGCTCCGCTACAGCGGGAAGAGCAACGGCAGCACCAGCACCGTGACCACCAGAATAATAAGCTGGAGCGGCACCCCCACCCGCGCAAAGTCGGTGAAGCGAAAGCCGCCGGGGCCCATCACCAGCACATTCACGGGCGAGCCAGTTGGGGTGGCAAATGCGACGGATGTGGCAACGGCGATTGTCATCAGGAAGGTTGCCGGATTGAGGTCCAAGCTCACCGCCGCTTTGAATGCGACGGGAGCCATCAGGATCGTAATCGCGGTGTTCGAGGCGAATTGGCTCAGCACAACCGTGACGAGAAAGACCCCCGCCATAATCGCCGCCGGCCCATATGGGCCAAGGTTTCGCACGATGGACTCGGAGAGGAGCTGGATCGCGCCGGTGTTTTCCAGTGCAGTTGCCAGTGGGATCATGCCCGCAATCACAAAGATGCTCTCCCAGCTCATAGCGCGGTAGGCATCCTCTATCGTGAGGCAATTGGTGAGCAGCATCGCAAGGGCGGCAAACAGCACCGCCGTGACAATCGGCACAATGCCGGTAATCATCAGTGCCACCATCGCCCCCAGAATTGCCACTGCCATCCAGCCTTTCACCGTCAGCTTGTCGCTGACAACGTCGGGATCACCGAAATCCGTCTTGGCCACCACCACCACATCGCGCTTCTCATTGCGCAGGAGTTCGACCTGCTCCCAGCTGCCCTCCGCCAATAGCGTGTCGCCGAAACGCAAGGGCGTATGCACAATGCTGTTGAGCGGCTTGCCCAACCGCAAAATACGCAGCACACTCAGCCCGTAGCGTTCGCGGAAGTGGAGCTGGGCAAGGCTGCGCCCAATCAGATTGGAGCGCGGGGTAAGCAGGATCTCGATCACGCCGATGTGGTTGCCAATGATCGCTAGATCGTCCTCATTCATCGGGCGCATACGCAACGCCTGTTCCGCCGCCAGCTGCTCAACTGCGGCTCGTTCGCCCCACGCATACAGCACGGTATTGGCGGGGATGATGGTTTCCGGCGTAATCGACTCAACCCGTGCAGGCCGGTTGAGTTCGCCGCCTTGCACCTGCATGCCCAGCAAATCTACATTGTAGCGTTCGCGGATATTGGCTGAGCGCGGCGAGTGCCCACTCAGCAAGGCCGCCGAACTGACATACAGCGCGAATGCCCGATCCTGCACCGCATACGGCTGAGTCAGATCGGCGAGGGTCAGCATCGCATCATCAGTGGGGACGGCATTCGCGCCCGGCGGCACACGCTCTGGGGTGAGCCACCGCCCCACCGTGAGCATGTACCCGACGGCAATCACCCAAATGATGATCCCCATCGGCGTGAAGGCAAAGAAGCCAAACGGCTCGTAGCCTTGATCGGCGAGGAAATCACTCACAACGATATTGGGCGGCGTGCCAATCAGGGTCATCATCCCCCCAATCAGTGCGCCATAGGCGAGCGGCAGCATCAGCTTGGAGGGGCTGATCTGGGCCCCGACAGCAAGCGATACCACCACCGGCAGCAGAATAGCGGTTGCGCCGGTGGAACTCATAAACGCCGAGATCAGCGTAATCACCCCCATCACCAGCAGGGCCATGCGGATTTCGTTGGTTCCGGCGAGCCGCCCCAGCCGCACGCCTAGCGCACTTGCCACGCCGGTCTGGGAAATGCCCGCCCCCACCACAAACATGCCCCCGACAATAAACACCGCCGAATTGGACAACCCGGCAAGGGCTTCGTCTGGCGTAATCAAGTCGGTGATGAGCAGCGCAAAGACGGACAGAAACGCCACGACAGAGAGCGGCAGGCGATCCCACACGAACAAGCCAATCGTGCTCAGCAGGATCAGCACGGTAATCCAGATGTCAACAGTCACACAGTTTCTCCTGTAATCTGGCGCCGGGCAAGCGGCAAGGTGAAGATGAAGCGCGAGCCACGCCCAACCTGACTTTCCACGTAGATTGTCCCGCCGTGGGCCTCAATGATTGCACGGCTGAGATACAGCCCTAGTCCCGCGCCTTGCGTCGTTCGTCGCAGACGGTTATCTATGCGGTAGAACCGCTCGAAGATCCGCTCCTGCTCCTCCGACGGGATCCCCGCGCCCTGATCGGCAACATACACCACCGCCTGATCCAGTTCGGGCATAGGATGCCCCCCAATGCGGATGCGCCCCCCGTGCGGGCTATACTTGATCGCATTCGAGATCAAGTTGGTGAGCACCATCCGAATCCGTTCGTAATCGGCGTGGACGGGCGGCAGGTCGTCCGTGAAGCGCAGCTCGAAGGTGAAGCGGTCGTGCGTTTGGGCGGCGAAGGCTTGCACCACACTGGCCGCCAATTCGGGCAACGCCCAGTCGCTCAGTTCAAGGCGCATGCCGCTGGCCTGCAAGCGCGACACATCGAGCAGGTCTTGGATTTGACGGGCCAACCGATCCGCCTCAGCTTCAATCACGCGGAAGCCTTCTTGCATTGCATCCGCTGTCCATGCCCCATCCTCGCGTTGGAAGGTGCTGGCATAGCCTTTGATGATACTGACTGGGGTCTTCAGCTCGTGCGAGATCACCGAGATAAAGGTACTCTGGAGTTGCTCCTCGCGCTTCTGATCGGTGATGTCGCGCACATTCGCAATCGCCCCCAGAAATGCGCCCGTGCTACTGCGCTGGGCAGCATAGCGGCTCTGGATGTAGCGTTCGCGCCCGTCGCGGCTTGTCAGCCAGCCCTCCACAATCGGGTTATTCAGGGGCGGGCGGCGTTGCAACGGACAATCCACGAGGCAGATGTTATCCCCTTGCGTATCGCGCACGCCGAGGATCTCGGCACACGGCCGCCCAATCGCTTCGGTGCGGTTCCAGCCCGTCAGTTGTTCCATCGCTTTATTGAAGGTGGTGATGCGCCAGCGTGCATCAATAATCATCACCCCATCAGCACTCTGCTCAATCATAGCATCAAGGCGTTGCTTCTCGCGCAGCACGCTCTGGTAGAGGCGGGCATTGCTCACCGCAATTGCTGCTTGGTCCGCGAAGGCTTGCAGCAGGCGGGCTTCATCCACATTGAAGCTGACATTCAAGGCGGCCCGAAAGACGTAGATCGTACCAACGGGTGCAGCGGCTACGGTCAGGGGCAGGGCGATGACTTGGCGCAGCGGTAGCCCCGTCTCACTGGCAATCTCGCGCAGCACAGCACTAGCGTTGGGCTTGCCCAGCGTCTCGATGGGCAGCGCAAGCAGGTGCCGAAAGGCGGGCAGAGCCGCCGCCGGAATCCCCGCCGTCGCGTAGATCTGCTGCGGCGGGGGCGGCATGGATGGCTCCGTACCGAGTTCATCTTCCGATAGCGCGATCAGTCCGGCGTTGCCCGCGAGCATCTCGACGGCCACCGTAATGACCAGATCCAGCACACTGGTCAGATCGAGTTGCGCCGTAATGGCCCGGCTGATCTTGAGCAGATACTCGCGCTGGCGCAGGCGTTGATCGGGGAGTTCCATCGCCATAGGCTGCTCCGGCTAATCGGTGCTACTAATCGGTACAAGCGGGATCAGCGAGATGTGGGTAATCCGGGGCTGGGCAAGTGCAGGCGGCAGATCGCAGGCAGGCAGTGGTTCGAGCAGCAGCAGGTCCCGCCAGCAACTCAGCTCACGCCAATTGATCCTGCGTTGCTCCACAATGGAGACTTCACGCGGGAAGGATTGTTCGGAGTCATAGACGACACTGGCTTGCAAGGCAGAGGTGCAGGTGCAAAGATTAGTGGGCACGAAGGCATCCGTGCGCTGCCCATCCAGATCGGCAATGCGCTGGAATAGGGTACTCACCGTGAGCGACTCGATGGGGCAGGTATTCTCGATCACCTGTGCAATCTGCTCATCACGCACTTCAACATCCTGCTGGCACCAGATTTGCGGGCGTTCGATCACCAGCCGGTAGTGCGGCACAGGCTGCGCCTGCCACGCGCTACGGGCCCGGTTGAACTTGGCGGCGGGGGAAACATACCACCCCACCACCCCAAGTAGCCCCAAGAGCACGGCTAGCCCACTGCCGAATAGCAGGGCACGGCGGATATGCCATTGGAAGAAGTGCGGCTGCACGGGTTTTGCTCCTGTGGTGTGGACTTACTCAGCGCGTGGCTTGACCAACGAGACCCGCCCGTGATCGCGGGCTTGATCGAGTACCTCATAGGGATTGTACCACGAAACGCCCTGCGCCTCTGGTGCGAGTTATGCTATACTCCAATAGCGTGCGATCTGCATTGCGGATCATCTTTAGCACCTACAGCCGCACAGGAAAGGAGCGATTGTTCATGACCATCGAGCCGGTGCAACCACTGCACTTTGCGGATACCCTCTGCGTCAACAGTGCCTTCCCGCTACCCGCGCATCGCGCCCGTGCGCTGCTGCCTAGCCCGCCGCCGCTCAATCTGGTCGAGGTCTTTCCGGGGCGGGCGGTGCTGGTTGTGTCATTCTCGCTCTACCGCGAGAGTCCCTTTGGGAGCTATGCCGAGGCGGTCGTCGCGCTGATGGCAACCCACGAACGCGCGATCCCAACGATGACCTTAGCGCGGCTGACACAGGAGAGCCGCTATCCGGCGTATGTACTGCACATGTTTGTGAATAATGCCGCCGCCAGTCAATCGGGGGCGGCGTGGGGCCTGCCGCGCCAATTGGCAACGGTGCAGATTGAGGAGCAACCCACCACTACTACCTGCCGCGTCGAGCTAGATCAGCAGCTGGTGATGCAGATTGCCGTTGAACGCCCCGCCACTGACCGCCAACGGACCATGCAGATCGAGACCTATAGCTTGCACGCGGACACGCTGCTGCATGCGACGATGCGCTGTGAGGCAGCAGCCTACGGGCGGCAACAGGGCGGCGGGGCAACCTTGACGTGGGGCACCCACCCCTTGACGCACGCGCTGCTCGAAGCGAAAGTCTCACCGCAGCCCCTGATGGTGCGCTACTACGATCAGATGCAAGCCGACCTGACTGCGCCTGAACCAACGCAGGTGGAACGCTAGGGATCGGAGCGTGGGTGTTAGGTGACAGGCCGCAGAGGACATCAGCCGTCAATCTGCCCCGCCATCAGACCGGCGGCGCGGGCTTTATGGGCCTTGGTATGAGCTTGGGGGGCAAGCACAGCGCAGGTAGGGTGGCGTTAGTCGCGGCGGTGCTAGGAGTGATAGCATTGATAGCATTGATAGCATTGGGCGGGGTGCTGCTAGAGGCATGTGCCGCACCCAGCACACCTATGCCGCTGCGCCACGTAGACCTAACCCACACGCTCACGCAGGATATGCCGCACCTGCCCACCACCACCGCCACCCACATTGAGCGCACCCCCGACGGCAGCCCCCACACGCTGACGCTCGCCGTGGGCAATGGCACAACGCTCCACCTGCTCGCCGCCCCTGATCCGGTAACGGGGGCAGTAGATCGGGGTTGGACGGTGGAACGGCTCTCGCCGCGTGACTTGACGCTGCCGGCTGTGGTGCTTGATCTGCGCGAGCGGGCCCAAGATCCACCGGTCTACACCATCACTGCCGCCGATGTGCAGGCGTGGGAGCAGCAACACGGACAACTCCCCGCCGATACCCTCGTGCTGTTCCTGACGGGCTGGGACGTGCGCTGGGGCGATCCAGCCGCCTACCTGAACCTTGCGCCGGAACAGCAGCTCGGGGTGCCGCACTTGCACCCAGACACGCTTGACCTCCTACGGGTGCGGGGAGTGCGCGGCATCGGCATAGATACGCCGCAGATCAGCCGCGAGCCGCCCCGTGCCGCCCCCAAGGGCTGGCTGCTGCTGACCAACCTCACGCGCCTAGAGCAGCTGCCCGCCACAGGCACGACCGTCTCGATTGGCGTACTCAAGCTTCAGGGCAGCCACGCTAGCCCCGCGATGGTACGGGCAGTGCGCCCAGAGTAGCAACAGGCAGCCCAACCCGCCTACACAAGGCTGGTAACCCTCCGTCATATCGGGTATGATTCACGTTAATGATGTTACTTGCGTTGATTGATTTGACAGGTCTTTTGGGCACGGGTATAGTGTGTAGCAACACGGAATACCTAACCATACCCAGTACGGGTAGTCCACGCATACGATCAAACGCAGCTAACGCCACACAAGTGTACCGAGTAGCGTTGGCAATCCCACTCGGCACAGCGATTGATCGGGTAGATGCGCGAACGTGTATAGAAATATGCCCAACCGAATGACTGCACCTCCTCCTGCTATGGCAATGTCTGCCGCACGCCTGTTGTGCTGTTATATACCCATTGGGGTGGATAGGTAATATCCGCTACTGGCAGCGTCTGCCCAGAAGATTGGGCAACGCTATTTGCACCGATTCTCTATATTGTGACAAGGAGTAACAGAACATGTCACCGAAGCTCAAATTCCCCCTGAGTGGCGTACTGCTACTGGTGTTGCTGGTGCCAATTCTGGCAGCCTGCGGCGCCGGTACGACAAGTGCGCCCGTTGTTGAAACGGTAGTCGTGACAACCGAACCGGAAGTCATTGTCGTGACGGCTACGCCCGGCGAAGACATGGGCAGCACCGAAACCCCCGCCGACACCCCCCCGGACGCTGAACAGACAGGGGAATGGCAAACCCCGCACCCCATTCTGGGCACGCTCGAAGTGCGCCAAGCGATTGCCTACTGCACAGATCGGCGGTCCCTGATCGAGTCCGTGTATCCCTTCCTTGAGGACGACGAGAAGGATGCCCTGCTGATGGATACCTTCCTGCCACAAGGCCACTGGGCCCTTGCCCCCGACGAAGAGATCACGATCTACGAATTTGATCCTGAGCGGGGCAATGCGCTCCTTGAAGAAGCGGGCTGGATCGCAGAGGCAGAGGGTGAACCGCGCTTCAACGAAGCGGGCGATCCGCTCACGCTCAAGTTCACCACCACTAATGCCGCCTTCCGCCAGACGTGGGCGGCTGTGCTAGAGCAGCAACTCCTCGAAAACTGCGGGATCCAGATCATCCGCACCCACGCGCCCGGCTCGTGGTGGTTTGGCAATACGACGGGGCTGCAACGGCGCGACTTTGAACTCGGCGCGTTCGCGTGGGTCGGGCAAGCCGATCCGGGCGGCACCACACTCTATGCCTGCAACCAGATTCCGTTGCCCGACAACAACTGGGAAGGGCAGAACTACATGGGCTGGTGCAACGAAACTGCCAGCCGCGCGGTACTCGCCGCCAACAACAAGCTGGATCGGGATCAGCGCATTGAGCAGTTCCACGCCTTGCAGGCTGAGTTCACGGCTGATATGGTCAGCCTGCCCCTGTTCAACCGCTTCGAGGCAGCGGCGGCAAGCAACAACCTCGTCAACTTCCGCCCCAACCCGACCACCGACTCGATCCTCGTGAATGTGGATGAGTGGGAGCTAGCCGATGGCGGCGATACCGTTGTGCTAGGCTTCACGCAGGAACCGGCTTCGCTGTGGCTGGTCGTCGAAGATGCCGCCGTCGCCAACTCCGCATCGGGTTTGCTCAAGGTGCGGGCGGTCACATCCTTCGATTATGACTACCAACCCGACGCGCTCGAAGAGCTGCCCACCATCGAGAATGGCGGCACTGTGCTGAATACGGTCGAACCTGCGGTAGGCGATACCGTCTGGTCGGTGGATGGTGAAGCGGTAGAGCTGGCTGAGGGCGTAGAGGTAATCAACGCAGATGGCGAGATTGTCGCCTACGATGGCTCACCGATCACGCTCAACCAACTCGCCGTGACATTCGAGTTCCCGGCCATGACGTGGGAAGATGGCGAACCGCTCAAAGCCGCCGACTATGAGCTAGCCTATGCGATTGAATGCAGCGAAGACTCCGGCGCAATCTCGCTCACCGTCTGCAACTCTATCGCCGATGTAGAGTTCCGCGACAATGGCTACACCATCACCTACCTGCCCGGCGCACAGTGGGCTGAGTACTTCGCCTATACGCTGGGAACCTACAGCAACCTGTTCAGCGTCGGGGCCTACCCCTCGCACCAAGAGCTTGCCGATGGGCGCAAGCTAGCCGACGTGCCCGCGAGCGAGTGGTCTACCCTGCCCGAAATTGCCGAGCAGCCGCTCAGCTATGGGCCTTACCGCCTTGTCGAGTGGCAGAAGGGGCAGCGCATGATCTTTGAAGCCAACCCCAACTACTACAAGGGCGAAGTGGCGATCAAGACGCTGATTATCGAGTTCTTCGATGACACCAACCAAGCCGTCGCGCAGCTGCTCACCGGCAACGTAGACGTGCTTGGCTCGGAGACACTCGGTGCAGGGCCGGAGCTGGAGACGGTGCTAGAGGCAGCCGAAGCGGGCCAAATCCAAGCCTTCCCGATCACTAGCCCGACGTGGGAGCATATGGATATGAACCTCTTCATCCGCTAGGCTTACGGTATGGATTCGTGCGGGTGGTAGGGCTTGTGTTGTCCTACCACCCCGCATCTAAACGACTTGGAATGGAACGCGCCCAATGACCAACTTTCTCATTCGTCGCCTGTTTCAGATGTTTATCGTGATTGTGCTTGCCTCAATGGTCTCCTACGGCTTGCTCTACATTGCGCCCGGCGGGCCCCTGCTCGGCTTGCAACAGCAACAGCAGGGGGGAGCGAACAGGATCACCGAAGCCGATATTGCCCGCATCAAAGCCCGCTTTGAACTCGACCTGTATATGCCCGTGCGCTTCACGCGCTGGTTTATCGGCTTTCCCAAAGAGCCAATCACAATCGGCGATCAAGTCTTCTTCGCCGATTTGCAAGTCGGCTGTGCCACCACCCAAACCGTGCGCCTGCGCTACCCCGATGGGCGCGTCGAGTTTGCGGAGATCTGCGCCACGCCCGTCACGCTGGCTGACCTAGAGGGGCGGCGCAGCAGCAATGGCATCCTGTTTGGCGACTTTGGGCTATCGCAGGTGATCCTGCGGGATCGCCCGATCAGCACCCTGATCTGGAGCCGCCTGCCCTACACCATCGCCCTGATGGGCATCTCCACCCTAATTACCTTGATGATTGCAATTCCATTAGGGGTCTACTCAGCCGTGCGCCAATATTCGCCCTTCGATACCGCCGCAACAACAGTATCGTTCATCGGCACATCACTGCCAACGTTCTTCTTCGGCTTGATGCTAATCCTTGTGTTTGCGGTGCTTGCCAAAAATGCCGGCTTACCCTACCTGCCGCCCGGTGGCGCAACTGCCAACCGCGATTACATCATCCCCTTCTTTGGCTTGTTTGAACTCACGGTGCAAGCCGGATCATTTCTGGATCGGGTGTTGCACTTCATTCTGCCCTGCCTTGTGCTGACCTTCGTGAGTGTGGCCGCGTGGAGCCGCTTTATCCGTTCGAGTATGCTCGAAGTGCTGCGCCAAGATTACGTCCGCACGGCCCGTGCCAAAGGCGTGAAGGAGCGGCTAGTCATCCTCAAGCACGCCTTCCGCAACGCCCTGATCCCGTTCATCACGCTCGTGGCCGGCATTCTGCCCGCACTCGTAGCGGGTGCGGCAATCACCGAAAGCGTGTTCAACTGGCCCGGCTTGGGGCGGCTGCTTGTAGATGCCCTCAACCGCAGCGACTACACCGTCGCACTGGCGTTGCTGTATGTCACGCTGGTGCTGCAACTGGTGGGCTACCTGATCTCGGATATTCTTTATACCGTTGCGGACCCCCGCATCCGGCTCTCATAAGGAGGCAGACCCATGGCAACCACCCTTCCCTCCGCAAGCCTACCGCTTGAAGAGACCAACATCCAAGCCGAGAGCCAATGGGCTACCGTGCTACGCCGCTTTATGCGCCACCGCATGGCGATGATTAGCGCGGTGGTGCTGGTGATGATCTTCACCGCCTCGTTCCTTGCGCCCTTCATCACCCCCTTCGGACGCGACACGATTGACCTGAACAACCGCTTCGTGCTACCCTTCACGCCCAATTCAGAGACGGGCCAGATGCACTGGCTCGGCACCGATCATCTGGGGCGCGATTACTTCACCCGCCTGCTCTATGCTGGGCGCATCTCGCTCACGGTTGCGCTGGTATCCACCCTCTTTGCCACCATCATCGGCTTAGTGCTGGGCGTGCTGGCGGGCTACTTCGGGGGCTGGGTAGATATGCTGATCACCCGCACGCTCGAATTTGTGGCAACTTTCCCACTCTTCATCATCCTGCTTATTCTTGTCACAGTTCTGCTCGAAAACGAAAACCTGATCCCCATTCCGGGCTTCATCCTCAGCTTCGTCATGTGGATCACCGCCGTCACCCGCGAACGTGAGGCACAGGTGATTGTCCTTGTGACAGTCGTGATCGCACTCCTATTCTGGACAGGCACGGCCCGGCTGATGCGGGGCATGGTGCTATCCGTGCGGGAGCAGCCCTACATCGAATCCTCACGGGCACTGGGTGGCTCGCACACGCGGGTGATGACGCGCCACATCTTTCCGAATGCCTTCCCGCCGATCATCGTAGATTTCACACTCGGCTTAAACGGCATCCTTGTGCTAGAGTCATCCTTGAGCTTTCTCGGCTTCGGCATCCAAGACCCAATCCCGACGTGGGGCAATATGCTTGCGTTTGCCCAGAGCTACATGTTCCAGCACCCGTGGATGACTGTCGTGGCGGGCTTGCCGATCCTGTTTACCTCATTGGCAATCAACTACATGGGCGATGGGCTGCGTGATGCGCTCGACCCGCGCATGAAGCTGTAGAAGGATACTGCGTTGATCAAACCTACTCCCCCCCCTAGCCTGACCCCCGCGCACCAGCCAGAGCCTGCGCCTACCCCGCCTGCGCCGCCGCGTGAGGTGTTCTTGCAGGTGCGGGGCTTAAAGACGCACTTCTTTACCGAGCGTGGGGCCGTGCAAGCCGTAGACGGGGTTGACCTCGAGTTGCGGCGCGGCGAGACGCTGGGCATTGTGGGTGAGAGCGGCAGCGGCAAAAGCGTGACCTCGCTCTCGATTATGCGCCTGATCGAAGACCCCGGTAAGATCGTCGCGGGCGAAATCCTCTTCGATGGCATAGACCTGATCAAGCTGGATGACGAGGAGATGCGCGGCATACGCGGCAATCGCATTGCGATGGTTTTTCAGCAGCCCACGACCTACCTCAATCCGGTCTTTAAGGCGGGCGATCAGATTGCCGAGTCGCTCAAAATCCACCGCAACCTGAACGACAGCGAAGCCCACGAACAGGCGATCCGCCTGCTCGAACAAGTCGGGCTACCTGATCCTGCCCGCCGCGCCCGCCAATACCCGCACGAACTCTCCGGCGGGCAGTGCCAGCGCGTGATGATTGCAATGGCGTTGGCGTGCAACCCAGAGCTACTGATTGCCGATGAGCCAACCACCGCACTGGATGTGACAATCCAAGCCCAGATCCTCGACTTGATGCGGGCCTTGCGGACGGGCATAGATACCTCGATCATCTTGATTACCCATGATATGGGCGTGGTGGCCGAGATGGCCGACCGCGTGGCGGTGATGTATGCGGGCCAGATTGTGGAGTATGCCGATGTGTACAGCCTGTTTGAGTCGCCCAAGCACCCCTACACGCAAGGCTTGCTCGGCTCGATGCCGCAGCTTGGCGAGGTGCGCGAGGAGCTACAGGTGATCCGCGGCGTAGTGCCCAGCCTCATCAACCCGCCGCCGGGCTGCCGCTTTGCGGATCGGTGCGACCACCGCTTCGAGCAGTGCGAGCAGGCCCCGCCGCTGATCCAGCTCGGTGATCGGCGCGAGGTGCGCTGCTGGCTCTACGCCGATGAACCCACCGCCCCCGCCGTGCCAACCGCAACGAGTGTCGCGCTAGAAACAGGAGCCAGCGCATGAGCAATGTTGAACTGATGCCCGCGAGTGTTGCCCCCGCGCAACCCGACGTTGCGCCGATTGCTACGCCCGCCAGTGTGCCGCCGGAGATGATCCTTGATGTGCGCGACCTGAAGAAGCACTTCCCCGTCAAGGGCGGGCTACTGCGGCGCACCGTGGCCCACGTCAAAGCCGTAGATGGGGTGAGCTTTGCGATGCAGCGCGGCGAAACGCTCGGCTTGGTGGGCGAGAGCGGCTGCGGCAAAACCACCGTCGGGCGCACGCTGCTGCGCCTCGAAAAAGCGACGGCGGGCGAGGTCTGGTTTGAACAGCGGGACATCCTCAAGCTACCGAGCGGGCAGCTCAAGGGCTTGCGGCGGGATATGCAGATCATCTTTCAAGACCCGTACTCCTCGCTTGATCCGCGTATTCCGGTGGGCGAGAGCATCGCTGAGGGGCTGCTTATTCACGGCATCGGCAGCAGGCAGGAGCGCGAAGACAAGGTGCGCGAAGCATTGCTGCGGGTAGGGTTGCACCCTTCCAGTATGCAACGGTTCCCGCACCAGTTTTCGGGCGGGCAACGCCAGCGCATCGGCATTGCGCGGGCCCTCGTGATGGAACCGAAGCTGATTATCGCCGATGAACCCGTCTCCGCCCTAGACGTGAGTGTGCAGTCGCAGGTGCTGAACCTGATGCGCGAATTGCAGCAGGAGTTCGGGCTGACGTACCTGTTTGTGGCGCACAACTTGAGCGTGGTGGAACATATCAGTGATCGGGTGGCGGTGATGTATCTGGGCAAGATTGTTGAGCTAGCGGATCGCAAGCAGCTGTTCAGTGTCTCGCGCCACCCCTACTCGAAGGCGTTGATCTCGGCCATTCCGGTGGCCAATCCGAAGATCCGCCGCCAGCGCATCATCCTTGAAGGCGATGTGCCTAGCCCGCTCAATCCGCCTGCGGGCTGCCGCTTCCACCCGCGCTGCTGGATGGCACAGGAGATCTGCCGCACTGTCGAGCCGCCACTGGAGGAGAAGGTGCCGGGGCACTGGGCCGCGTGCCACTTCGCCAATGATGTCGCTGCGAGCCTGCCGAAGAAGTAGGTCGTAGGTGATCCAGATGAGGCAAACCACACCTAACACCTAACACCTGACACCTGAGCCGCAAGGAGCAGCCGTGCCCAACACCCGCCCCACATGGATCGAGCTTGACCTACGGGCCGCCGCGCACAACATGCGCCGCCTGCGCCAGATTGCGGGCGTGCCTGCGATGGCGGTGGTGAAGGCCAATGCGTATGGGCACGATGCCCCCCTGCTGGCCCGCACCTTCCTTGAGCACGGCGCAACGCGGCTGGCCGTGGCCACGCTGGGTGAAGCCCACACCCTGCGCGAGGCGGGCATCACTGCGCCGATTATGATCCTCGGCTATGTACCGGCGTGGCAAGCGGCCGAGGCGGTAGCCCTGCGCCTGACGTGTGCCGTGTATGATCTGGAGCTAGCCCACGCCCTTGCCCGCGCCGCCAGCAATCACGATTGGCGCGTGCCAGTGCATATCAATGTGGATACCGGCATGAGCCGCTTGGGGCTGTATCACGCTGATCCGGTCCAGCTCACAGCCGATGTGGTGGCGTTTATCCGCGCCCTGCACGCCCTCCCCACGCTGCACGTCGAGGGGCTGTTTACGCACTTTGCCACCGCCGACGAAGCCGACCTGAGCTATGCCCACACCCAGCTCGCCCGCTTCGCACGGGTGCTGGCGGCAATCACGGCGGCGGGTGTGCGCCCTCCCGTCATCCACGCCGCGAATAGTGCCGCCACGCTGCGCCTGCCCGCCGCTCGCTTCGATCTGGTGCGGCCCGGCATTGCTTGCTACGGCTTGCACCCTTCGAGCGATACGCCGCTCCCGCCCGACTTTCAGCCGGTACTCACGCTCGCTAGCGAGATCGCCCAAGTCAAGCTAGTTGCGGCGGGCACGCCTGCGTCATATGGCTGTACGTGGGTGGCATCACGCCCATCATTGCTCGTGACGCTGCCGCTCGGCTATGCCGATGGGCTACGGCGCACAGCGGCATGGCGCGAGGTGCTGCTATGTGGGCAGCGTGCGCCGATTGTCGGGCGCGTGTGTATGGATTACGTCATTGTAGATGCAACCGATGTTGTCAGCCCACAGCCGTTGCGCTGTGGCGATCCGGTGGTGCTGATCGGCAGTCAATACGATCCCCACACCGGCACACTGAAACAGATCAGTGCCGAAGAGGTAGCAGGCTGGCTTGGCACAATCAATTATGAAGTTACCTCAATGCTGATGGCTCGCATTCCGCGTGTAGCAAGCTAGCCAATGAGCGTTTGAAGTAGCCAATCGCCATATCCAGAAAGGACGCTTTCATTCCGTGTACACACCGCACACATCACACACACCACACACACAGACTCATCATTGGCGCACAGTGCTTATGTTGTTCGTGCTACTTGTGGGCACGCTCGCTAGTGCGGGCTGTGCGGCACTAGCTCCACCGCCAGCGAGTTCTGGGGGCGGTGGGCCGCCCTCAGTCAGCATAGGCAGTGCTGCGAACGGGCCAGATGTGCTCGATTTGAACGATCCTCGCCTCACGATTACCAAAGCGGATCTGGTCAATCCAACCACCCTCAGCATTGTGGCGCAGGCCGAGGCTATCCCCGATGGCACCCAGTTGCAGCTTGAACTGCTCGCCGCCGATCAGCCGACGGCATGGCTGGCCGCGGATGCACGCACCGTGCAGGTGGCCGATGGGAGCATCACCGTGCGGGCGACACGCCACGCCGATGCCGTCGCCCTCGATTGCACCCAACCGCTTGCGATACGCTTGAGCGGGCAGGTCAACGGTACAAACCTTGACCCAACCTATGCCCTCACGATCCCCTCGATCTACCAAGCGGAGGTGTGCCTGCCACCGCAAGCGATCCTGATCGCAGTGGGCAATGGCGGCAATCTGCGCGAGGCCCCATCGGGTGAAGCCCCGATCATCGGGCAGATCGCGTTGGGGCAAGAGGTGGCGGTGCTAGGGCGATGGGAAGATGGGGGTTGGTATCTGCTCCGCACCAGCGCTGGGCAGGAAGGCTGGACCGCGCACGCCGCCCTCAGCCCGCCCGAAGCACAGGTAGCTCTGCTACCCGTGTTAGCCGCCCCCAACCGTACCGCTGCCAGCCGCCCCGCAGACCCGCCCCCCGCACCGGCTGCACCCGCCCCGATCCCAGCCCAGATTGACGGCATCCCTACGATTGCCGCCGCCGAGCTGCCGCCCGAAGCGCGTGAGACGATGCGCCTGATTGCACGCGGGGGGCCGTTTCCCTACAGCAAAGATGGCACGATCTTCCAGAATCGGGAACGCCTGCTACCGCTCCAGCCGGCGGGCTACTACCGCGAATATACCGTCCGCACGCCCGGCGCATCGAATCGTGGGGCACGCCGCATCGTTGGGGGCAGTGCCAACGAGCTATACTACACGGACGATCACTACGCCAGTTTTCGGCGCATTGTCGAGTAAGTAGCGGATAGGGCCGTGCAAGAACATACCGATGAACCCATGAACCATATCGAAGAACTTTTCTATAGCGGTTACGAATCGGGGGTATACGTCCCTAGATATACCCTCAGATTGGAAGAGCTACGCGCACAGGCCGCCGCCGAGAACATCTATGTTGCCCATGTGGATGGGGCTGAGCTGCACACCAAAGCCGATTTTTTGGCGGCAATGGCGCGGGCGTTCCAGTTTCCCGATTATTTTGGTATGAATTGGGATGCGCTCGAAGAGTGCCTTACCGATCTGGAATGGCTCCCAGCATCCGGCTATGTGCTGGTCTATGACGACTGCGATCAATTTAGGGCGCGTGACGAAGACGCTTGGCGGGCTTCACTCACCATCCTGCATGCTGCCGCCAGCTATTGGGAAGCCGCCGGGCGGCATTTCTTTGTGCTGCTGCGCTACAAGGGGTTCGGGGATGTAGCTGAGCAAGCTGCGCTAGAAGCGGAGCAGTTGCAAGCCGGGACCGAAGAACAGGAACGCGAACAGACTACACAGCAGCAGCAACAGCACAAACAGGACAACACTGGTTAGCACGAGGCAGGTGTTGTTGGCGGCGGGCGCGGCGGCATCGCGGCGGGCGGGTACAGGCGCAACAGGCGGCGTATACGCGGCGGGCGGAGGCGATCCCAGATGTGCGGGTGATGCGCTGCTTGGGGCATCCGGTGCGGGAGTTGCCGCCATGCGGATCGTGTCCGGGGCCGGTGCGGTATCTGTGAGCGGCACAAAGGCGGGCAGCGGACCCTGTGCGGCTGGGCTAGCTGGGGCTTCGCTTTGCCCGGCTTGCCCAAGTAGGCCCACAATCTGCAATGCCCGCAGCACCTCGCTGGGGCTGTTGTAGCGCGTGTGGGGCGACATGGACAGCGCACGTTCCAGCACGCGGTCATACAAGGGCGGCAGGAGCGGATTGAGGCTGCTCGGCGGATTGACCTGCATGCCTGCCTCTCGCTGGGCCGCAGTGAGCGGCTGCCAGCCCGTGAGCAGGTAGTACAGCACCCCGCCAAGCGCATACATATCGCTGGCACGGGTCGGGTTGGGGTCGGGTTGGTCTAGCTCTGGGGCGCGATAGGGCGTGTCTGTGGTGGCGAGCGGGCGGATCAGGGCGAAGGGCGCAAGGCGCGGCTGCTGATCGGACCCAAGCCATATATCCGAGCTGTGCAACTCGCCCACGAGCAATGGGGTGGGCTGGCTATGCAGCTGCCCAAACAGGTGCAGCAAGGCTTCGATGCGCTGCATGCCTGCATCAAGCTCGCCGCCCAAGCCGGGCAACTGCTCCCGGGCCGTCGTATGCAGGGCGGTGCCACCTAGATCAGCCACCACCATATACACCGTCTGTCCCTCGCTGAAGGTATCGAGGAGCGGGAGCAGCACAGGCAATTGCACCGCTTGCAGCGCGGCGGCAATCTGGAGCGTGTGCTGCTGTGTCGCCGGATCGGGTTGCTCGCAGGCGGCGATCAGGAGCGGCGGCTCGGCACTATCCGGCTGCACCTGATCGCCCGCACGATAGGCGCGGTAGATCAGGCAGCCGGGCTGGTCTTCCAGCACATAGCCGATGCGGTAGCGATCCGCAAGGACGCTGTTCAAGTCAAGTGCCACAGCGTTAGCTCAACGCCGGCGCACAGACGGCACCAGCGTGCTGAACGTGCTGCACATAGCGTTCAACCCGATTGACGCAGCGTAAGCCGCTCCGCACCGCGCCTTCAATCGAGGCGAGGAACTCCTGCTGGGTGTAATCGCCTGCGAGGAAGAAGTTGGGCACGGGCGTGGCCTGATCGGGGCGATACTGATCTACACTGGGCCGCGCTTGGTAGACCGAATTGGGGATCCGCACAATGGTGTACTTGACCAGCTTGGCTTCGGAGGCAACCGGATGCAGGCGCACAAAATCAGCCATAACATGCTGGACAATCGCTTCATCATCCAGATTGATCAGCTTGTCGGCGGGCGCAACCACAAACTGCACGATGCTTGGCCCGCCCGTGCTGTAATCAGGAGCGACATTGGCCATATCCGCATACACGCTAATATCGGTGTGCGAGCTAAACAGCAGGTGGTTCACGCCCGTCACTTGGCGGTCAAAGAAGAACTGCAAGGTAATCACCGGGCGACCTTTGAGGTGGCGCAGGTCTGCGAAGTATTCCATCTCGCGCAGGGCATCCGGGAGTACCTTGCGCAGGCTATGCACGGGCATCGCCGAGATGTACACATCGCCCCGCACAATGCTGCCATCATCAAGCACAAAGCCATCCACGTTGTTGGTGAGCGGCTCATAGAGAATATCCACCACTTTGCGGTTTAGCTCCAACGTACCGCCGCGTGCCTCCAGCTTAGCGATCAGTGGCTCCCAGATACGAGTGTGCGGCGAGCCTTTGACAAGAGCCATTTTGGATGCGTCGGTCTCTTGGGCAAACCGCATCAGCGCGGTGAGCATCAGCTTGGCCGACACATCTTCGGTGCGGGCGAAGTTCAGGGCGAGGGCCATGGTGTCCATCACATCGCGCAACGCCCGCTCGCCCATGCCGTGCCGCAAATGCCACGAGGCGTAGCTTTCGTTGTCCTGCCGATCAATGTAGGCTTGGTCGCCGAAGATTGGCTGCATCAAGCCCACCCCAACGCGCAGCTTATCTTTGAGCGGGAGCAGCTTGCTTGTCGCCACACCTGCTAGCCCATTGAGTGGAGCCGGCAAGCCGGGCACAAATTTGATCGGGGCTAGCCCGTATTCGGGCGAGGCGAAAATCATCTCAGCCGTGCGCCAATCAAACGTATCGTTGAGGTCATTTTGATCGAGAAACTTGAGCAGATTATGGTATGCCCCGAAAAAGACGTGCAAGCCACTTTCAACCCAATCGCCATCGGCATCTTTCCACGCCGACACCTTGCCGCCGGGAACGTGCCGCTTCTCCAATACCACGATCTCATGCCCTTGCCGCGACAGTTGGGTGGCAACAACCATTCCGGCGGGGCCTGCTCCTGCAATGATAATACGCATTCCTGTTATTCTTTCCAGACTAGGGCTGATTGGTTTCAATCTGTTTCGTCTCACACACTCTCTTGCTTTATAGCACGATTACGCATGCCGCGCAAGCCCTGCGGGGCCTGCGGCCACCGCCCCTACTCCGACGGCTCCTTGCGGCGGCGGGCACGTTGCTTGGCGGCAAGCAGGCTTGCAAGGGCTTCTTCCGAATTGGCGGGCGTGGCTCGCACCGGCGCGGCGGGCTTGGGGGGCGGGATCGCCCTACGCGGCTCTTACTCGGTACCTATCTCGGCATCTGGACTGCAACAAGTCGCCTTCAAGTTTGCGCCGACCGGCATTGCTCAGACCCTGC
>JAAUTZ010000152.1 GCA_012031225.1 Chloroflexaceae bacterium
GCCATGTCTCCCGCCCCGCACGCCGCCGCTCCCTGCCGCGCACACCCCCACCGGGGCCGCCGCACCAAGCCGGTTGCCTTGGGCATCCGTAAAGATTGCGTGGTCGGCATCCGGTTCGGGCGTGTCGCCCCACGGGTACATCCGGCGGTTGCCCCGCCCATCGTAGGCGGCGGCAACCTCCCACTCCGCTTCCGTCGGCAGGCGAAGCTCATAGCCCGCTGGCAGTGCCTCTGCAAGCTGCCCCGTCAGCCATGCCGCATACGCCATCGCTTCGTACCAACTCACCCCCACCACGGGCTGGTTAGGCTGATTGAAGCGCGTCTCATCCCAGTAGTGCGGCGCGGTGCGCTCTTCGCTGGTGCGCCACTCCCAGCCGTTGGGGGTCCAGTAGGACTTGTTCGTGTAGCCGTCACCTGCCACAAACGGGCGGAACTGCGTGTTTGTGATCGGGTGGCGGGCGATCCAGTACTCCGGTAGCGCGTGCGGCACGGCGGGGTGGTCGGGGTTCCCGTACATACCCTTGCCCCACCCGCCCACGGCGTAGGTTCCAGCGGGAATGGAGCAGAAGTAGCCGGTGGGCTGCCCGAAGGTGGTGCTGCGCTGCGCTAGCTCCGCCTGCCACTGCGCGGGGGTGGTGGGATAGCGTGGGTCGCCCAGCGTGGCGAGTGTGCGGGCGGCCCGAATCCGCAGCGGCTGCGGCGTGGCTGGTGCGCGGCCTTGCTCAATGATCGTGCAGAGCCGCTCTCGTGCCTGTTGCCACACGGCAGTTGGCTCCAAGCCAGTGCGCTCCGCCCGCTCATAGCCGAGGATGCCCAGCAACTCGCCTGCCAATATCTGCTCCAGCGGACTGCGCCCAAGCAGTTTGCAACTCAAATCAAAGGGACGCTCCAACTCCCCATCATGCAGCACCTGATACCCAACCATCAGGCGCAGCACTTCGTGCCAGTGGATTGCGGCGGTGTAGTTGAGGCACTCTTTCGCTGTGTTTGGGCGGCTTTTGAGGTGATAGCCCGCCAAGAACTCTTGGAAGCTGCGGTGCGGAAACGCATACCGTTCCCCGTCGTCGCTCTTGTATTTCAGCAGTAAGCCATTGCGCGTTGCGATGGCATGCAGCATCGTACTGGCGAGCTGATCGCGGCGTTGGTCATCATTGGCAGCATGGGGTGCGAAGAGGCGTTGCAGCTCCTGAAACACCGTGCTGCCCGGCAGATCCGTCGTCCGGGCCAGATCATCTGCTGCCACCTGTGTGTGCGCCACAAAACCAAGCCGTGCCATCATGCCCAGCAGGTCTTTCTCACTGAACGAACTGGGGTTCAGCCCCAGTTGCGTTACCAGATCGGGACTACCCGGTTCGTGTCGCCAGCGGCGTAGCAGCAGATCAGCGCACTCGTAGTAGAGCAGCGCACTGGCATCGGGCAGCGTCCCTTTGCCGGCATGCACAATCGCCATCATCGTCAGCAGCAACGGCGACTGGGCAAGGTCACGGAGTTCAGTACGGGTGTCAATGAGCGTGTGCAGGCTCGCCACAGTGCCTTTCATTTCACGGCGGGTGCGGGCTAACTCGGCATACCACGCATCAACAAACTGATGGATTTGTGGGCGGTTCAAGGGTGCAAGAGTTTCGACCCGAAAGTCGGGGAGTTGGCGGACTGGGCTGGCTTGATAATCGAGTATGCGGCAGGTGACGAGGATCGGGCAGGTGGTGGAGGCTGCCACCGCACGGATGGTCTCTGCCACCCGCGTCAGGCGCGGCTCGCCGACCACTTCATCCAACCCATCAAACAAGAACATCACCTGTCCGGTGGCCATCGCATCGGTCAGGGCTGCAACCACAGCGGGAGCCGTGGGCAACTGCTGTTGGATATGCTCCAGCAAATATGTGTGCAATAGGGTAACGCTGCCCTCTGGTGCCTTGTGCATGGCATCAGAGTCGGCGAAGTGGCGCAGGATAATACGGAGCGGGATCAGATGCCCGTGCTGCCAATCGGGAATGGCCGCCAGCCACCCGCCTGCGGGTTGGGTCGTATCGCCATGATCGTGGCACAGTGTCGCCCCCACCAAACACAGGCTGAAGTAGGTGACAAGCGTGCTTTTGCCGCTACCGGGTCCCCCCAGCAACATCATGCGTGCAGGGTGGGATTGGTGGGATTGGCTCAGTGCTTCCAGCACAGTGACAGTGGTAGGCGTATGAGAACCTTCGAGGCGACGTTTTAGTTCTTCGAGGCTTGTCTGGGGACTGCCAGAGGAATCAGCCTTGTCTGGACGAGTCGTCTGGGTGTGCAGGCGGACGTAGACGTGATCGAGGCGCAATGACTCACGGGCACCTGCCTCTGCCTCATCAAGCTGGCCGAGTTGCAGCGTCTGGCAGGCACTCCGCACCGTCCGCAGGTAATCGCGCAGTGCTTGCTGCTGCCGTTGTGCCTGCGGATCAGGCGGCGGCGGATGGTTGTTGATGGTCTGGGTGATGGTGCCCGTATTCACCCCGATCACCTGCCCGTAGTTGTCGCCCTCGACACGTGCCTCGCCGCGTACCGAGTACGTCTCCTTTACCTTGTCCATCAGCTCAGTAAGCTGGTTCAGCGCGGCAGTATTTGCAGCAAGGAGCGGCGCAACGCTCTGCGCCAACCGCTCCCGATTGCGTTCATCGTCAGGCTCATCAATAAAGGTCTCGAGCTGATTCTGGGCACGGGGGGTTGTGTCCGTGAGCGTGCTAAGCAGTTTCACCACCTCTTCAGTGATACCTTCACCAATCCGCCCTAGTGCGCCCCCAGCGACGAGCGTGGCAAGGTAGCTAAAAAATACGGTAAGCGTAACCGGCTCCATCACTTCCTCTCTTTCCAATCGGCTCCATTCATCTACCCATAGTGTAGCACAGACGGTAGCCGCGTGTGGGGCGGGGGTGGGGCAAGGTTTCAGGGGTCAGGTGGTAGGGGTCAGGAACGCAGACCACGAAGAACGCGAAGGGCACGAAGAACACGAAGGGGGGTTCAGGTGGCGGGTGCTAGGTGGCAAGCGGGCGAGCGGGACAGTGGGTGCGTTCCCCCCTGACCCCTGATCCCTGACCCCTCGCACCTGACCCCTGCCCCCTGATGCACCCCCCTGCAAACGGAACGCCTGCCATTCCGTTTGCAGCGCAATGGACGGGTATACACAAGGGCTGGGGGAGATGCTCGCCCCACGGCGGGGCGGTGGTGGCGCGTTGTGGGGGCGCGGCGCGGCACCAGTTCCACCCGTGCCAAGGCGGGGCCGTGGGCGCGGGATGGGAACCACCACAACTGGTTCCGCACTGGTTCCGTCTGATGCTGCTGCGCGACAGCCGTGCCGCGCATTGCGTCCGCACTGGTTCTGCCTGATGCTGATCGGGGAGAGCGCGGGGGTGAGATGAGGGCGGGTTCACCCTTTCGGGCGCGTCGTGGTCGGCGTGCCCGACCTGCCCCCTCACACCTATCACCCGGCACCTGACCTCCTTCGCGTTCTTCGTGGTCTGCGTTCGCTGACCCCTGCCCCGTGTTCGGTGCCGTGTGTTCCGCCTGAACCCCATTGAGCCTCCATCTGTCAGCCACGTGTTCACCATCGCTCTCATTCACATGCACACGTATCCGGTGTATACTTTCGGTATGAATGTTCAAACACTTCTTGCCCACCCGCGTATCCGCCATGCGATGCGGGCCCTGTTCAGCATCGGGCGGCTCGGCTTGCCCGATCTGCACACCCTCGCCCACTGCGGCGATGCCACCCCCGCTCCCGCGTGGCAGCGCACCACCACCCGCAAATATCTGCGCATGCTCGTCTGGGCCGGCTTGCTCGAGCAGCGCGTCTCTGGCATCGCCCACCCCACCAGTCAGCGCGGGCAACGCGCCTGCACCGAGTATTGGCTCACCGCAGGGGGTGTGACCCGCGTGCGGCGGTGGTTCCCCGGCTTGCCCCCCGTCCCCACCCCGCCGGACTCCCACACCAGTGCCCGGGCCCGCCGCTGGCGACACGCGGTCGCCCAGTGGCTCGCCGCCGCCCACCAGCACGGCCACGTCACCGTGTGGCTCCGCCCGACCTGCATCATCGAGCCGCGCCCCAATCGCGCCACGCGCCCGCCGCCCCTGCACGGCTGCACGCTGCGCCTGTGCATCAGCCCCACCGACCTGCCGCACCAGCTCCACTGGCTGCCGCGCAGCCCCCACACGGGGCTGCTCCTAACCATCGAAGCCCTGCGCGATAGCCCGCGCATCCAGACCCACCTCGCCCGCTATCAATCCGTGTCACCCGCCAAATGGGAGCGCATCTATGGGGTCACGCCGTTGCGCGTCTTCCTCTTCGCCACTCGGCGCACGGCGCGGATGCTCACGCCCACCATCCGCACGGCCCTCGCCGGACACGCATGGGTCGCGGTTGGGCCAGAACAGCTGGACAGCGGCGTGGTGCAGCTCGTGTTGCCGAGTGGCACAACCCGCACGGGGCCGCTCATCACCCTCCTCCACACGACCGGAGTGACCACCCATGGCCCGCTCTTCGGCTAGCAAGAATAGCAAGCAGTCCGCGGCCGCTCCCGCCGTTGCGCCCTTGTCGGAGCAGTGGTGGGTCGCCCAGCGCAGCCCCGACTGGATCGCCATCCGTGCCGCGAAACGTGAGCGGGCCCTGCACGAGCTGCGCCGCCTGCTGGAGCGCAACGACCGGCTCGGCATCATTGATGTGGAGACCGCCGATTTTACTGGCGGGATCATCGAACTGGCCCTGCTCGATGGCGGCGGCGAGGAACAGTTCCACGAACGCTTCTGCCCACCGCCGCACCTCGGCATTAGCCCGCGGGCCACCGCCGTGCACGGCATCACGGATGCGATGGTAGCCCAGTTGCCCACGTTTCGGGATCGCTTCCGCGCCATCCGCCCCCTGACCGAGCACCTGATTCTTGCCGCCTACAATGCGCCGTTTGAGCAACGGGTGCTCGATGCCGAATGCGCGTGGTATGGGTCCTTTCCGCGTGCCCAGCCGACCATCGTCTGCCTGATGCGGCTCTACAGCGACTATGTGGGGATCCGCGCCTTTCGGCAAGGCAAGCCCATCAATCGCATCCTCGATCTGAAGCTCCCGCGTGCCGCGAACGCCCAGCACCACCTGCACAATGCCGCCGATGATTGCCGTGCCGCGTTCCAGTACGTGATCGAGGCGATGCAGGCGCGCCGCACCATTGCCGTTGAGGATGCCCTCGCCGGGATCGGCGGACGCACCAGCATGGCGGCGTATTCCCCCGCGCCACCCGCCACCACGCCACCACGAGTACCACCCGTCCCCCCGCCACCACAAGTACCCCCTGCG
>JAAUTZ010000153.1 GCA_012031225.1 Chloroflexaceae bacterium
GTGGGCGCGGTCGGATGTGGGACATACTCAGGTCCTATGTTGCACTTGCACTCCGCCCAACCCTTGACACGTGCGGGGCGGGCAGAACGCGAAGGGCACGCAGGACACGAAGGGGCGCAAGCCCCCGACGATGAGCCGACCCCAGAGCAGGAAATCGCCGCCATCATCCAACAGGCAGAAGCCGCCGTGCGGTTGGTGCGGGCAGGCAGCGAGGCCGCCCTGCGCGGGGCGGAGTAGGGGGATGATATATGGATGCAGCCGACAACACGCTTTCAGCCCTGTTCGTGGTATGATACGGAAAAGTACCCTATGTTGCTCACGTCTGTGCATGCTATGGGGCAACCAATCATAGGAAGAAAGAGCCACCATGAAACCCCTGACCGAACTCTGTACCCCGCGTGCGTCTGTTTTCCACGCAACACGCAGTAGTGGCGCACTCGATCTCAGCAACTTCATCACCGCCCAGATTGACCCGCACCACTTCTTCGCGGAGAACTACATCACCGCCGGTATGCGGCGCCTGTTTACACACGCCTTCCGCCGCTTCCTCAGCCAATCAGAGCAAGGGGTGTTTGTGTTGACGCAGCAGATGGGCGGCGGTAAGACCCACTCCATGATCGCGCTCGGCTTGCTGGCGCAGTACCCAGCCATGCGCTCGCAGGTGCTTGCTACCATCCCCGATATGCCCGATACCCGTGCGCTCGGTGCGGTGCGTGTGATCGCCTTCAATGGGCGCGAGAGTGATGCCCCGCTCGGTATCTGGGGTACCCTCGCGAAGCAACTCGGCAAGCAAGACCAGTTCAACGCCTACTACAGTCCGCTCCAAGCTCCCGGTCAAACGGCGTGGATCGAACTGCTCCGCGGCGATCCAGTCCTGATTCTGCTCGATGAACTGCCGCCCTACTTCGACAACGCTCGCTCGCGGGCGATTGGCAATTCCGACCTCGCCAACGTCACCACGACTGCCCTCGCCAATCTGCTTGTGGCGGTGAGCAAGCAGGAGCTTGCCAACGTCTGCGTAGTCATTTCCGATCTGCGGGCGACCTATGAAGGTGGGAGCCAGCAGATTGTCAAGGCTCTCGATACCTTGCAGCAGGAAGTCAAGCGCAGTGCGCTCCAGCTTGAGCCAGTGGCCATGAACACGGACGAAATCTATCACATCCTCCGCACCCGCCTCTTTGAGCAGCTCCCGGCCCTCGACAGCCCTGAGGTGCAGGCGATTGCCACCGCCTACGCACACGCTGTGCGGGATGCCAGCCAGATGGATATTACCACGGCCAAGCCAGATGAGACCTACCGCCAGATCTGTGCTTCCTATCCCTTCCATTATGCCCTGCGCGATCTCTACGCCCGCTTCCGCGAGAATGAGGGCTTCCAGCAGACTCGCGGCTTGCTGCGCCTGATGCGTGCGCTCGTGGCCCGCCTGTTTGATCCGACGGATGTCCGCGCCGCCCAGCAATACCTGATCCACGCCCACGATTTCGACTTGAACGACCGCGACACGCTGACCGAGATCACCGAAGTCAATACCAAATTGGGCAATGCCATCGCGCACGACATCGCCTCGCTGGGCGGCAGCGTCGCCGAGCAGATTGATGCCGAACGGGCCACCCCCACCACCGATGCACAGGATGCCGCCCGCCTGCTACTCGTTGCCTCGCTTTCGAATGTGCCTAATGCTATCCGTGGGCTGAACTTGTCGGATACGATCCACTACCTCTGTGCGCCGCACCGCGAGATTGCCCGCCTGCCCCGCGAGGTGCTGGAACCGCTACGAAGCCGAGCGTGGTATCTGCACGCCGATGCCCAAGGACGGTTCCTGTTCAAAGATCAGAAGAACCTGATTGCCGAACTGAATGACATCACTCGCAGCTACGGGCGCGAACAATCGGCCCGCGAACTGCGCACCTTCCTCAACACCATCTTTACGCCCAAGCGCAGCGACTGCTACCAGCGCGTGCTGCCCCTGCCCGCCCTCGACGAGATCCAGCCAGAGCAGGACAAGGTGCTGCTTGTGATTGTCGAGCCAGCCCCAACCGGGGGCTTGCCATCGGATGTCACGGAGCGGTATGCACGACTGGATTATAAAAACCGCCTGCTGTTCCTCACCGGAACCCGGGCCACCCTCGATAAGCTGTTGGATATAGCCGCGGAACTTAAGGCGATCCAGACCATCCTTGACAACTTCCGTGCCGAAAAAGTCCCCGACACTGATCCAAATACGGGGGCGGCCCGCGATCTGCACGACCGCATCCGCACGCGCCTGCTCTCGACAGCCCGCGAAACCTTCACGAGCCTCTACTACCCAAGTCGCGGTGGCGAGCTGCGCCCCGCCGATTTCCAGATGAACTTCACCGATAACCACTACAACGGCGAAGACCAAATCCGTGCCACCCTGCTCGACAAGGAGAAATTCACTGAGGATATTTCCAGCGAGACCTTCCGTAAGAAGTGCGAGCAACGCCTCTTTACCCAGCAGGAGATGACGTGGAGCGAGGTGCTGCGCCGCGCCGCCACCACCCCCGAATGGCCGTGGCACCACCCCCGCGCCCTCAACGACCTGCGCGACCGGATGCGGGCGCAGGACTTCTGGCGCGAGCAGGGTACGCTGCTGGACAAAGGCCCCTTCCCGCCGCCTACCACCAGCGTCCAGATCCGTCAACGCCACCGCGATCCCCAGACGGGCGAGGTGACACTGGAGCTTCAGCCGATGTATGGTGATACGATCCACTATGAGATCGGCGCAGGTGCGACCTCCGCCTCGGCCCGGGTGTCCACGCCGGAAACCTTTAAGACCACCGCGCTGGAGCTATCGTTCATCTGTGTGGATTCGTCGGGCACCAACCCGACCGGCGCGGCCAAGACGTGGTACAATACCATTGAGGTGAAGCATCGCTTCTATCAAGATGGCAACCAGTATCGTTGCGCACTGCACGCCGTGCCCGATGCCCCGATCCGCTATACCACCGATGGCTCGGACCCGCGTGAACTCGGTGGCAGCTATGCGGCTCCGTTCTTGATTGAGCCGGCTACGCGACAGGTTGCGGCAGTAGCCGCGAAGGGCATTGTGCGTTCGGAAGTGCGCTTCTTTCCGGTTCCCGCAAAGCCGGATGAGGTGAGCGTTGACCGGCTCGTCCCAGCGACCTTCAAGCGCAAGCTCAAGACACAGGCTACGGCCGATACGTTTGCCCAGCTCGCGTTGCTCACGAAGCACGCCGAAGCCGTCTCCGACATTCAAACAACCGTCAGTACCGCGGCGGGGCAGTTTGTCGAATGTGTCAGTAGTGCGAAGCTCCACCTCACGCCGGCCCAAGTCGAGGCAACGATTGAGCATCTGCGCGGCTTGCTCGGTAGCTCGCTCGGCGGCTCGCTCGGTAGCTCACCCGCTGGGGGGCAGGTCACCTTGGCGGTGGAATGTGTCTATTTTGCCACCGGCCAGCACCTGCTCGATTGGGTGGCTGAAATCCGTACTACGCTGAAACCCGGCGAAGTAGAACAGGTGAAACGCGATCCATGACTGCACCGCTCATTGCCAGCTTTGGCTTCAATCCGCAGGAATCACAGCACCACTTCTTGGTGCGGATTCCCGCCCATAAAAAGCAATGGGTCTCGATCTCTGAGCATCTTGAATGGGAGCAGAGCGATGCCGTGCGCGACCTGAACCTTGCCCTTGGGCGCGAAGACCACAAGGCGCGGGTGCTGCTGCCCTACCCCAAATGGGCCGCGATTGCCGATGCCGCCCGCGATGAGTTCAACCGCCGCCTCCGTGAGCGCGGCCTGCGCCCCGCCCGCTGGCGCACGGGCGACAATCTGCTCGAACGCTTGCTGGGCAAGGAGTTGGTGCTGTTGGCGTGGGCGATTGAAGATGCCGACCCCGCCCTCATCCCCGTCGCGCTTCAGAATTGGAGCGGGCTGGCCGCCGAAGAACGCTGGTGGCTCTACACCATGACCAACGCCGCCACTGGCCACGCCATCACCGGGCGCGGGCGTGGCTGGCGCAAAGCCGTGCGCTTCGCCCTCACCGAGAATCCGATTGCCGCGCCGGTGGCGTTGCCCCCTAGCTTGCCGGACTCCTTGTTTGCTGATGATGCCGCCTTTGAGAATAGCTTGCGCGAGCGGGCCGTCGGCTATTCGGTGGAGCATCGCCGTGCCGCCGACTAGCCGCCGCGCCCGCCGCTAGAAAGGGCCTGCGCCGTGCCCACCCCACCGGCCCCCTTCACGCCCTTTATTGCCACCCAGTTGCCGATCTCCAAGCTCTCCAAAGAGAGCTACAAAGAACGCTCTGCCAATCAAGGACAACGCCTGACTGGATTGGGCAAGTGGTGGGGGCGCAAGCCGCTGATCCTTGTGCGGGCTGCGCTGCTCGGCTTGCTGCTGCCTGCCAGCGATGACCCCCGCGCAGATCGGGAGCTGTTCCTCAAGCTGCTCTGCATGGATGCCGCCGGGCTGTGGCAGCGCAAAACCAAGCCAATCCCGCCGGATGTGCTGTATCAGTATCTTGCTGACGACGAACGTGCCGCGCTGTTTGAGCCGCCCGCCGCCCCCACCACTGCCCCGCCGCCGCGCCCCAAGCTCCGCGCTGGCCTTGCCCGCCACCAGCGCGACGAACTCCAGCAGCGTGTGTTTGCGCGCATGTCGTATGATGAGCAGCTGACCTACTGCGAGCTGGCCGAACGCTGCGACGGGCCCAATGACCCGCACGTATGGGCCCAGATCAATGCGCGGCTCGGCACCAATGCCCGCAGCCTTGCCGCCCTGCTGGCCGAGCTAGGGGCCCGCCAGTTTGGGCATGTGCCGCGTATCGGCGATGCCTTCTGTGGCGGCGGCAGCATTCCCTTTGAGGTTGCCCGCTGTGGCTGCTATGCCTACGCCTCCGATCTGAATCCGGTGGCGGCCCTGCTCACATGGGCCGCCCTCAATATTGTTGGTGGCGGCAGTGCGCTTGCCACCCAGATCACAGCCGCCCAGCAGCAGCTCTATGCACAGGTGGAGCAGCAGATCAGCGCGTGGGGCATCGAACATAATGCCGCCGGCTGGCGGGCCGATAACTTCCTCTACTGCACCGAAACCCGCTGCCCAGAATGTGGCTGGCTGATCCCGCTCGCCCCGCGTGGGTGATCGGGCACGGGAGCCGCACCATCGCTACGCTTGTCCCTGATCCGGCGCAGCAAAGCTACACGATCCAGATTGAGAGCGGCGTGAGTGCGGCGGCGATCCGTACCGCCAGCGAGCGCGGAACGGTCAAAAAGAGTGCATTGGGTTTTGC
>JAAUTZ010000010.1 GCA_012031225.1 Chloroflexaceae bacterium
ATAGTGACCGCCCGCCCCGCCGCGATAGCCGTGAGGGGGGTAGTAGTGGCGGTGGCTACAGTGACCGCCCGCCCCGCCGCGATAATCAGGACAGCCGGGAGAGTCGAGACAGCCGCGATAATCAAGGCTCCGGCGCACGCCCCGCACGTCCAGCGGGTGGGCGCAGTAGCACCGGCAAATTCTCACGCCGCCCCTCGAATAAGCCCCCGCAAGGCGCACGTAGCCCCACCAACCGCACAGGGGCACGCGGGGCCACCTCGCGCCGCCCTAGCAATCGCCCCAGTAATCGCCCGCCCAATCGCCGCCCGCGTGATGAGTAGACATGCCAAAACCCACAACCGCCATTGGTTGTGGGTTTCGGCATCGCTTCTGCGATTGGGTCACATAAATCGGCTTGGTTGCGCCTATTTGCTCCGGGTACCGTGAGTAAACACTGACAGCGATACCACGAACAGGACTAAGCCAGTCATCATAGCCCCATACTGCATAGCCATATCTGCGGGCAGCAAGCCTTGATACACCACCGCATCAAATGCCGGAACCATCCATAGCATCCATGCCGATACAATCAAGAACCGCCGCTGCCAGAAGTTCACGCCGCGCACTTCCAACAAAATCAGTGCCGTCGCCGCCCAACCAATCAAGCCAATGAAAATCCCCGGTGCATTCGATAGTGCTTCCATGTGTTCCTCCTTGATGCTACGCCACATCGTTGTGTGCCAATCCATATAAGCAATATGTTTGCTGTGTCGTATATTCTATGGCTACGAACAGCGTTTTTCTTGTATGCTCCACTCGTTAATATCGTAACAGATCATGCAGATATAATCAACAAATTTCGTGTTAAATTCTTGTGCGAAATGTACAAAGATTGATGACCAAGCGAGGATAGGCAAATGCGCCGCACTGCAATGCAGGCGGCAACATGTGGGATGGGGGGGGACGTAAGCTAGCGGGCCAAAGGGCTGGCGATCAGGGTGCGGATTTTGTTGAGCAGGCTTTCAAAGTTGATCGGCTTGGCTTCAAAGGCATTGCAGCCAATATCAATTGCCCATTTGCGCTCATTTTCGAGCACATAGGCAGTTAAGGCAATAATGGGGATGTTCGCCGTATCGTGGCGGGACCGTAGGCGTTGCGTAGTCTGCCAGCCATTCAGCTTGGGCAAGCCCATATCCATCAAGATCACGTCCGGCTGAACACTCCGCACCACGCGTAGGGCTTCGATCCCGTCAATTGCCGTCATCACCTCGAAATCAGCCTGCATCAGGTAGGTTGTCACCAGCTCACGGATCTCTGGATCATCCTCAACGACTAACACACGGGACATGGCTACTGCTCCTTTGGGGCAACCGGCGTGCGCCACCGCACCAGTGCTTGGGCATTGCGGAGCAGTTCGTCGCTGTGAAAGCTACCCTTGCGAAGCACTTGTTCAACCGACGCATTCAGCTGCACTTGTTCTTCCACACTCAAATCTTTAGCAGTCACCACCAGAATCGGCAGCGTATTGCCGCCGGGCATCCTGCGGATTGCACCGATCAGGGTAATGCCGTCTATGCCGGGCAGCATCAGATCAATGACGGCAAGCGCGGGGAGTTGCTGTACCAGCAATGCCAGTGCCACTGTACCACTCTCAGCCTCACGCACCTGCCAGCCGTCGCGTTCGAGCGTGCGCCGGAAGTAGCCGCGCAGGTCGGGATCATCCTCAACCAGTAGCAGGTCGTGGGCGGCTGGAGCACCGTGCAGGGCAGCGGCAATGGCGTGCGCCACCCGCTCAATGTCTACCGGCTTGTTGAGGATTCCCGCCGCCCCTAACACCAAGCCCTGCTGGGCATCCGGCGAGAAGGTGAGCATCAGCACGGGAATATCGTGTGTTTCAGAATTCTGCTTCAGCTCGTGCAGCACACTCCAGCCATCCAGTTCAGGCAGCAGCACATCAAGGATGATCAGATCGGGGAGCAAGGCGGCTGCCAGTTCCAAGCCCTCACGTCCATCGGATGCCGTCTCGAAGTGCAGATTGGGCTGGGCAAGCAGGCGCGGCAGCAGATCGAGGATCGCCGGATCGTCATCTATCACCAGCACAATCTGGCTCTCGACGTACTTCGGCTTCAACGGCGACGAGAGCGGATTCGCGAGCATTGCGGGGCTAGGCGTGGGAAGGGCGGTAAGATTAAGCTGCTCTGCGGTGAGGGTACGCGGCACAGTCAGCGTAAAGATTGAGCCAACGCCAACCTCGCTGGTCAAGGTGATCTCGCCGCCGATCAACTGGGCGAGGCGGCGGCTCAGAGCCAAGCCTAGCCCAGTGCCGCCATATTTGCGCGTGGTAGATGAGTCCACCTGTACGAAATCCTGAAACAGCCGCGCCAGATCTTCGGGGCGAATGCCGATGCCAGTATCGTGGACGGCAAAGCGCACCAGATCGTTGTCCGGGCCCGCATCGGGGATTGCCGTCACTTCCAGCGTGATCGTGCCATTGTGCGTGAATTTGCAGGCATTGCTGAGCAGATTGAGCAGGATTTGGCGCAGGCGTACCTCATCGGTCTGCAATACGCCAACTGCATCAACCCCACGCACGGCAATCTGGTTGCCATTGCGCTCGGCTAGGGGGCGCACGGCATCGGTGACATTGGAGGAGAGTACATCAACGTGCACCTGATCAACATGGACTTGCATCTGCCCCGCTTCGATCTTCGACAAGTCCAGCACATCGTTGATAATCGCCAGTAGATGCGTGCCCGCATTGCGGATGTGACTGAGAGTCTGAAGGGCTTCTGCGTTGTCTGCGTCGCTCAGGGTGGATTTGAGCAGATCGGCATAGCCCAGAATTGCCGTGAGCGGGGTGCGTAGCTCGTGGCTCATGGTCGAGATGAATTGGCTCTTGGCTCGATTGGCAGCATCGGCGGCAACCTTTGCCAAGCGGAGTTCTTTTTCCACCTGCTTGCGCTCGGTGATGTTCCGCATAATCACTTGGGTCGCATCGAGTTCGTGATCGGGGAACGGCAGGACAACTAGCTCTAGCTCGATCTGTGCGCCATCGGCACGGGTGAACACCTGATCAGTCATCACAGGGGTTCCATCGGCTTTGGCACTGACGGCCCTGAGCAGCGGGTCAAGCTGCTGCCCGATCAGGGCAGGCGGTACGCTGTCCGCCAGCAGCCGCGCCCCAGCTGTATTGATGTAGCGGATCTGCTGCCCATCATGGACGACAATCGCATCCGGCGACAGCTCGATCAACTGGCGGTAGCGTTGGGCATTGATTATCTGCAATTGGGCCAGCGTAAGGCGGCTGAGCATCTGATTGATCGCCATCGCAAGCTGGCTAATCTCATCGTGCCCAGACACATCCAGTTGCACATCGGGATGTTCGGCATCAATCTGCTGGACTTGGCGATCAAGGCGGAGCAGGCGCGTCAGGACAACCCGCTCAAGGGTTACCCACACGAGCACGCCAAATAACAGCCCCGCCCCCAGCAATACCAGTGTGTAGTCGCGGGTGGTGTTTTGCGCTAGCAGGAACACCTCACGCGGCAGTTCGAGCGTGAGCAGCAGCCCGCCCCGCTCGAGCAGATCGGGCAGGATCGTTGCCCCTACGATAGTTTGGGTATTCAGGGCATCCGTGATAATCGGCGGGTTGAGTGAATCAGGATTGGGCGTTTGGGCGGCAGCGATTGCCGTGCTGAGCTGTGTACTCAACGGCTCCAGCACGGGCGCATCAAGGCGGGCCAGTGTGAACGGCAGGCGCGTAATCTCCGCCAGCCGCGCCACTTCGGTCTCATCCAGTGCCCGCCCCATAATCAGCGTGCCGGCTGGCTCGCCCTGCTCAATGCTCGGCAGGATCGGGTGCGCGGCAATCAGCATCGGCAGCTCATCCAGCAGGAGCAAGCCAGATAGCGCACCGTCGGCATGCTCGTGTTGCAGCAATTGGGCATACTCGCCGGTAAAGCTGGTGAGGGCCGCAGGCGGTGCGATTTCGCTTTCGGTGACGTGATCGTAGGCAACAGCATAGACTACCTCGCCAGCCCGATTGACAAAGCCGACATAGGATACGTTGTTGTCGATGAGGAAACTCAGATCCCTGAAGTTAAGCTCGATATACTCTGGGTTGCCATCTTGCACAAACGCATAGCTATCATCCCACGCCGCGTAGTCGAGGGCGAGACCCAACAGCCCACTGCGGCTATTGTCCAGCGCATTGACAACTTGCTCCACCCGCACCGTGACGGCTTGCTGCTCAACTTGCTCGAAGCTCTGTGCAATGATCACATTGCTGAACAGCAGCAACACCACCACAAGGAGCAGCAACAGCACGACGATAAGGAGCAGAATGCGGGCACGCAACGAGAAGAATTGGTTCGATGACAGCATTGGGCCTACTCAGCTTTCTGGGCAGATTGCACACGGGCAATGTATCTCAGTAAACTCGATAATCTTGGCATGATAGACCACCTGCATAAACGGTTGCGCGAGGCAATATTAGCCCACATGCAGGCTGGCCCAATCGGCTTTACAGCTCATCTTTCCCCCTATGAACTATACGCTAATTGTAGCTTGCCAATATAGGATCTGAATACTGTATACCTTTTACACTATACCTTATGAGCAAGCAATGTGCAAGCCTCACGCAGAACTGCGTAGGTGCGATCCGGTGGGGTGCGGGCTGCCACGCGAAGAACAGCAACACCAAAGGCAGCCCATCGGGGAGGTGCCGAGCGCAGGCGCAAAAGGTGCGCTATACTAGGCGATATGGATTACGTCTACCGCGCCACCGCATACAAGGCTCCGGCCTAATGCCGAGCTACACCCTGCACATCCTGCCCGATGACCTGATGCTGTGCCAGTTTGCGCCCACCGCGCCCGATCCGGCGTGGGTGCAGGCGGGCGGCTTCTACGCGGTGTTGCGTACCGCCGCCGAACTCACCGTGATCTGCCCCACCCAGCCGCTCCCGCCCGATGCCACCCCGCTTGCTGTCGTCATCGGCTGGCGGGCATTGCAGGTGCAGGGCCCGCTCGCGCTCGAATTGGTGGGCGTGCTGCACCAGCTGCTCACCCCGCTCGCCCACGCCCAGATCAGCATCTTCGCCCTCTCCACCTACAACACCGACTACATCCTCATCCGCAGCGATACCCTCGCTGCCACCACCGCCGCGCTACAGGCGGCAGGGCACACGCTCATCAGCCCCGCAGCCTTTCCTCCGCGTGCATCAGATTCATAAAAAACTGTTATAATCAACGCACACATTATGCCCTCAACGTATACGCTAGCATGGTGGAAATGGATTGCGATCAAGCATGCCCACTCGCGCCAAAACCCAGAAGCTGATTGGGGGCTGAATGTGCTTCAGTCCATCGAGTTTGCCTTCTACGTCTTGAACCTAGAGGAGAACTTCGCGGCAAGCGGGATCACCCCCGCCAACACCACCGTGATCGCCGCGAGTGTCTCGAATGGGGCTGACCCGCGAAGTCACCCCATTGGTGGCATTCAATGGCCCGGCGTTGCGTGTCTTGACGGTACGGGCACTGGATAGCGCAGGCAACCTGATCCCCAACTTCACGCTACAGAGCAACTACAGCCTGCGCTTCCGCTACTCGGATGCCCAACTCGCCGCGCTCGGCTTGAGCGAGAACGAGCTAGCGGCATTCGTGTTGCAGGGCGGCGCGTTCGTGCAGATTCCGGCTACGCCGACCCTCGCCACCACAACGGTTGATCCAGTGAGCAAGACGGTGATCGTCAGCACCGATCAGGTCAGCCAATTTGTGGTCGGCACGGCCCAAGCTGAACCAACCCGCTTCAACATCTACCTGCCCATCGTGGTGCGAGCCGCGAGCGAGTAACGCCCGCCCCAAGCTCCCCCTACCGCACCCCCACCGCCGCCCTGCCCACACCCATTGGCAGGGCGGTTTGCGTTGGTGTACTGGAGGCATCGCAGGGCGTGGATGTGCCACCCAGCCCACACAAAAAACACAGGAAGTGCTTTGGGCACTCCCTGTGTGAGCACAGAGGTACGACGCAAATGTCGTACTCTCAGTGTAATCTTGACAGTTACGCTTCAGTAACAGAAGGCAAGATTACTGCTGTTTAGGTCAACCGCTGAACCTGTTATGGTTGAACCTTCACCAAGCGGGATGATGCGACGACTTACGCCGCCACGCTCTCAGCCTGCTTCGCCAGAAACTCCTGCTCGGCGAGAAACCACGTCGCTTCCATTGCGGCTTGGCAGCCTTCACCTGCGGCAGTGACCGCCTGCCGATAGATGTGATCCACCACGTCGCCTGCGGCAAACACGCCCGGCACACCGGTGCGGCGGCGGTGATCGGTAATCAGGTAGCCGCTTTCATCTGTTGCGAGCTGCCCCGCAAAGAGCTGCGAGTTGGGCACATGCCCGATGAATGGGAACACCCCGTCGGTCTCGATGAGCTTGGTGGCATCCGTCTTGAGATTACGGACGCGGATGCCCGTGACTTTCTCCTCGCCAACAATTTCTTCGACGACGCTATCCCACTCGAAGCGGATCTTCGGGTTGGTCAAGGCCCGCTCCTGCATAATCGCACTTGCCCGCAGCGAATCGCGGCGATGCACAATCACCAATTCGGTGACAAAGCGGGTGAGGAACAAGCCTTCTTCGAGGGCACTATCACCGCCGCCGACGACCACCCCGCGCTTGCCGCGAAAGAAGAAGCCATCGCAGGTGGCGCAGTAGGACACGCCCCGATTGGCGAGCGCGTCTTCGCCGGGCACGTTCAGCTTGCGCGGCGATGCACCCGTCGCAATAATCACCGTATCAGCCAGCACCGTCGCGCCGCCGTCGGTGGTTAGCGTGAAGGGTCGCTCGGAGAGATCAGCGTGGGTGATGATCGCATCGAGCGTCTCTGCGCCGAACTTGATCGCCTGCTGCTCCATCGTATTGGCAAGATCATAGCCACCAATTGATTCAATAAAGCCGGGATAGTTTTCGACTTCATTCGTTGTAGTAATCAAGCCACCGGGCTGCAAGCCGCGCACGATCAGCGGCTCAAGGTTGGCCCGCGCCGCGTACAATGCCGCCGTAAGTCCGGCGGGGCCTGAGCCAATGATGACGACTTTCCTATGCATGAGTAATACGCTCCTCTCTTGAACACTATCAGGGCGCATGCCCTAGATGTCACCGCAGAGCGGAAGCCGGGCACACCACCAATCACAAGCATCACGGGGTATGATACCATAGCCCGCGCCCATCTCTGATTATACCCCTCTGGGGTATCTGCTGTCAAGCTGCACGCGGGCTGAGCTACTCTAGCCCGAACAGCTCCACCGCGTCAATCTCGCTCCAGTTTGCACCCGTGCGCTGATCGAGCGTGATCCGCACCGTGTCTATCGGCTCCTCCGAGAGGTCAAACTTAATCTCAAGCACATACGGGCATGGCTCGCTAATCAGCTTGGGTTGCGCGGTATACACTATCGTCGCCTGTCCCGCACGATCAAGCAGCTCAACGGTGCTGACAAATCCCGGATTAAAGTTCTGGTGGATGTTCACACCGAGTGCATACACGGGCTTCGCAAACTGCACCGTCAGCGTTTCCAAGCCGTTCGGGTCGGCACTGGCCCATGCCCGTTGGCTATCGCCGCAGGTACTCACATTCGGCGCACCAGTGGCATTTTCAGGCGGGTAGCCTTCGTAGGCACTGCTGGCCGCAGCCCGATTTGCCCACTGGCGCACAAGGCTGCGATCTGGGACGGGTGTGCCGGGCTGGATCTCCTGCACCGCCACTACCGTCGCTTGGGCATCGGCGGTGGCTTGCAACTGGGCTGAGGTGAACAGGCGCATCGCCGTCACTGCGCTGTACTCGCCGCTATTATCGCTGACCCACACCACGTCGCCCCCAGCCGCCGCAATGCCCACGGGTAGGCTGAATTCGCCCGCATTCGGCTGCTGTCCACTCGCGGCAGTGCTGCCGGCTGTGGCGAGCAGCACATTCTCGGCAGAGAGCTTGAGCAAGCCTGCGCCCCACGTTGCGACATACAGGTAGCCCTGCCGATCTGTATCTATCGCCCCCGCAACGATGCCGTTCTCCGCAATCTGGGTACCGAGCCGCGCTATCTCTTGCCCACTGCCGCTCACCTTGATGATCCCGTTGGCGGCGGTATCGGCAAGGTAGATATTGCCCACCGGATCGAGCGCAAGATCAACGGGGGCAATGCCTGCGGGCAGCGCAATGCGTTCGATGAAATCGCCAGTCGCCCGGAAGCGCACAATGCTGCTGGTGTTGGTGATGCTATCAGTGCGCGTATCAAGGGCATAGACTGTGCCGTCGCGGCCGAGGGCAAGGCGTTGCGGAGCGAGTGCGCCAAACTGTTCCGGTGCGTCACCCGTTCCGCCCCAACGGTTGAGCAGCGTGCCGTCAGCATCGAAATGCACAATCGTGTTGCTGCCGTAATCGGCTACGTACACATCACCATTGGTGGCAACGGCGACATCGAACGCATCGAGCAGTTCCTCGCTGCCGAACACGGTTTGCAGCGTGCCATCGTTTGCGAAGACCCACACCCCCTGACTGCTCTCGGCGAGGTAGATGCGGTTGTTGGGCCCCGCCGCAATGCCGCGTGCCGCCACAAACCGCCCCGCCGCGTTGTCCCCTCCGCCAACCCGCAGCACAAAGCCCTGTGCGGCTGCTTCTGCGGCACTGGCGCGGAGCACGGGCGGCTGCACCACAACTGGCTCCGGCGTAGGCGTGGGCGTGGGCAGTGGCTCAAAGAAGCTCACGCTAGCGAGCATGGCATCGAGCAGGGCAAGGTTCTCAGCCCATGTTGGCTCTGCCGACTGCGCCAGAAAGCGCACCACATAGGGCGGTTTGCGGACGACAATGAGGCGGGCGGCGGCTCCTTCGCTCCGCATATCGGCGTAGATGCCGGATGCGCCACTGACTGAGATCGGCTGGGTGCTACCGAGAATATAGCCCGCCTGCTCTGGTTGGTTGCGGCTCAAGTCAAACAGCCCATCAAGGCTATTGACGGTCTCGATCCCATACCAGCTTTCGAGCTGGGGCAGGTAGCTCACATCCACTTGGAGCAGCAGACCCGGGCCGGGATTGGGCGCATTGAACAGCTCCGGCTCGGCGGCAAAGATCAGCGTATTCGAGATGCTGCGCGTGAGCCAACCCACTGGATAGTTAAGCCTGATCTCGCCCCCAGCAAGGCTGGCAGAGGCATTCAGGGTGATTGCTGTCGGGCTGGGTGCGGCAGTCGGGGGCGGCTCTGGCGTGGGGGTTGCCACCGCGAAGGGGGGCAGGCCTGCACAGCCCGCTAGCAGGAGCAGGCCCAGCAGGCATAGGAGCCGGATACAGTTGGGAATAGGCATAACAGGATTCCTTGAGGTGCGGGTGGGCTTAGGCTCTACGTACATGGGGATGCGGCTAGCGTGTGGTGGCATCCTACGGCTCACCGCCTATCGCTTCAGCAGATCGCGCAGAGCTGGCTCTAGCTCAGGGAACTGGAAGGTATAGCCAGCATCATGGATGCGCCGTGGAAGTACCCGCTGCCCCGTCACGAGCGCGTCGGCAAACTCGCCCAGCAGCAGGCGCAGGCTGAAATCGGGCACAGGCAACCACGCGGGCGAGCCGAGCACCTTGCCGAGCGTGGCCATAAAGTCGCGGTTGCGCTGCGGCGCGGGTGCAGTGGCATTGACGGCTCCCTGCACCTGCCCGTGTTCGAGCGCATGCAGGATAATGCCCACTTGATCGGCAAGGTGGATCCACGAAATCCATTGTGTCCCCGGCAGAATTGGGCCGCCCGCAAAGAGCGTGAAGGGCAGCTTCATTTGGGCTAGTGCGCCCTCATCGGGATCAAGCACAATGCCCGTGCGGAGCAGCACGGTGCGGATACCCTGATCGGCGGCAGGCTGGGCGGCGGCTTCCCACTCCACACAGAGCTGCGAGAGGAAATCGTTGCGGGCCGAGCTTGCCGTCTCGTCGAGGAGCGTATCATCGCGTGCGCCGTAGTAGCCGACTGCCGAGCCACTGATAAAGACGGTGGGCGGGTGATGTAGCCCTTGCATCGCCTGCACCAAGCCGCTGGTCGTTTCGATCCGGCTGGTGCGTAGCTCCGTTTTGTAGGCTTCATCCCAGCGTTTGCCAAAGATCGAAGCCCCCGCCAGATGCACCACACCATAGGCCCCATCGAGGGCCTGCACCCACGCAGGCTGGGGCGCGGCAGTCCACGCGATGTAATCGTGGGCGGCGGGCACACGCTGCACGGCAGTGGCCGGATTGCGCGAAAAGACGGTGACGTGGTAGCCGCGCTGCGCGAGGATCTGGCACAGGCGGGTGCCGATCAAGCCGGTTGCCCCCGTCACTACAACTCGTCGTGGTTCGGTCATGGTTAGTACGTCGCCTCATTTCTAGCGCAACAGGTGTCAGGTGCTAGGTTTCAGATGAATCAGCACAAACCTTGCACTCCCCTAACACCTGATACCTAACACCTGATACCTGACACCTGATACCTAGCATCCCTACTGGCGGATAATCAAGGGGAGATAGATATTAGCGAGCCGCCGGATCGTAATCACACGCGGTTCACTGATCTGCTCCGTATTGTCTATCGCCGAAACCACAACACGGTAGTCGCCAGCTTCGACAAAGGTATTATACACGCCTCGATAGAGATTGTTGCCTTGGGCCGTCAGTTCAATTCGTGCCAGCGCACGCTCATCCACCACACCGCCAGTGGTCACAGCGGGGGTGTACGAGGGCGGGTAGATGATTGCAAAGACCTGCGCCACATTCTCATCATCCAGTACCGTCGTCTCGATATTGCCCGTATTGGTACGCAGGGGTGGCGGCGGCAACAAGTTCTGGATGAAAGGTGGGAAATTGATTGTGGTGGGAATGCCTAAGCCCAGATCATCGGCTAGATCTTGGTTGCGGAGTTCGGGCACTTGCACCTCGACAGCGGAGCTGATAGCATCGCGGCTGACGCGGAAGGCATCGCTCAAGGTACTGCCGCGACTCAGTTCATCCAAGAAGAAGGCCGAGAACAGCAGGCGGTTGCCATCGGGGGTAGCCCACACCGGTTGGTTGGCATTCGCGGTGGTAATCACCACGCGATTGTTGCCGGTGATGTTCTGGATGGTAGTGCTTTGGGAACCGGTGATGAAACTCGCAGATGCAGGCGCATCTATGATGATGATAATCCGCACGCCGGGTACGCTCTGTTCGAGCGTATTGAGGTAGGTATTGAGCTGCTGCGGCGATAGCACCTGATTGCGCGAGCGATCAAGGAAGAAGCCGGTATTGTTGCCGGGGCCTGCCAAGTAGAGGTAGAGCGGGCGTTCCTGATCTACCAGATCACGGGCAAAGGTGGTGATCGCATTCTGGAGATTGGTGAGCGTGGCGGCGGCATCGGCTCCGCTCTGGGCTGGGTCGGGGGCAAGGTAGCGCACGCGCGAGCCGGTGTAGCCCTGCGCGGCAAACACATCCCGCACCTGTTGGGCCGTGCCAGTGCTGGCGGCTTGGAGCGTATCGGTGACGGTATCGCGGCCAGCCACCACGATCAATGCACCGGGCGGCAAGTTGTCGGCACTCGAACGCAGCGAGAGATCGTAGGTAGCATCATCGCCAAAGACCGGCGGCTGGATGGGCATGTTGCTCAGGCGCATAAAGACTGCGCCAGTCAGATTGGCCGTAAAGGCTACGCGCACATCGGGCGTGAAGCCGGGCGCAGCCGTAATGAAGGGCGACTCGTCGCAGCCCGTTTGCAGGATCGCTTGCAGATCGGCGCGGGATGTACTCGGTGCATCAGCATTGACGAGGTAGGTCGTGCCGCTAATCACGGCAAAGGTGGTCCAGTCTTGGTCGCCTGCGCGGTGCAGGGTATGCCGTTGCGTGCTGCCGGGTTGTAGGGTGCGGGCTTGGCGGCATTCGTCATCCGGCTCAAACTGATCAGGGCTAGGCGTGCTCGTCGGGGTAGGGGTGGGCGTGTTGGTGGCAGTGGGCGTATTGGTCGCGGTATTGGTGGGGGTGGGCGTATCGGTAGGCGGAGGCGTTTCGGTTGGGATGGGCGTATCCGTCGGCGGGACAGGGGTGGGGAACGCAGCCACGCCCTGAAAATTGTAGTTGATGGCGTTGATCCCACCGATTGCCCAGACTGCCACTAGCCCGCGTGTGCTTGCCCCGATTTCGGGTACACTGGCTTTCAAGCCACTGGTGCTGATCTGTTCAAGGGGGGTGAACGCAGGCGTAACGTGATTGTACAGGTGATAGAAGATCAATTCGTTGGAGAAGCCACCGCCTGAAGCGCGCCGCCGTTGAGTCATGACGATATGGGTGATGCCGCCATACGAGTGGATCTCTGGATCTTGCCCGTAGTTGAGATTGTCGTTATTGAGCAGGAAACAGGCGGGAGCATTGAAGGATGTGCCATTGGTGAGGCTGATCGTAAAGCAGTAGCTAAAGCCATTGCCGGTATTGCTGACGTAGGCGAGGGCAAGCTGATTAGTGACAGGTTCAAGGAAGATGCTGGGCTTATCGGCGATGCCAAACTGGGTCGAGAGATCGAAGAACACCGGATCACCAGCGCGGGTCAGGCGGGTATAGCCAAGCCGGAAGCGTTGGTTCTCACCATTCTGGTATTCGTACATGGCGTGGATCAGGGCTTCGGGGCCTGCGCCTTGAATGGCGATCCGCCCGCGCCGCACAAGGTAGATGTTGGGGCCTATTTCGCGGGGGATCCAGCTATTGGCCGCAGCGCGGTAGGCAAAGGCCGCCCGCGACGCACTGCCGCCTACGCCGCGTGTCCAGAGGATATAGGGCACGTTCTCCGCATCCACCTTGATGTCGGTGCTGAAGGGCCCACTCGGCGGCACATTCACCGTCTCGAACGTCCACGCACCAGCCCCATTTGTTTCGTTGCGAGCATAAATAATGGCATTACCGGCAATGATGTATGACACATGCAGCACGCCATCACTGCCGCGTGCAATGCGCGGCTGCCCAGTAGCGAGAATGGCGTTATCATCGGAGATGACGAGCGGCGCGCCCCACTCAATGGCGGCTCCGTCAGGGGTCATTTCGCCACGCATGTAGAAGATCGTCTGCTGATCGAAATCGCCGCCGAGATCATGCATCCAGACGGCGTGGGCAAAGCCGAGATCATCGAGCAGGACGACTGGATCAGCGACGTTGCGGGATTGCGTGCCGGGTAGCTGGCTCGGCGTATTCCACGCCGCCGCAGTCTGGATCAGCAGCAAGGCTACGAGCAGGGCCAGCAGGCTACCCAGCAGCCAACGCAGCTGGGGCGGGGTATTCCGGCAAGGGGTGCCTGTGTTCATCAGTATTCTTTCTCTTCAACCTCGTGGACAGACGGGCGTGGGCACTGCATCGCACGCACCCACGCCCGCTTGCTGTGCGAGTCCTACTCGCTACGCACGAACGGCAGCCACAAGCGAGGCGTGAGGTTGAGCGGTGCGGGTGGTGCCGTTGAGATTGCCGTCGGTGTTGCCGCGTCTGGCGGTATCGCCGTGGCTGTCGGTGTTGCCGTGGCTGGCAGCTGATCCTGCGAAAAGATGTCTGGGTAGAGGCTTGGTATCTCGATGTAGCTTCCGATGCACAGGGGTTGAGCGTCGGGAGAACACGAAATTTGTTCTTTTCGCATAGACTGTGCTGTGTTGTTCGCAATAGTACTATTCTGCAATGTAAAAGTGCCATTCAGCACATTGCACAGCCCGCCGCCGAGACCTGAGCAATCTAACGATAAACACGTCACAACATGGTTATTGGTGACGAGGCTGTCAATCAGCGTGAGCGTACCATCATTGTAGATGCCGCCACCACAGACCGGCGTATTCCAGTAAAACTGATTGCGGCTATCACGCACCACCACATCGCGCATGGTCAGGTTGCCCCGGTTGAGCACCGCCCCGCCATCACCCACCCCCGCACCGTCGCGCAGGGTCACGCCTTGCAGGGTGGCATTGACTCCCGGCAACACCGCCAGCACACGAGTTTGGTTATTGGCACTGATCGCCAGTTGATCGCTACCGGGGCCAATGATGGTCAGGTCTTTAGCGATTGTGAGGCGATCCCCAAGCAGGGAGATCGTGCCGGGTTCGAGGATCTGAATGGTATCGCCAGAACGCGCCACACCGATCTGCCACTGCAACGAGCCGGGCAGATAGCTTTCCAGTGTTGTCACCAGTAGCGTCTGCGGCTCGGCAGGCAGGCTGCGGGTTGGCTGGAGGGCAACCGCAGTTTTGGTGAGGGCAAGGGCGGTAGTAGTAGCCGAATACACCTGTGTCGCAGTCGCTACTGCTTGCTCGGTGGTGGCAAAGGCCGTCTGTTCTGCTTGCCATGTAGGAGCGTAGGCCGTCCGTTCTGCTTGCGCGGTGGCGGCGTAGGCTGTATCGGTGGCGGCGCGTTCAGTCTCGTATGCGATGTCGTCCCACGTCGGGGTTGGGGTAATGGTTGATGCCCACCACTGCGCGAGGTCGCCCGATGGTGGCGTGCTGCTGTTGGCTTGCATGATGCCGATACCGTAATCTGCGAAGATGAGTAGCCCTATCGTGGACAGAAAGACCAGCAGTTGCGTTGAGAACTTGGACACAGTACACCCCCTGCATGCGTCAAGAGTAAAAATGGTCTTGTACAGATTGTACAATTATGCCGTTGATTTGTCAAGAGAGTTCACATACATTCACGCGAATACCCGCAGGGGCATACCATCTTATCAGTTTATCCGTTGCGTAAGCACAGCCTATCTCGCAGCATCGGTGCACGTACCGGGCAGTTGGTGCAGGGTGCGAGCGATCTGATTTGCATACCTTGCGATAAGAATAAAACGGCCCTTTGATTAGACGCGACTTTGCAAGCTGCCTGAACAGCCCGAAGAATGAAGACCCTGTTGCTCAAAACAATCGAATATTCACACAATATTACAGGAAACGTATTATCATGATGACAGATGAATAGGCAAAAGCGTTGTACATTTAAGACTAAAGCAACGCAAAGAACGACGCAAGGAAGCGAGGCTAAACGAGATAGCCTTGCTTTCTCTTTTGCGCCGAATTGTCCGCTACGGACAGGGAGGCTTTATGAATTGGTTGATGACACTTCAAGACAGTGGACATAGCGTGACCGCACCGGCTTTGCCGCAGTGGTCAGTTGTGCCCTTCATCGGCTTACTACTCACGATTGGGGTGATGTCTTTCGTCGCCTCAAACTACACCCACTCGCGCCTGAGTCATTTGTGGGAACACAACAGCAGCAAATTGGCAATTGCCGTGTTCTGGTCTATGCCAGTGATCCTGCTGTTGGTGAGTGTGGGCGCGTGGGATGCACTCATCATCGGCATGGAAGAATACTTCGCGTTTCTGGTGTTGCTGTTTTCACTGTTCACGATTACGGGCGGCATCCTGCTCGATGGCGACCTGCACGCCAAGCCGCGTGTGAATGCTGGCTTCCTCGCAACTGGAGCGGTGCTGGCCAATGTAGTCGGCACAACTGGCGCAAGCATGCTGCTGATCCGAGCGATGCTGCGCTCCAACTCGCACCGCAAACATACCGCGCATATCCCCGTGTTTTTCATCTTCGTCGTCAGCAACATCGGCGGCGTGCTGCTACCGATTGGCGACCCCCCGCTGTTTCTCGGCTATCTGCGTGGTGTGCCGTTCTTCTGGACGCTGAACCTCTTCCTGCCGTGGATGGTAGCGGTTGGCTCGGTCTTAGCCATCTTCTATGTGTGGGATCGGATCGCCTACAGCCACGAAACCCCGCAGCACCTGCGTGAGGATGATCTCGCCTATCGCCCAATGAAGATCAGCGGCAGGATCAACTTTGTGTGGTTAGCCGGGGTGCTGCTCGCAGTAATCTTCGTTACGCCCGATCTGCTTAAAGGCTTTGGCTGGGATGGCACACCGCTCATGTTTATGCGCGAGTTCATCCTAATTGGCTTGGCAGGTTTGTCGTTCGTCACCTCGCCAATGAAATCGGAAACGCGCACAATCAATCACTTCTCGTTCGCACCGATCATCGAAGTAGCGTGTCTGTTCTTCGGCATCTTTATTGCAATGATCCCCGCCCTGCATATGCTGCAACAGCACGGCGCGAGTCTCGGGATTACCCAGCCGTGGCAGTTCTTCTGGATCACGGGCGGCTTGTCGGCAGTGCTCGACAATGCACCCACCTACCTGACCTTCCTAACGGTTGCCGAGAGTTTACCTGCTCTAGCATCTGGGGCGGATACGATGGTGCCAATTGATGGGAGCTTTGTGGCAACGGGCTACCTGATCGCAATCTCGCTTGGGGCCGTCTTTATGGGGGCAATGACCTACATTGGCAATGGGCCCAACTTTATGGTCAAAGCGATTGCTCAAGAGTGGGGCTATGCGATGCCGGACTTCTTCAGCTACGCCATTCGTTACGCCGTGCCAATCCTGCTGCCGGTGTATCTCCTCATCATGCTGCTGTTCCTCCTATAAGCTAGGGACAGTACAATGCGGGGCATTTGCCCCGCGCCCCGTCGGCGGCGAGGACGAAGCTCTGTTGTCGCGTATGGCCCGGGCACAGCAGCTACCACGCCCCTACTTCCTACCCCCAGACACCTGAGACCCACACCCATCTCTTGTCCACATCTCCCCCAAATAATACCTTCATTTGGATCGGCTGCAATCTAACCGTGCCAACTTGTATCGCCAATCCTACTCAGCTGGGTTGGGCAGAGCCAGTTGGGAGCAATAGACAGCCTGCACCTGCGCTGGGGTGGTGGCGGGCTTAATGGCAGCCACCACCGCCGCTAGGATCTCAGGATCGTGCAGGCGGGCGATGTCGGGCATGAGGGCTACGCCCGCCGCGCCGAACTTGAGGTCAAGCGCAAGCTGGATGCCATCGCGCAGGCCTTGCACGCGCCCTTCCTTTAGTCCCTCCTCACGCCCTTGCACGCGCCCCTCCTCACGCCCCTGCTGCAGTCCCTGCTCACGCCCCTGCTCACGCCCCTGCTGGAGACCTTTCTGGATAGCGAGCCGCTCGACACTGGTAATGTACGGCATTTTGATTTCCTCCTCGTAGACACGCGACAAGGCTACTCAGCGGGTGGGGGCAGGTGGGGCTGGTACACCACCCGCACCTGTTCCGGTGTGGTTGCCGGCTTGATCGCAACCAGCACCGCCGCGAGGATCTCAGGATCGTGCAGGCGGGCGATGTCGGGCATGAGGGCTACGCCCGCTGCGCCGAACTTGAGGTCAAGCGCAAGCTGGATGCCATCGCGCAGGCCTTGCACGCGCCCCTGCTGCAGTCCCTGCTCACGCCCCTCCTCACGCCCCTGCTGGAGACCTTTCTGGATAGCGAGCCGCTCGACACTGGTAATGTACGGCATTTTGATTTCCTCCTCGTAGGTATGTAATTCATCCCAAAATGGCTGCTCAAGTTCGGCGGGGAGCTTCAACAGCCAATCTATGAACAAGAACAACTGGTTCACTTGTTGTTTGGTGTAACCCCGCTCGTACAGCTCACGGACAATTTGGAACTTGCTCTGCTTGCGTTGTTGCCCATTGTGGCGCGTCTCTAGCGTGGCAAGGTGGGCCCGCACAATCACCGCAAACGGATTACGGCTGCGGCGCAGTTCGTCTATGCGCTCACGGTAATCCAGCAGCTTTACGACTGGGTAGGTCAGCGTGATTTTCGTGCCCCACAGCTCGGTTGTATAGGTGTCCGGTCGCCAGTTGGGCCGATCATCGCCCAGCACCACCAACACCGCTACATTGCGTTTGTACCGTGCCCGTAGCCGAAACTGGTATTCTGCGATGCGTTCCTCAAAGCCGTCCTCACTCTGGCTCTGCACCTCGACATGGGTTAATACCTGTAGGGCATCACCGGTTTTGAGTGTGAGTTGTACCAGTGCATCTACGTGGCGGCGTTTGATCTCGCTTTCAGGAAACATCTGGCGCAATTCCGTATTGAGAAAAGTGTAGCCATTCTCCCAATTAACCACTGCCGCTGCTTCCGGCAAAAAGAAGGCAAGGAACTCTGGAAAGAAGATTTCTAGGGCTTCTTTCCACGCATTGTCAAAGTCATCCGGTGGGGTGGGCAACAGCGGTTCTTCGACCATAGTTCAGCCATTATCCACTAGGGTTGCGTGCCAGCATTGCTCTAGCACAAGTATACGCTTACAGCTACGCCGATGTCAAGCGGAAACCTGCTATACTACACATTAGCATGGACACACCCGCCGCACAACCCGTCGCACTGTCGCCCCTCGTCACCCCACGTCGGCTCTTGATTGTGGGCGTGTGCTGTCTGCTCGTGCTTGCCCTGAGCGGCCCTCTTGGTCGCTTTATGGTGCTGTTGGGAGGCTTGCTGTTTGCGCCCGGCTATCTGCTCGAACGGTGGCTCGGCCCCCGCGAGCGGCTACCGCCATTTGCCCGCCCTGCGCTGTGGCTAGCCCTGAGTATGGCATGGCCGGTGCTGCTCCTCGCGTGGACTACGCCCCTCGGCGTGAGTATTCCCGCCGTGCTCTGGCTAGCAATGATTGCAGGCTGCACGGCCGCCGCCCTGATGAGTGTATGGTATCACCCACCATCGCGCCCCGCCATGCCCCAACTGTGGGGCTGGATCGGGCTAGGTGTGGTGCTAGCAGGGACGCTGTGGGTGCGTTTTGTGCAGAGTAGTGGCTTAGCTTTCCCGCCATGGGTAGACTCCGTGCATCACGCGCTGTTGATCCGCATCGCGGGTGAGCAGGGGCGGGCCCCATACAATCTGGAACCTTACCTGCCGATCACCAACTTGCCCTATCACTGGGGCTACCACGCGCTCCTCGCGGTGGCGTGGCAAGTCTCCGAGCTACCCCTGCCGGATGTCATGCTCTGGGCGGGGCAGATCATCAATGCCCTGCACAGCTTGACGTGTGCCGCCCTAGCAACGTTGCTATGGCGCAGGCCTTTGGCGGGCATCGCGGCGGCGATTGTGGTGGGGGTGCTTGCGATCATGCCCGCCTACTACCTGAGCTGGGGCCGCTACACGCAACTCACAGGCTTGCTGATGTTGCCCGCCATCGCTATTTGTTGGCACACATGGCTACGCCACCCGACGCGGCGGATGGGCGGGTTTGTTGCGCTGCTGCTGGCTGCACTCAGCATTATCCACTTCCGCGTCCTGCTGATGACGCTCGCTCTACTCGGTGTACTGACCGTGCTGTGGATGCTGGAAACCCCCGCCACCCAGATCTGGCAGCGGGCCCGCACCGCCTTATTGATCGCGTTCGGGGTTGCGCTGCTCGCGGCCCCGTGGGGCGCAGTGCTGCTGCTCGAACGGCTCGCACCCGCCGTAGCTCAGCCCACCTCACTCGTCGGCGGGGGCGATTACAACAAGCTCAACACCGGCTTGCTCTGGGCCGGCTTAACCCGTTGGCTGGCGGCGGGGGCGCTACTTGCGCTGGCGTGGGCGGTTGCTCGCCGTAAGCGGGCGGCAGCCGTGATTGTCTTCTGGACGGTGCTGCTGGTGCTGCTGGCAAATCCGGGGCTGCTGCCGGTACTGCTGCCCGCCGCCGGCTTGATCCTGCTGATCAATGGCGTGCTAGCACGACGCTGGATTATGGCTCTGGGTGGGGGCGGGCTGACGCTGTTGAATCCGTATACCACATGGGTTCCGTATTTCTGGCTGATGACCAATGAGGTCATTGTGATTACCCTGTTCATCCCGCTTGCACTGGCCCTCAGTGGGGGGGTGGTGCTGATTTACGAAACACTGCCCACCCGCCTGCCCCGCTTCCAGCCAATGTTGCCCTATGCCACCGCTGTGCTGCTGCTTGGTGTGCTCGTGTGGGGCGGCTGGCAAGGGCGGCGGGTGGTCAATCCCGCAACGATCTTTGCTACGCCGGCTGATCGGGCTGCACTGGATTGGGCCGCAGGAAACACGCCGAGCGAGGCCCGCTTCTTGATCAACAGCACGCTCTGGTTTCCGCACCTTGATCGGGGCACCGATGGCGGCTACTGGCTCTTGCCCTATATTGGGCAATCAAGCAGCTTGCCGCCTGCGATCTACACCTATGGTGCGCCAGCATACGTGGCTCAAGTCCACGCCGATAGCCGCTTGGTGGGGCAGTATACCGCCGGCCAAGAAGCCCAACTGGATGACTTGATCGCCCGGCAAGGCATCACCCACATCTATCTCGGAGCCAATCCGGCCCCCCTTACACCGGCTCTGTTCAGCGATCCGCAACGCTTTCGTACCATCTACGCGCAAGATGGCATCGTGATTATCGAGGTCCGCACAGCAGCATCAACCCGCTAGCCTGCCTAGCATGGCGTGTGGGTCGTGTATAATATGCTCAGAAGGAATGCGTGTTTCGGGGGCAGTGTGTTTACCCTCCACTGATTATGAGTGCTTGTTGTAGAGAAGAAAACCAATGACTGATACCACGCCACAATTGAGCGAACGCGAACGCGAGATACTGGCTTATGTTGCCAACGGCTCAACCAACCAACAGATAGCGAATGATCTTGGCATTAGTGTGAATACGGTCAAAGTGCATGTTCGCAATATCTTTGGCAAGATTGGGGTTGCGTCGCGGGCCGAAGCGACGCTCTATGCCGTGCGGACGGGGGTCGTGAGTGTGGATATTGCCCAGCCCGCCGTAGCAGTTGCGGATGATGACGACCCGCCGAGCAATGGAGCCACGCTTGTCGTAGTGCAGCCCACTGCCGACGCGCCGGACTCGCCGCGTACCGCCGCACCGATCCACCCCGCCCCGCCAAGTGAAGCCGCGCATGTCACCCCATCCGCGCCACCGCGTAGCAACCGCCCGATAGTGTGGCTGGCCGTGGCTGGGATTGCGCTGCTGGTCACGATTGGCTTGGTGGTATTCGCTACCCAATCTAACTCACAGCCGGTGGCCCCCGTGCCGCCGAGCGTGCCAACTGTGGCGCAAGGTGGTTCCGGACCCGGGCCCGTGGAGGCAGCACCGCGCCCGCAGTGGCAGCTGCTCAAGCCGCTCGGAGCCGAGCAACGCGCCGCCGCCGCAAGCATTACCGGCGGCATGATGTATGTACTAGGCGGAGCCAATGAGTCCGGTGTGACTGGGGCCGTATGGCAATATAGCCCCGAAAGCGACACATGGCAGGCCCAAGCCACCAAGCCGACTGCCGTGCAGCACGTACACGGGGCGGTGCTGAATGGCAAGATCCATGTGCCCGGCGGTGAGCTTGCCGATGGGAGCGTGAGCGATGTGCTGGAGATTTTCGATCCGGCGCAGAATACGTGGAGTACCGCCGCACGCATGCCCGCCCCGCGCAGTGGCTACGGCTTGGTGGCGTTTGAGGGCAAGCTCTATCTGATCGGCGGGTGGGATGGCTCCGCCGTGACTGATACCACCTTTGTGTATGATCCAGACCGCGATACGTGGACTGAAGCAGCGCGTATGGCTAGCGCACGGGCCTACATGGGTGCGGCTGTTGCCGATGGGCAGATCTTTGTCTTGGGTGGGCCGGCCCGGATGGGCAAGCACTAGGGCAGGGGGAAATCTACGATCCGACCCGTGAGGCGTGGCGGGCGATGGCTTCGCCCTTGCCGACGGCGTTGAGCCACTTTGCGCTAGCTGCGCTGGGTGAGTACTTGATTGTGCTAGGTGGGCGCGAGGTGAATAGCCCACTCTACTTCAACTTCCGGCGCGACTCGTGGGAGATTTATCAGGAGAATAATCCGCCTGCATCGCTCGGTGAGCAACCCGCCGTTGCCGTGCGCGACAATCTGCTGTATGTCGTGAGTGCAGATCCAGATGCGCCAGACAGCAGCACCCTGCAACAAATGCGGGTGATCTACACGATGGTGTTGCCGTTTAACACTGAGCAATAGGGGTCACCTAACACCTAGTACCCTGCCCCCTGACCTCTAGCACCCATCACAGCCCTGCCTGCCACCACGCCTGCGTGAACCAGACAAGCATGGCCCAAAGCACCAGCAAGCCGAGCAGCCACGCATCGCTGCGGCTGAAGCGCAGGAAACGGCGGTGTTGATGGGCTTCGACGGTATGCAGCGCAACCCAGATCAGGCTCAATGCCACGCCACTGTAGAGCAGCCACGTAGCCCGAAAGAAGGGCGGCGCGAGTTCGTTGACGTTCAGGTTGAGGCTACCGCGTGTGAGCAAGCCGAGCAGCGTTGCCGGACGCAGCGCATTCACCGTGACGATGCCCGGCGGCTGAGCCTGTCCAAGAGCTGAGGCGACGGCAGATAGCGGATTGGCCACAAGGTAGCTGCTCGGTGCGGCTGCAAGCCCATGCAGTGCGCTCCAGATGTTTGCGGCGAACAGCGTGCCCGCTGTGACTGCAACGAGCACGGTGTAACACAGCAGCGTGGCCGTGTAGGTTTGGCGGGTGAGGACCGAACACGCCAAGCCCAGCGTGCAGCCGGTGATCGCCGTGATGATGACCGTTAGCACGACCCGCCCCAGATCGCCCACCGCTACCCCCCCAAACAGCACCACGATGCTGTAGAGCGGTAACGCGGCGATAATCAATAAGCCCACAAAAGCCACGCCCACCAGCAGCTTCGAGAGGACCATGCCCGCCGCCGAGAGCGGGGTTGCCAGCAATATATCGTAGGTGTGGCGTTCATGTTCGCTACTAATGCTGTTGAGCGTGGTGGCGGGGGCAAGGAACACCAGCAACAGTTGCACTGCTAGCGTCAAGCCGACAAACAAGGCTTGCCCAATCTGGGGGCCAATCAGGGGCACGCCCTGCTGCACCTGCCCAACGAGCGTCTGGTAGAGCCAGAACAACGCCAGCAGCAGCAGCGCAAGGTAGCTGGCAAGCAACACCGCCGGACGGCTGCCGCGCATCTGGGTGCGGAACTCTTTGGCGAGCAGGGCAACGAGCGCAGGTTGGTTCACGGTAGGACTCCTTGCAACTCAAGCATTGGGCGCACACAGCCCAGATCGGTGATTGCTCCAGTAAACACGAACAGCACGCGCCCGTGTTGCACCACGCGCTGGGGCATAGCTACCTGCTGACTGATGGTGGGTGGCAGCACTGGGCGAGCTTCGGCTTGCAGGCGGTGCAGTTGCCAATCGTACAGGCGCACACTAGCCCTATCGAGTGCGGCAACTCCATTGCTTTGGAAGCTGACACGCAGGCTCACTGGGTCAAGTGCGGCCAGCGCATCGGGCAGGCGCAGCGTCAGCGTCAGCGTGTCGGTTTGGGGCAGCAGCCCGCCCTGCCCACCGATGGTACACGGCACGCCGCCTGCGCTCAGGCTCAGGTCAGGCACAAACCACGCTTCGGGTACGTCTACCTGCCCCTGTGCAATGAGTTCAACGGGCATGCTGAGCAGGCTGCGCTGCTGCGTGGCAGCGGCATCGGCGGCAGCGGCAGCGACAGTAAGCGGGGCGGGGGCTTCGGGCAACACCGCTACAAGGCGCGGCACAGGCGGCAACAGCGGCTCATGCTCAGGCGGGGTAGCGGCTTGCCCTAGCGCAGCAATCCCCGCACTGCTCGCAGCGGGGGGCGGCTCTAGCACGCTGCTCACCAATGGCACAGTGGCCTGTGCGCCTGCGGGTAGGCTAGCGAGGGTTGCTTGCTGCGTGCCATAGCGGATCTGTAGCTCGCGCAGGGGCTGGTCGCTCACATTGGCTAGCTCCACGCGCACGCCCTGCGGATCGAGGATGATCGCGGCGTGGGGTAGGCTGATCGGGGTCGTCTGCTCGGCGAGGATCCCTTGCGCCTGCCAACGCGCTACCGTAAGGGGTTGGGTGTCGCTCTGTTGGGCCAGATCATCAGCGACGCTCCCGAAATCTACCCCGCCGACCCGCCCCGCATCGAGCGGGCGCAGCAGCGTATCTGGTGGCTGGCGCAGCTCAAACTGGGTCGCTTGGGGAGCGAGCAGGAGCATGGCGGTGCGGCTACGGGCGGTGGTGGGGCTGGTCGCTTCGAGCAGCGTGGCGTGGCTGATGATGTGCTGATCGGCGCGCAACTGGATCGCCAGCAAGGACCCGCCTGCGCCCGTCAGCACAGCGAGCGTGGGCACGAGCAGCCATGTGAGCGGCTGGTGATCTAGGCGGCGCAACAGCACCGCCAGAACCGGCCCCACGAATAGCAGATATGCCACGAGCAAGCCGAACACGGGCGACGAGCGCGGCAGAACACTGGCGGGCAGATCGGCGGCGGCTTGCGCGAGCAGCGGCGATTGGAGCGTATCGGCAGCGGCTTCAATGCCCGTGCGTCCGGCGTAGAGGCGGGCGGGCGACAAGAGCCAGTCCCAAAGGGCGGGGGCACCGTCCCAAGCCCGCAGGGTGCGCTGCGTGGGGCTAAAGGCCAGCTGGGTTACAAGGCCTGCGCCATACATGCGCTGCACGAAAAGCGGTGCTTCCGGCGCACCGAAGGGCTGCGTGGGCGCAAGCGGCGTGAGTGTACTCCCAACCAAACGCGCTGGCGGTGCAGAAATCATCAGGCGGAGCGGGCGCACATCGAGCGGCTGTTCCGCACCGAGCGTGGCGGGTTGCAGCGCGGGGTCTAGGCCAAGCGGGGTGGCGCGGTTCACCTCACCCCCGCCTAGCACAAGATGCCCGCCGCGTGCCACCCACGCCAGCAACGCCTGCTGTTGGGCCGCGCTAAGCAGGCGCGTGTCGGTGTCGTGCAGCAGCAGGATCGTCAGGCTATCTAGCCCGCGTGGATCGGATGGCAGATCGGCGGGCGCGAGCGGCAACACCACAAACGGGAAGCTGTCCAGATCTTGGCGGCGGGGCAGCGCGAGGGTGAGCGGCTGATCGCTAACGATACCGAGCAGCCGTTCTTCGATGCGCGGGAACAGGTCCAGCGTGGTGCTGGCAAGCACGGGTGCATCGGGTGCATTCGGCGCATCGGATGAATCAGCGACAACCGTGATCTGGGCAATGCGGGCAAGGCTCTGCATCGGCAGGTACAGGATGATCTGCTTCTCCGAGCGTTGCGGCAACACCACCTGTTGCGTGTAGGCGCGGGGGGGGCTATCGCTGGGCAGGCGGGCACGGAGGTGTACCACCCGATCTGGGCCCGTATTCGCTAGCGTCACGCGGATCGCTAGCCAGCGATAGGGCCCGTAGTTACCATCGAGCATCGCCTCTGCGGTCAGCGGCAGGGTCGGGTCAGCGGCGGACGGCACAGCATCCTGTGCCTGCGCGAGGGGGGGCAGCAGGAGCAGCAGGAGCAGCAACAAGAGCCACGCTAGCCACAAGGATAGAGGATAGTTTATGTGAAAAGAACGTGCATTCATTGGTACGGTGTACGCTAGGTTTGTTTCATAACGCAAGCTATGGTATCATACGACAGAGAAATCGGCGTACATTTCTATCCCACAGGTGCTACACATGAATAAGAGCAAAGCTAGTCAGACGAGCTACCGTCACTCAACTCACATCGCACTTGGTCTTGTCATTGTGCTATACAGCATAGCAGCCATCGCACGTATCCCTACCAATTCAGCATTCTACGATGCCGCGCAAGTGCTCTACCTCGTCAAACACTCAATTGCCGCCGGAGTTCTTCCGCTACACGGTATTATCAATAGCCAAAACCTCTACAACCCGCCGTTCTTTGTGTGGTACTACTACATCCCGGCATTGTTCACCGCTGATCCCGGCATCATCTTTGTGATCCCCAACCTCGCCGCCCAGATCGCAACAATGTTGCTGCTGTACGTGATTGGGCGGGACTATTTTCTCCCGACAACTGGCTTGGTCGCTGCAACACTCTATGTCTTCTCACCCCTCGGCATCGAGTTCGGGCGTATGGGGTGGGCCTACGCTCAAACGGCACCGATCTATGTGGCGATTATTTTCTGCCTCTTTCGGTGGCTCATCTCGCGCCAGAGTATCTACATCATACCACTGATCATACTGTGTGGCTGGAGCTTTGGTGTGCATCTAGCGGGCGCATTAACCTTCTTCGTTGTCGGCGGTGCGGCCCTTGCGTGGCGCACCCTGCCCCCGCTGCGCCCCACCCTAATTGGCATCGGGCTATTGGTGCTCCTGTGGGCACCATTCTTTGTCTTTCAAGCTAGCCGGGGCTTTGCTGACATTGCTGGGCTAGTGCAGCCGCCCCTTATCCTACCCGGTGAACTTAGTCCGCTGTGCCCACCCGATTGGAACTCCCTACTGCCTAATGCAACCCACACTAAGAATGTGACGCTGGACCGCATCGCCGCATCAATCTACAACTCGACGTTTATCAATCATCGTCCGACGGAAATAGGTCGTCCTATGGAACTAGTGATAACCTACGACCATATCGTCTTAGTCGGATTAAGCGTGCTTCTCGCGCTTGCCGGTAGCTATCTGGTCTACCGCATCGTGCGCCGGATTGCCACCCCTGCCGAACAACTGCTTTTTCTTGTGCTCGTTGCCCCAATCGTTCTGCAAAGCCTCACCCCATTTAACGCCGTTGAACGCCCCGATATTACATGGACTTGGCTTGGTGTGCAGGCCCTCGCAGTGGGCTACCTCCTTACTGCGCCAACAGTGATGCAGTCACGCTTCATGATCATTGCCGTACTGATTGGGCTGGCGGTTATGATGGGCTACGAGAGCTATCAGACAGGGCATATACTACAGGCATGGGCCCGCGGCGATCTGTATGATGGACGGCAGGAAGTTGCCGATGTGATTGCTGCCGATGCTGCCGAGCGCGGTGTACAACACGTAGCGATCCGTTATGATGTGTTGCAGGAGGACCCTAGCCTCTGCTGGGTAGTGGGGATGAGTACGATTATTGACACTGGATATATTGGAGCTGAGTTTGACTACTATCTTAGATATATGCACAATATGCAGAATACGGCTCAACCCCCTGACGGGTGGGTCGAAACTCCCGACTATATTGTGACAAAAGCAATATCGCCGCGCGTCGCCTACTATACTGCTCATCCTGAACGCTATACGGTACTTGGCGCACGCCCACCGTTTCAGGTCTGGTATTATCAGCGGTGACAGACCAAGTATGGTTGTATCTCTACGAGTATGCTACCATACCCGCTGTAAAAACAAAATAGGCAGAAGGAACACGCAGACATGACGCTGGAACAGATCCACCGCCAGACGGACACAGTTGAGGGCTTTCTCACGCCCAATGAAGGCGAGCTGTTGTATACGCTGGCGCAGCAATGTAGCGGGCGCGGCGCGATTGTGGAGATTGGCTCGTGGATGGGCAAATCTACCATCTGGCTGGCGCACGGCTCGCGGGCCGGTGCGGGGCAGCCAGTGTATGCGATAGACCCGCACACGGGCACCGCTAACCCAGAGCCGGGCGCGACGTTCTGGACATTCGATACCTTTCAGGCCAATCTCCAGCAGGCAGGCGTGGCTGATCTGGTGCGCCCGATGGTGATGACTTCGGCGGCGGCAGCGCGGGAGCTGGACGTGCCGGTTGAGCTACTCTTCATTGATGGCTCGCACGCCTATGAGGATGTGCTGACGGATTTTGTGCTGTGGTTTCCGCGCCTTGTTGAGGGCGGCGTGGTTGCCTTCCACGATGCAATGCGCTGGGCCAAGTGGCCGGATGTGCCGCGTTTTGTGGATCGCCATGTGCTGCCCTCGCGCTACGTCCGTGATGCGGCGATTGTGGATTCGATGGTGTATGCACGGCGAACGGTTGCAGCTACACCCGCCGATCTGGCCCGCAATCGGGTGGTGCTGCTGTGGAAGCAGGGCTATGATGCTGGCTCGCAACTGCCCCTCCCGCGCCCGCTCAAGAAGTGGGGCGAGCGTTGGCTGAAGCGGGTGGCGGGCATCAGGGGTTAGGTGCTAGGTGCTAGGTGTGAGGTATCAGGGGTTAGGTGCTAGGTGCTAGGTAACAGCAGTGCTTCGCGTGGTTGCCTTATCCTGCGTGTTCATCACGGGATGCCTGCCCTGCCACCTAATACCTAACACCTGACCCCTGACCCCTGACCCCTAGCACCTGCCACCTAACACCTAACACCTGCTACCTGACACCTGACCCCTAGCACCTGACCCCTAGCGCCTAGCACCTAGTCATCCCCCCCGTTGCGCCTGTTGCCTATAGCTCGGCGGCTTCGCGCAGGGCGGCAGCTTTGTCGGTGCGTTCCCACGGCAGGTCAATGTCGGTGCGCCCAAAGTGCCCATATGATGCTGTTGGGCGGTAGATTGGGCGGCGCAGGTCGAGGTCGCGGATGATCGCGCCCGGCCGCAGATCGAAATGCTCGGTGATTAGGGCGATGAGCTTTTCGTCGCTGATCTTGCCCGTGCCGAAGGTCTCGACGCTGATCGAGAGTGGGCGCGATACGCCAATCGCGTAGCTCACCTGCACCTCGAACCGATCCGCAAGACCTGCCGCCACCACATTCTTGGCAACGTAGCGGGCTGCATAGGCTGCACTGCGGTCTACTTTCGTCGGGTCTTTGCCGCTGAATGCGCCCCCGCCGTGCCGCGCTACGCCACCGTAGGTATCCACGATGATCTTGCGGCCGGTCAAGCCGGCATCGCCCATCGGGCCACCCGTCACGAAGCGACCGGTCGGGTTGACGTAATACTTGGTCTGGTCATCCAGCAACTCGGCAGGGATCACTGCCCGCATCACTTGCTCAATCACATCATCGCGGATGCGCTGCTGAGTTACATCGGGGGCGTGCTGCGTGCTGATGAGCACCGTATCTACCCGCACCGGCTTGCCATGGGCATACTCCACCGTCACCTGCGATTTGGCATCTGGGCGCAGGTAGTCAATCGTGCCCTGCTTTCGCAGGGTGGAGAGATGGCGCGTGAGTTGGTGGGCAAGGCTGATCGTAAGCGGCATCAGTTCGGGTGTTTCGTTGCAGGCAAAGCCGATCATCATACCCTGATCGCCGGCTCCAACTGCATCAATCTCGGCTTCGCTCATCGCACTCTCGCGCACTTCCAGCGCAATATCCACGCCCTGTGCAATATCCGGCGATTGCCCGTGAATGCTCACCAGCACGCCACAGGTACGCGCATCAAAGCCAAACGATGAGTCAAGGTAGCCTATGTCGGCAACCGTCTCGCGCACCAAATCTTGAATCTCAACATAGCCCGTCGTCGTAATCTCACCCAGCACCACCACCAAGCCCGTTGCTGTTGCCGTCTCGCAGGCAACGCGGGCGTAGGGGTCTTGCTTCAGCAGCGCATCCAAAACAGCATCGCTGATCTGGTCGCACATCTTATCAGGGTGGCCTTCGGTCACCGACTCACTGGTATAAAAAAACTTCGGTGACTGCATAAACGTGGTTGACAATCTGTGTTCCTCCCTCAAACCGTTGCACTATTCCGTTGCTCGCCCGGTTGCCCGCACCACCACGCGGCGGAGCAGCTGGGCGAGCCTGCTTCATCTTCGGTGTGCTGCCGCACGTAGGCGGGCTTAAGTTCCCTCTTGCCAGCTATTCAGATAGGCTTCCTGCTCAGGGGTCAGCACGTCAATGTGCATACCCATTGCTTGCAGCTTCAGCGCGGCGATCTGTTGATCGAGGGCTTCAGGCAATGCATGCACCCCGTTGCTGAGCTTGCCCTTGTTCTGCACAAGGAACTCGCTAGCAAGGGCTTGATTGGCAAAGCTCATATCCATCACCGCACTGGGGTGACCCTCTGCGCTAGCAAGGTTGATCAGGCGGCCTTCGCCGAGCAGGTTGATCTTGCGCCCGTCCTTCAGGATGTACTGCTCGATAAACTCACGCGGCTGGCGTTTCTCAACGCTCATCGCTTCGAGCGCGGGGATGTTGATCTCCACGTTGAAGTGCCCGCTATTGGCGACAATGCAGCCATCCTTCATCACCTCAAAGTCCTCAATATCTATAACGTGCTTGTCGCCTGTGGCAGTCACGATAAAGTCGGCAATGGCGGCGGCTTGCTCCATCGGCAGCACGCGGTAGCCATCCATTGCGGCTTCGAGCGCACGCACCGGGTTGATCTCGGTGACAATCACGTTTGCGCCCATCCCGCGTGCGCGTTCGGCAATCCCGCGTGAGCAGTAGCCATACCCACCGACGACGAACGTTTTGCCCGCCAGCAGCACGTTGGTAGCGCGGATTACGCCATCAATCGTGCTTTGCCCCGTGCCATAGCGGTTGTCAAATAGGTGCTTGGTATCGCTATCGTTCACGGCAATCACGGGGAACGTCAGCACCCCATCCGCAGCCATCGCCTTCAGGCGGATCACGCCGGTGGTGGTCTCTTCGGTGCTACCATACATGCCCGCGATCAGGTCGGGGCGATCCTTCAGCACGCCACTGACCAGATCCGCCCCGTCGTCCATCGTGATCTGCGGGCTGTGGTTGAGGGCGGCGCGGATGTGATCGTAGTACACGTCGTTGCTCTCACCCTTGATCGCGTAGACCGGAATTTCTTCATATTGCACCAGCGCGGCGGCTACGTCATCTTGCGTGCTGAGCGGGTTCGAGGCACACAGTACCACATCTGCGCCAGCGGCAGCAAGCACCTTCATCAGGTTGCCCGTTTCGGTGGTGACGTGCAGACAGGCACTCAGGCGCACGCCCTTGAGCGGCTGCTCCTTACGGAAGCGTTCGAGGATCATCCGCAAGACGGGCATCTCCTGCTCGGCCCAATCCATGCGCTTGCGGCCTTGTTCCGCCAGATTGAGGTCTTTGACATCATACGATGCACTCATTCCATGTCTCCTTAGCTTGTGTTGTTGACTCAAATAATACCATACAGTTCAAACCCGCAGACAGCCTGTGTCTGAAGCACTCCTTGCGTATGCTCAGGCTGATGCTGCGGTGGCTACGTCGGCGGCAAGCCGGGCGACGTGTTCATTTGGCCCAAATACAGCGGCGTAGCGGGCAACAAACTCGGCGAGGGTGTAGTTGTGTTCTTGGCAGCCGCGCTGCTCCAACACATACGCTGAAGCCAGCGCACCCATGCGCCCGGCAACATCAAGGGGCATGTTGTGCTTCAGCCCAACGACAAAGCCCGCGAGGAACGCATCGCCTGCGCCCGTCGGGTCAATCACATTCGCCACCGGCACAACCGGAATAGGCATGCCCTGCCCATTGGTGGCACTGGTGTAGATCAGCGAGCCACGTTCGCCAAGCGTGACGACGGCGGTAGGCACGCTGGCAATCAGTTCCGCTTCAGTCAGATCAAGCGTTTTTGCCATCATGCCAAATTCGTAATCGTTGCCGATCAAGATCTGCGTGCCGCGCAAGCCGGTGCGGAGATGCTCGGCCGTGAGGCGCGGAGCCTGTTTCCCCGCATCGAAGATATACGGGATGCCTAGCTCTTGGCACTCACGCGCCACCCGATCCATGCTCGCAGGATCGGATGAGGAGACTAGCACGAGATCATTGTGGCTCAGCCCAATGCCGTGCAGCGAAAGCTGCGGTGAGAGCGACATCGAGCCGGGATAAAACGCGACAATCTGGTTGTCGGCACTGTCGGTGGTGATGAAACACGAAGCGGTAAACTCATCCGGCACAATCGTGATCTGGCTCGTATCTACGCCGCGTGCGCGGAGCAGTGCGTTGTACTCCTCGAAATCGGACCCGGCGATGCTAAAGACCAATGGCTGCTCGCCGAGCATGGCGAGGTTGTAGGCAATGTTGCCCGCCACGCCGCCGCGCATCCGCTTCATCGAATCCACCAGAAAGCTGACCGAGATGATGTGGGCTTTCTCCGGCAGGATGTGATCCTTGAAGTAGCCCGGAAAGTTCATAATGTAATCATACGCCAATGAGCCAGTCACCACAATACGCATTGAGTTCTTCCTCCTCCACTCACACAGTTATACCGCATGCACCGCATGCACGGGTGGTTCAGATCCGAGCATCTGGGCCAGTGTGCGGCAGTGTTGCCCCACCTGTGTAGCATGCTCTGGACTTAGATGGGCAATGCTCGTGCTTGCCCCAATAAAAGCCTGCGCCCGCACCAATGCTGGGGCCACCCCCGCCACCGCCAGCTGCTCAACGATCTGACTAAAGCTCAGGTGAAGCTGGCGCAGATCCGTGGTGGCAACCACTTCGCCCGACTCAGTGGGCACGATGCGCCACATGATCGCCCCGCCCGCCTGCAAATATGCGGCGAGCTGGGGGCCTAGGGTGGCGAGCACGGGCGCACTGGCACTGGTGCATGCAATCAGATCAAGCTGCGACTCTAGCGCAACCTGCCACAGGCGTTGCTGCTGATCTGGAGCCATGCCATCCAGATCGGTGATCGAAAGCCCGCGCAGCGTCGGTGCGTGCAGAAATACCTGCTCAATAATATCCAGCGCAGTTTCATGGGAGATCGGGCAGAAGTCCGTGCCCAATGCCCCCAAAAACGACTCGTGCAGCCAGATCATGACTTGCGCGGCGGTTGGTTGGAGGCGTGCGCCCAGCCATGCCGCCCGTAGCGCAAGGTGCTGCACCAGCGCATCCAGCAGTTCATCATCGTAGATCAGCGGGCGACGCTGCTCATCCGTGATCTGCAAGGCAAGGCTGATGGGCCCTGCAAGCTGAAAGATGGCAAGCTGCACGGGCGGGGTGGGTGGGTGACGGAGCACTTCGGCAAGGACGGCACTGTCCTCTGCGCCCAAGCCGGCCCGCCCCGTATGGTGTTGCAGGTAATCAAGGCTGAGTTGGTTCAGGGCCGGCTGCATCGCACTGCGCTCGACATGCGCCCCCATAGTTGTGGGGCTATCACCCAGCACCCAGCCCGGAAAGCCATGCATACTCTGGAGATGCAGATGCTCACGCGGGCTACGCTGCGGCAAGCGCGGGCAGACTAGCACATTCGGTACAACATCGCGCAGCAGGGAAAGGGCTGCGTGAACGTTGGTATGTGGCAGGCCCGTTGAGAAAAGTGGTTGGCAGGCGGGTTGGAAAGCAAGCGGCATAGTCACAGTATGGTCACACCCTCATTGTCAGGCCTATCCACCGATCACTCGGCCGGAGCCAGCGCAGCATGCGCGTGGGCGGCGAGGGTGGGGCCAAAGGGAGGGGTGATTACTCCTTGTTCCGTAATAATCGCTGTTATCAAATGGTGCGGGGTAATGTCAAAGGCAGGATGCGCCGCCGCCACGCCAAGTGGTGCAATCTGCTGCCCCGCCAGCTGCGTGACTTCGCGTGGGTCGCGCTGCTCAATCGGAATCTCGCTGCCATCGGCAAGGGTCACGTCAATCGTAGATGAGGGAGCCGCAACGTAAAAGGGCAACTGGTGCGCCTGTGCCAGCACCGCCAGCGTATATGTCCCAATTTTGTTGGCAACATCACCATTAGCGACAATCCGATCCGCGCCGACGATCACGCAATCTATTGCGCCCTGCTGCATCATAAAGCCCGCCATACTATCGGTAATCAGGGTCAGGGGGATATTCGCCTGCTGTAATTCCCACGCAGTCAGGCGTGCGCCTTGCAGGAAGGGGCGCGTCTCATCCACATACACATGCATCGCTCGCCCCGCCGCATGGGCCGTACGGATCGGCGCGAGAGCGGTACCATAGCCCGCCGTAGCCAAGCCCCCTGCGTTGCAGTGGGTGAGGACATGCCCGCGCTCAGGGATGAGGGATGCCCCGTGCCGCCCAATCGCGTGACACATCGCAAGGTCTTCGGCGTGGATTGTGTGGGCTTCAGCGAGGAGGCGGGCGGCGAGGGTGGGCGGCTCTGCCTGCATATACGCGGCCCGCTCGGCCACCCGCAGCATCCGCGCCGTTGCCCAGCTCAGGTTGATGGCGGTGGGGCGTTGCGCGTTGAGCGTCTCGCGGGCGGCTTCAAGCAGCGCAAGCATCGTTGGCAGATCACTAAACACTGCCGTCTGTTGGGCAACCAGTGCCAGCCCATACGCCGCCGTAATGCCAATCGCAGGCGCACCACGCACCTGCATCGCCTTGATCGCGTGGGCTACATCGGCGAGGGTGCGGCACGTAATGATCGCTTGGGTGTGGGGCAGGCGCGTTTGGTCTATCAAGCAGACTGCGCCTGCATCCCACCAGACCGTACGGAATTCAGTTGTAGGCCCACTGGCTGCTAGCTCGGACAACATGTACGCCTTTCAGCGATTGGGTTGGTTTGTCTGACACCATGAAAAAACGCACACTGCCGTGCGCTGCGTGCATACTAGCTCAAACCCTTGCCGATTATAGCACGGCTATCCGCACGGTGCAAGCATGCCAAAACAGCAACCGGGAATGTAACCACACTGGATCACATCGCGGGTTGCTGTTTTCTTTACGGTCTAACTCGCCAAACGCCACTGCATACGGGGCACTGGCATGGCACTATTATCCAATACCTGTTGCTATCACCTCGGATAGCGGCTTGTTGTCGCCCTCGACAGCTTCTTTCGTTACATTAGCATAGGTTCCCGTAAATGTCAAGAAAAAGTTAAATCACATAATGCAATTCTCCCATGCGCTTGCTCAGCATCGGTGACGATAGTCTTACATATTTTCTATTTCTCTGCGTTCACCACGTTGCCCATCGTCTTACCGCATGATCACAGCCCTGTGCAGAGCCGATGAAACCGTGCAATTCCTACGCAATTCCCACATCGCCGTGCGTTTAGTTACAGGCAGATTTTCCGTAAGTAATCGGTGTGGTATAATCTTGATCTGTTTTGCGTATCATCAAGAGTGTGGGCTATGGAGCTATTCCCCTACTTCGCGGCAAACCTAACGCTCGGCGATCCGGGTGCAAGCACGGCTGTCTGCCTACTCTGGACACCGCAGGAGCGGGTGGTGGCGGCCCTGCCCCGCCACGCCTATGTCGTGGTAGGCAATCTCTACTCGCGGGAAGGGATCAGCTTCCTCGTGCGGAATGTATTGGCATACCCGCATATCCGCACGCTCCTGCTGTGTGGGCGCGATATGACCGGAAGCGGCGCGGCATTGGTTGCGCTGATGCAGCATGGGGTGGATGATGCGGGGCGCATCGTAGGGGAAGGGACCCGCCTGCACCCCGAATTGCCGCGTGTTGCAATCAATGCCCTGCGCGGTGGCGTGCGCTTGATTGATGCCCGCGATACGATCAAGCCGGAAGCGATTGCGGCCCTGCTCACCGCACAGCCGCACAACCCGCAACCGTTCCTGCCGGAGCCGTTGCACTTCCCCTACCACGAGCCACAGGCAACCCGCCTGCCCGCAGAAGAGAGCGGTTGGCTCGTGCGGGCCCGTACCATCCAGCAGGGCTATCTGGCGGTGCTGTGGCGCGTGCTGACATTTGGGCCGCGCACGGGCACGCAGCACAGCGCGGATCAGCAAGAGCTGCTCGATGTGATGACGGTGATAACGGATGAAGCCACGCAGGTGGAGCAGTTTTCCTATGCCGATTGGATGCCCTTCACGGCGGCGGAACTGGGCACGCCGCAGCCAGATGGAAGCTACACGGGCTATCTTGCCCAGTTCTTACAGGCGGGGCAGGGCGGGGACGGCGTAAGCTACACCTACGGGGATCGGCTGCGGGCCTTTCCGCAGCCCGATCCGGTAGATCAGGTGGCGGCGATAGTTGCGGATCTGCGGGCAAGCGGGCAGAGCCGCCGCGCTGTTGCCAGCCTATGGGCGGTGGGGCCCGATGCCGCCGCGCCCAATCCACCCTGCCTTGTGCTGGTGCAGGCCCGGCTGCGCCCAGATCTGCTGCGCCCCACCCAGCCGCACCGCCTGACGCTGACCGCGTATTTCCGCTCGCACGACATGTATCGCGCATGGGCCATGAATGCGTTTGGCTTGCGGGCGTTGCACAGCCTGATTGCAGCCCAGATCAGCACGCCCGCCCAGCCCGTCGTTGCGGCAGATCTGGTGATTATCTCGCACTCGGCCCATGTGTATGCCCACGATTGGGCGGCGGCGCAGCGCATGATCGAGCAGCACGCCCCCCCCACCAACCCGCGCCTCGTGCGTGATCCGCGTGGCTCCTTCGTGATTCGGGTGGAGCCGCCAGAGATTATCGTGCAGCACTTCTCGCCGCAGGGCGATCACCTGCGGAGTATCCGCGGGAGCGATGCAGCCCACCTTAGCAAGCAGCTCGCGGCATACCTGAGCGATCCCGCCCACGCGCTGTATCTTGGGCAGGAACTCGCCAAAGCCGAGCTTGCGTTGCGGCTTGCTTGCCCGCAGGCATATCATCAAGATCGGGCATTGGACATAAGCCACTTACACCCAAAGCAGGAGCAGCATGAGTATTAAATCTGACCGTTGGATCCGCCAAATGGCCCACGCGCATGGCATGATTGAGCCATTCACCGATCAGCAGGTGCGGGGCGGGGTGATCTCGTATGGGGTCTCTTCGTATGGCTACGATATGCGCGTTGCCAATGAGTTCAAGGTATTCACCAATGTCTACAACGTGGTGGTAGACCCGAAGACATTTAGCCCGCAATCGTTTGTGGATATTCAGGCTGATTACTGCGACATTCCGCCGAACTCATTCGCATTGGCGCGTTCGGTTGAATACTTCCGCATTCCGCGCAACGTGCTGTGCATTGTGATGGGGAAAAGCTCATACGCACGGTGCTTTCGCGGAGACACGCGGGTTGCCCTCGTAGATGGGACATCCATTGCATTGGAAGAGATGGCTACTCGTGCTGAGCAAGGCGAAATGTTCTGGGGCTATAGCGTAGGGCCACACGGACGCATCATTGTGACGCTCCTCGACAATCCGCGCTACATTGGGCGCGATAGCTTGCTCGAAATTGAACTTGATAATGGAGCCGTGATTCACTGTACTCCGGATCACGATATGATGCTGCGTGATGGCCAGATGCGAGCAGCGGGTGAACTCAGGCCCGGCACCGCGCTTATGCCGCTTTATCGGGATGTGTTCCGTGGCTATGAAGGCGTGTTTCAGCCACTATCGGGGAGCTTCACGCCCACGCACCGGCTCGCAGACGAGTGGAATATTCGCACTGGGATGTATGCCGATCTCCCCAACACCCATCGCCACCATATTGACCATGAGCGACGTAACAATATGCCGTGGAACATTCAGCGCGTTCCAGCCCGTGAGCATCTCAGCTATCACAACGCCGCGTTCTACGGCAGTGCCGATTTCGACCCGCACGCGCATAGCGAGGCAATCCGTGACGCATTCGCGCAATTGCGCCAAGACCCAGCATGGTTCGCGCAGTTTCAGGCCGCTCAGCAGAAACGGGCACAGGATTTCTGGACAGAACCCGACTACCAACAGATGCGCCAGCAACTCCTTCAGAAGCACCGTGCGTATTGGGCGGTCGAGCAGCATCGTGAACAGCAACGCCAACGACAGCAGGCCTATTGGGACGATGTGGAGCGGCGACAAGCGCGAGCCGCAGTTGCACGTGAGGTGTGGGCCCGCGACGATGGGAGCCGCCGCGAGCAGCAGCGGGATAGTGCGCGGATGATCCGCCTGCGCTCAGAGATTACGGCTGATATGGTACGCGCTGCGCTCGATCAGACTGGCTCGATCCGCGGCGCAGCACGCCTGCTCGATTGTGATCGGGCCGTCTTTCGCCGCTTCCCAGAACTACTCGCAGCATTTCGTGGGCGGGCCAAAAAAAATCATCGTATCGTCGCACTACGCAGTTTGCCCGGCGACCATGATGTGTATTGCCTCACCGTGCCGGAGGCCGGCAATTTTGCCCTTGAAGCAGGCGTGTTCACCTCAAACTGCGGCATCATCATCAATGTGACTCCGTTGGAGCCAGCGTGGGAAGGGCACATCACGATTGAGATTAGCAATACTACCCCATTGCCAGCCCGCGTATACGCCAACGAAGGGATTGGGCAAATTCTCTTTTTCGAGAGTGACGAAGAATGCGAGGTGTCTTACGCGGACAAACGCGGCAAATACCAGCAACAGCAGGGGATCACCTTGCCGCGTGTGGAGCCGCCCGCAGATTAGTTATTCCAGCCCCGCCTGCGCCACCAGATCGCGCACAAGGGGGTAGCCGATGCGGGCAGAAGCGGCGGCAGTGGGAACCCATTCCGCCGCGCTAATGCCCTCACTCGCACGCGGCATGGTAGGCAGGTGCGCGGCAGTGCCATAGAAATAGACGACTGTTTTCTGCTTAATCGCGCCGCGCCGCACAACGGGGTAGCTGATGCGGCCTAGCAGTGCGCCGAGCGTGCAGGAGATCCCCGTCTCCTCATAGACCTCGCGCACCGCCGCTTCGCGCTCGGTTTCGCCTGCCTCCAGATGGCCCTTCGGCAACGCCCACCTGCCGTACTTATCGTAGATCAGCAGGGCGAGGCGTTGCCGCGGGCATCGTAGCACGTCACCAGCGCACCTGCGGCAATCGCAAGGGGGAGCGCATCTGGATCGGGGAGCACGGGAGATGGCGGTGATCGTCTAGGCATGGCGCAGCTACAGTCCAAACAGACTAGTAAGCCAATGTTCGATCTCCAGCAGCCATTGGGCAAATGGCGTAAACGAGGCCATTTCGGTGATCCGAGCCAGCTGGCCCGTTGCCAGCAGCAGCCCCATCAGGATGAGCATCACGCCACTGAGCATGCTCGTGCTGTGGAGGTGCAGCGTGCGCGATCCGAGTGCCACCTCGAACGAACGCCCGCGCATAAACTTCCAGAAGGGCGAGCCTTGACCGAGCCTGCTAAAGAAGGTTGCCATAATAATTAAGGGCAGCCCTAAGCCCATCGCATAGATGAATGCCAGCACCGCGCCCTGCACAATCGCCACGCCCTGCGAGGCAAGCAGCGTGAGCAAGGCCCCCAAGATGGGCCCCACACACGCTGTCCAGCCTAGCGCAAACGTTGCGCCGTAGAGGTAGGAGCCAGCAACCGTCGCTGCCGGGCGTTCCTGAATCTGGGGTCCAGCAAAGCCCATCCCGAAGAAGCTGAGGATCCCCAGCACCACAACTAGCCCGCCGCCCCAGAAGGTCAGCGCATCGAGGTGCTGAAAGAGGAGTTGGGTTACACCAGTAGCAGCCGCACCGAGCAGCGTCATGGTGGTGGCTAGCCCCAGAAAAAATGCCACCGTCATCGTGACAATGCTGCTCTGCCGGGCTTGGAAGGTGAAGGCGAAATAGGCGGGCAGGATCGGGAGCGTACACGGCGACAGGAAGCTGAACACGCCCGCAAGGAAGGCGGGCAGAGCCAAGACCAGCAAGCTGCTGCTGTTGCCCCCGTAGAGGGCGGCGCGGTCGTTGCTGATGCTGAGGATCAGCAAGCCGATCAGGATCACGCCCGCAATGCCCCCAAACCAGAGCAGGCGGCGCGAGACAGGCGACTTGCCTGTGCTTGGGCTAGTTTCCAAAGGGGGGATCGGTTGTGTCGTCATGCCAGAAAATATCCTCTCGTCGTTATACTTGGGCTACTGAAAGCGGCGGGCGGCACGGCGTGTGGCCCGCACCTGCTCGACGGCAACAGGTCTTTCACCCATAAAAAAGACCACGCTGGTCGCCATATCGTATTTGTAGCGTTGGTGCAGCCACTGCCCCTGATCGCTGACCCGCAGGAAATCTACCCGCCAGACCGCCTCGACACTATCGTATTGCTCATCCAACAGCCACACCTGTTCATTGGCGCGGAACATCTTACGAAAGGTGGCATCGCGGGCGGCGGTATCAATCTGGGTGCGCCCATTGGCATTCGTTGCACCTGCCGCTACGGATGGTTCGTGAGCCATGTGTGCTGTACTCCATTCTGCATTGCTGCCCCGCCGAGCTTGGCAGCGCGTGTTTTTTACTCCCATTCTAATTGTACCATATCGAGCATCGGGTATGGTACAGCGCGCCACTCGATGTAACCTGTGGTACTATACTGAATGTGCGCTGGCGCAATGCGTGACCAGTGCATTTTCTGTGGTTTCAGGATAACGTACAGTGCATCCATAGACAGTAAGATAGGATACAGAACGATGCGGATCGTGATGAAATTTGGCGGAACATCGGTGGGCAGTGCCGATGCGATCCGGCGCGTGGTCGAGATTGTACGCGCCCAAGCCCAACAGCATCAAGTGGTGGTCGTGGTATCGGCAATGAACGCGCCGACCCTCCGCACAACGGATACCCTGATCGCCGCCGCCCGCGCTGCTGCAAACGGCGATGCCGCTGCCGCCGCCACCGCTGCCCCGCGCCTGCTGGATCTGTATATGCACGCCGCCCGCGAATTGGCAACCCCTGCCGAATGCGCGACGCTGGAGCCGCAACTCGATGAGATGTTTGCCTACATCAGCGATCTCGCCCGCAGTATTGCCGTGTTGGGGGAGCTGACCCCGCGTGCGCTTGACTTGATTAGCGGGCAGGGCGAACGCTGCAACGCCCGCCTGATCGCGGCGGCTCTGCGTTGTGCGGATGTGCCCGCCCTAGCCGTAGATGCCACCGAGTTGATTATCACGGACAACCAGTTTGGCAATGCCCGCCCGCTTGATGCGCCCACCCGCCAGCACACCCACGCCCGCCTGCTGCCCCTGCTAGAGCAGGGCACGGTGCCCATCGTGACGGGCTTTATTGCCGCAACGGAGCAGGGCATCCCGACGACGCTAGGGCGCGGCGGCAGTGACTACACCTGCGCGATTCTCGGAGCCGCCCTTGATGCGGATGAGGTGTGGTTCTGGAAAGAGGTGGACGGCGTGATGAGTGCCAATCCGAAGATTGTGCCGACGGCGCGCACCCTGCCGCACCTTTCGTATGTGGAGATGGCGGAGCTATCCTACTACGGCGCGAACGTGCTGCACCCGCGCACCGTCTATCCGGTGGTGCGGCGGGGCATTCCGATCCGCATCCTGAACACCTTCAACCCGCAGCATCCCGGCACCCTGATTAGCAAAGATGGCGATAGCGGCACGGCCAAGGCCGTCACGGCAATCAAGGACGTGAGCCTGATTACGGTGGGTGGGCCCGGCATGCTCGGCTTGACGGGGGTCGCCGGGCGCATCTTTGCGGCGGTGGCCCGCGGCGGCGCGAATACCTTGCTGATTACACAGGCGAGCAGTGAGCAGAATGTGTGCCTTGTGGTGCCGCAGGCCGATGCCGCCCACGCCGTCGCCGAACTGCGCCGCGAGCTTGCGCCCGATCTCTCGGCGTATGATGTAGACCATGTGGATCTGCAAGAGCCGGTGGTGGTGGTGGCGGTGGTTGGATCGGGTATGCGGGGCACGCCGGGCATTGCGGGGCAGGTGTTTAGTGCGCTGGGGGCGGCGCGGATCAATGTGATTGCGATTGCACAGGGCAGCACCGAGTACAACATCTCGCTGGTGGTGCAGGATAGCGACGGGGAACGTGCGGTGCAGGTGATCCACGAAACGTTTCAGCTCTAGGTGCAGGTGGCGGCGTGCGCTACGGGGTGGCCCAGTTCGTGGTAAAATAGAAGCATGATTAGCCGTGAACAAATTCAGCAATTCAGTGATGCTATCGTCGCGCACTTTCAGCCGCACCGCATTATCCTGTTTGGCTCGCACGCGGCCGGTCATCCGTCACCTCACGCAGACGTGGATTTGCTAGTGATCCTTGACCACGAAGGCTCAGGGCTAGGCAAAGCGGCTGAGATTCTCACCCACCTCCAACCGCCCTTTGCGGTAGACTTGATTGTGCGTAGCCCAGCCACCATCGCCCAACGCCTCGCGTGGAATGATACCTTTCTGCGTGATGTGCTCGAGCAGGGGCAGGTTCTCTATGCAACCCCTGACGAGTGAATGGATCGCAAAAGCAGAAGGCGATTTCGATAGCCTGCAACGCGAATTGCGGGTTCGTGTCCGCCCCAATTACGACTCAGCGTGTTTTCATGCACAGCAGTGTGCGGAGAAATACTTGAAAGGGTAGCTTCAAGAACAGAATATACCCTTTGGCCGCACACACAATTTGTTGGAACTCCTAGAATATGCGCTTGCTGTGCAGCCAATGTGGTTGAGCTTGCGTTCAGACCTCCAAATTCTCAACCTTTACGCTGTTGCTTATCGTTATCCGGGTGAGACAGCAGATCGAGCGCAAGCGCGTGAAGCCGCTCGCTGTTGCAAAATCGTGCGAACAACGATACGAACTGCACTCAATATGTGAAAGAGTGTTTTTGATGCCTTGTGCTGAAAGGAATATCTGTGCCAATCCCCCTCATTCAGATCGGCTGCGGCGGTGTCGGGCAAGCCCTCATCCAGCAGATCCTCAGCCAGCACACCGCCCTCGCGCAGCGGTACAACATTGACTTGTACTACCACGCGCTGGCAGATAGCCGTGCCGTGTATTGCACCGGCGCACCCCTCACGCCGGAGCAGGTGCAGGCGGCCTTGCACACCCGCCAGCTAGGGCAATCGCTAGCAACACTGGCAGGGGCCCACGTAGGCTTGCACTGGCGTGAGCTACTGCCGATCTCGCCCGCGATCATCATTGATGTGACCGCCGCCGATGGCTTGCACCCGGCACTGGTGCAAGCGGTGCAAGAAGGGCATCGGGTGGTGCTTGCGAACAAGAAGCCGCTCACCGCAGATTATGCCAGCTTTACCGCCCTCACCGCCCACCGCGCCACCCGCTACGAAGCAACCGTCGGGGCCGGCTTGCCACCATCCACGCGCTCCTCAGCCTGCTGGATACGGGCGACACGGTGCAGCGCATCGAAGCCAGCATGAGCGGTACGCTCGGCTTTCTCTGCACCGCGCTCGATGATGGGCAATCGCTCTCGGCGGCAGTGCTAGCGGCATACCAGCAGGGCTACACCGAGCCTGATCCGCGTGAGGATCTGAGCGGAGCCGATGTAGCCCGCAAAGCCTTGATCCTTGCGCGAAGCTGTGGGCTGGCATGGACGATGGACGACGTGCCCGGCGATCCGCTCTATCCGCCGGAACTGGCGCAGGGTGGTGTGGATGAGTTCCTGCGCCGCCTGCCCGAACTGGATGCTGGGTTCGCTGCGCGGCTGGCTGCCGCCCAGAGCCGCAACGCTGTGCTGCGTTATGTGGCCACGCTCGACTGCGGCCCACAGCCAGCGGCCAGCATTGCCCTACGCGAATTGCCCCAAAGCCATCCACTGGCGGCTCTGCGCGGCACGGATAACCTGATTGCCTACACGACGGCCCGCTACCCCACGCCATTGGTGGTGCGGGGGGCGGGGGCGGGCACGGCAGTTACGGCGGCGGGCGTATTGACCGATGTGATCGCCACGGCCCGCGAGCTAGCCGGACAGGAGCAAGCCCGATGATGACCGACAGGGATGGGCAAGCGGCACAGCCGGTGATTGTCGTCTCTGGCTTGCCGCGTTCGGGCACATCGCTGATGATGCGGATGCTGGCGGCGGGCGGCGTGCCGTTGCTGACGGATGGGCAACGCACCGCCGATGAGGATAACCCTCACGGCTACTTCGAGTACGAACCGGTCAAAGCTCTCCAGCGTGACTCCGCGTGGTTGCCACAGGCACGCGGCAAAGCCATCAAAATCATCTCGCAGCTGCTCCCGACGTTGCCGCCGGATGGGCCCTACCGCGTGCTGTTTATGCACCGCGAGTTGGGCGAGGTGCTCGCTTCGCAACGCCAGATGTTGGCGCGGCGTGGCAAACCCGCCGCGGCCAGCGGCGATGCCGAGCTGGCCACGCTGTTTGCGGCCCACCTGCAACAGGTGCAGCAGTGGCTGGCCCAGCAGGCGTACATTGCCACCCTCGATGTTAGCTACAATGAATTGCTGCACACACCGCAGCCCCTCATCGCCCAGATCAACACCTTCTTGGGCGGCGGCTTGGATCCGGTGCAAATGGCGCAGATGATAGATCGGCAGCTCTACCGCCAGCGCGGGGCGGAGCTGCGAGGTGGCTAGGGGCGGGTGACAGGTGTCTTAGGGATCAGGTGGCAGAGCGAGCAATCCACGCTGCAAACCGTTTACCCAACCCCTGACACCCTGACACCCTGACACCTGTCACCTGTCACCTGTCACCTGTCACCCTAGACACCTGTCACCTAGTAGTCCTTAGCCCTTCCACGCCTCGGCCTGCATCAGATGATACCAGCCGAAGCCGCGCACCTGCTGATGGCGGGCACTATGCGCGAGCTGGATGACATAATCGGCGAGCGTGCGGACGACCCAATCGAAGAAGAATGGTGTGAGATGGTTCAGATCGAGGCGCGGAGCCGGGTTGGTCACTTCTACGGCGATCATCTGATCCCCCTGTAGTGCGAAATCTACCATATTGAACTCGAAGCCGAGAGCTTTGTTAATCAAGTGCGCCCCCTCGATCATGTGGCTCCGTTCACGCATCGTCAGGTAGTTTGGGTCATTGTAGTAGCGGATATTGACGGGTGCGCCCGGCACGTAGCGGGCAAGCTGCACCTGATCCGCGCCGATGCAAATACAGCGCACATACTTGTCCCACGCGATATGCTCACGCAGCAGCATTGGCTCGTTGCCCGTCTGGTTGTAGGCGTGCCATAGCTCCTCATACGAATGGACCACATACACCCGCCGGAGCATCGTATCGCGCATCGGGCGGAGCACGAGCGGGAAGCCCCCCAAGAAATTGATGTGCTGCTCCCACGGGATCGGGTAGCTAAGGTTGCGGAGGAAATCCTCATCCAGCGCATCCTCGTAGGAGTGCGACGGCAACGCCACCGTGCGCGGGTAGCGGAAGCCGAGATGGGTGACGAGGCTGGCATTGAAGAAGCGATCATAGGCACTACTCCAGATCGGGTTGTTGATCACGATTGCACCGTGCAGGAGAGCGGCTTTGACGTAGGTGCGGTAGTAGGCGATCTCGTGACTGATGCGATCTATGATGACAGCGTAGCCGGGCGGCGTACCGATGGGGGTTCCCTCAAGCTGGATCAATTCGGCGTGGACATCTTGATTGCGGCGGCTGATCTCGCGCAGAAAAGCGGCGGGGAAATCTTTCTCAGCCCCGACCAACAAACCAACCTTTTTTGTTGTCACATGTTCCTCCATGCATGGTGCTCGGCTCTGAGCACGCGAGTCGTCGTTTGCGCTACTCTCGTGTATACTAGAGCTAGGACGAATAACGAGAAACTACACCGTTGGTATGACCAAGTCGCAAGTGTCAGAGAGTGATGTACCGTACCTCACCGTTACGGTCGAGCGACGCAACTATGGCCGCCGCTACACATGGCTCCCTGTGGATACGTTAGATCAGCAGAGTTTTACGATTCTCTGCAACAACACCTATATGCGCCCTCACATGTATGATCTCCAGCATGGTGATACTGTGCGCTGGAAACACAATGGAGGCTATCTGCAAGGCACGATCAGCCAGATCGAACGCACCGAACAGCAACTCTGTGTGCGCCTTGCCGATGTTGATCCGCTACCCGCCGATTTTGTTGAGCTGTGAGACGGGGCACGCGCATCTTCTTCATTGTACCTGACCCCACTGCACTGTGACAACTGCATCCCCGTCGCTGGCTTCGACAACGATGTAGCGGCTGCCGCCAATCTTGCGGATCGCGCTGGCTTGGGGTTGCCCATCGAGCAGCACCGTGTAGGCTGCCTCCGCTTTGGGGGCCCGCGGTGGCAGCAGCAGGCGTAGGCGGGCACGGTTCCATGTGCCGGTTACATCCAGCCGTAGCTGCCCGCGTTTGGCTTCGGGGTCGTGTTCCATTGACCATTGGTAGGCGACATAGCGATCTGAGGCGGGATAGTGGGCAACCACCTCAGTGCGGGTAATATCGGGCGTGGCACTCCAACGCGGGCTGATCTCCACCTGCTGGTAGAGCTTGCCCCGATCTTTGATGCCCGCCGCACCTTCGATCAGTGCGCCGATCATCGCACTTGCGCCCCAGCCATCGGTTGCGAGCGTATCGGGGCTAGAGATGCCGGCTCGCCCATCGGGGTAATACCACAGATAGCTGGCATTGGTCAGCTCGATCAGTTGCGCGTAGCGGCGCAGGTGATCGAAGCCGTAGGGTGCGTCACCGTAGGTGAATGCGCCCCGCGCTAGTTCGCCGCCCACTAGCGGCATAATCCCGCCATTGACGTATTCGCCGGGGTTTTCGCCCTTCTTGCCCCCCATCCCGATGATGCCGGTTGGGAAGGGCGGATCAATGCTGTACCACTCGGCAAAAGCCCGCTCGAAGTCGCGCCGCGCAAAGTAGCTGCCGATGATGGCTCGGGCGCGGCGTTCGTCCAGCACTTCGCGGTTGAGGGCGTAGGCATTCGAGAGGCTGAGTTGGCGGTTCGGGTCTACCCCCGCCACCGTTAGGGTTGCGGTAGTCGGGACGTAGTGCGTGAAGAAGTCCCCGTTCCAGCTTACATCATACAGGCGTTGCATCAGTTCACGGGATTGCTGCACATACTGTTCGGCTTGGGCGGGGTCGCCTTGGGCTTGCTCCATCCGCGCCAGCAGGCGCAGGGCATAGGCTAGCCCGGTATTGTCGCCGTGAAACACGCCCCAGATCGTCTGCCCATCGAGCCAGTGGCGTGGGGCTGGTTGCCCATCGGGGCTGAGGGTGGTCGGCCCAATCTGGAAATCCCACATATCTATCGTGTAGGGGCGGCGCACCAAGCCGCGCTGGGCATCCCAGCGCAGCGGGTCGCTGGTGATGTAGGCAAGGGCGCGGCGCAGCGCGGGCAGCTTGGCGGCCATCCAGCGATCATCGCCCGTTGCCTGCCACGCTTCGTAGACCCCCTGAATGAACAGGAATTCGAGGTCGGATTCGGGATCGAGGCGGTGCGCGGCGATCTGGCGTTCGGGCATAGCCAGCACATCGGGGAAGCTGCCATCGGCCCGTTGGGCCCGGGCAAAGCCATCGAGGGCACTAGTCATATCAGCTTCAAGGTAGCGGAAGCCGGTGCCTTGATAGACGTGATCACGTAGCCATAGGAGCGGGTTATCCGGCGAACGGTAGCCGCGCACCGGGATGCCATCGGGATTGTAGGCGAGCAGTGCGCCGCCCATGAAGTCTCGCGCAAGCGGGAAGAGCTGATCCAGATCGGCGGCTCCCGTCGTGATACGGGTGCTTGGGCGTAGCTCAAACACATTCGGGCGCACCGCCACTAGCTCACCGTCTATATAGATCAAAGCCCAGTACAAGCCGGGCCACCCACGCGGGAGCAACGTCACTGCGGCACGCCCATCCACGAAGGTGGCGGGCACATACTGGCGCGTGTGCATGCCGCGCTGGATGAACAATACCTGCGCCTCGCCCGTATAGCCCGCAAGGGTCAGGTCGAGCTGGAGCGGGACGAAGGGTGCGGCAGTGGGCGTTGCACGGGCGGCTTGGATCGTGGGGACACGCTGCGCTGAGGCGGCGGGGCGGGGCACGCTTGCCCCTAGCAGCACGAGGCTGCCCCAGAGCCACAGCACCATCCAGATCACGCTCGGTTGTCTCACGCTGTCACCATTGCCACCATGCGTACTCTATGCATACCATGCGAAGTCATCCTTGCGACGGACATTCAAAGCGAGATTGTGACATACTCGCGCAGTTTTGGCAAGTAGGCCGTTCGGCTACGTGGGTGCAGTCGGCTACTGCACCCGATTTATTAAAAGGGTGAGCCTGTTTGATTCGGTTTCGGTAACATTTTATGCACATATATAATCAAACATCGCCCTACTTGTGGTTTGTCAATAATCTTTTTCTTATACATTGAGAACATCAAGCCCTTCGAGTGTTGAAATGCTTGGCTTGAAAATAAACTTCATGTGTATTTGCAGACGCGAATGGTACTTTCCTCCTACGAATCTATTTGAAGCATAGCCTTTTTGCATGGCGTAAGATGAATAGAAAAGGCTATAGATATAACGGGGGGCACAAGGTATACTATTGGTAAGAGGTACACGCACAATGCCTTTGGATTATTCCAAACAGAGAAGCAAGGAGGCTTCCTATGGCAACAGCAACACTACACAAAGATCAGCAGTACGCTGAACAGATCGTCTATGATGCCACCAAACCGTGCTCGGTGCTGCATGCCCTTGTCGCTATGGTGCTGGTCGTACTGTTTAATCTGCACTGCGATTCAGAGTTTGAAAGTGAGATTGTGACCTATTGGCGCGATTTCGGCAACTCCAACGCGGCGCAGCAGTTGCACTTGGAGTTGGTGGTGGCGGATACGTTTCACGCTACGCTAACGCGCCGCTCACGCTAGCCGTTTAGCAGGGGCAACACCCGCGCCCGCGCTGCTCAGTGCGCGGGGGTGTCTGCTTCCTATGCCACCCCACCTGCCGTAAGTATACGACAGGTGGGGTGTTTGTGTGTACGGCGAAATCAGCACGCAATACCCTTTGCAGATCCACTGCTAATGGTATAATACAGAACAGGTTGAGTTGCACCGATGAGCAATGCTCGATGCACAAGGAGGGGTGTCCATGAATGATGAACTCGAAGAAGCATTTCTGAATGTTGCCGCCCAGCTTTGGCTGAAAAGCACCGAGCCGATCCGCAGCGAGGTGATCTATGCCCAGCTGCGCGATGCCGGCTTACGCATTCCCGATGGCGCAATGAACAGCCTCTACCGCAGCCTGATGCAAGATAGTATTGTGGGCGGCACGCTCCTGCTGAGTGATGAAGCCCAACGCACGCACGGCGGGTTTGTGATTACGTGGATTGACCCGTCCTACCTGCCGGGAGCCATTCCCGAATGATGCTCGCCCAATTTACACGCACCCAATGCACCTAACGCGCCCCTGACGCGCAATGGATATGCCCTATGCCAAACGTACCGCATCCAGTAGGTTCTGCATCAGTTCAGCGCGTTTCGGTAGCAATGCTGAGTGGGCTAGGCATGGGGCTAGGTGGGTTAGCTAGCGTACTAGGGGGGGTCGTATTCGCCCAGAGTGGCTGGCTGATGGTGGGTGTGGCCCTGCTGGCTGGAGCCGTAGTCGTGTTAGGGCTATATGCATGGCGGGTGCAAGCTGTGCAAGCTCGCCCTGCCGCGCCCCAATCTGTCGCCCCTGAGCCGGCTGTCGCCCCTGAGCCGGCTGTCGCCCCTGAGCAGTTTGCCACGTCGCCGTTGCCGATGTATCGGCTTGCGCCGGATGGTACGCTGTGCGATGCCAACGCCGCCCTGCTGACGCTGCTTGGCTATGCCACCGCCGCCGAATTGCACGCGGCTCTGGCGCGGGAGCACGGCTTCTATGTTGCAGCCGGGCGACGTGCGGAACTGCTGCACCAACTCCGCACGCACGCTCTGCTCCGCAATGCTATCTCGCAGGTCTATCACGCCGATGGGAGCCTGCTCTGGATCAGCGAAACAGTCCAGCCCCTATATGCCGCCGCAGGTTCAGTGGTAGCGTATCACGGCTACGTGTATGATTGCAGCGCACTCTACGCAACCTACACACGCACCCAACAGCAACTCGAACGGATGCAGCACCTCTTCCACACCATCCCCGATACGGTACTGTGCGTGGATCCGGCACTGGTCATCCTCGACTACAAAGCTGAACATGGTGCTGCGGATGGCTCCCCTGACTATATCGGCAAACCGCTCAGCCACACCGATCTGTTCAGTCCGTCCGTGATGGCTCAGCTGGTGCAGGCAATCCAGCGGGCGTTTGGGCAGGGGCAGCTACAGGTGATCGAGTATCAAGGCGAACATAGCCGCGTCCAGCGCGATTATGAAGCCCGCCTGACCCGCGCCCGTGAGGATGAGGTGCTGATCCTCATCCGCGATATTAGTGAGCGCAAAGTTGCCGAGCGGCTCAAAAACGAATTTGTCTCGATTGTCAGCCACGAGCTACGCACCCCGCTCACCTCGATCCGTGGCTCATTGGGGTTGGTCTGCGTTGGTATGTCCGATGAGCTACCGCCGCGGGTGCAAGAGCTGCTCAATATTGCCCACCGCAACAGTGAACGCCTGATTGATCTGGTCAATGATATGCTTGATATTGATAAGATCGAGACGGGCCAGATGGTCTTTCAGATGAAGCCGGTCGAGGTGCTCCCATTGGTTGATCAGGTGCTAGCAATGAACCAAGCCTACGCCCGCCAGTACAATGTGACCTTCGTGCTGAGCCAGATTGTCCCTGAGGCGCAGGTCTTTGCCGATCCGCACCGCCTGATGCAAGTGCTGACCAACCTACTCTCGAATGCGGCCAAATTCAGCCCGGCGGGTGGGCGCGTGGAGCTAGCGGTGCAGCGCGTAGATCAGCACATACGCCTTACTATGACCGATCACGGCGCGGGCATAACAGAGGAGTTTCGCCCGTTTGTCTTCCAACGCTTCGCCCAAGCGGATGCTTCCGACACACGCCATAAGGGTGGCTCTGGGCTAGGCTTAAGTATCAGCCGCGCTATCGTGGAGCAGATGCACGGGCGGATTGGCTTTACCAGCGAGCCGCACGTAGCCACCACATTCTACGTTGATCTGCCCGAATGGCGACCAGTCACGCCGGAGGTGGGGTTGCCGCGCATCCTGATTGTGGAGGATACGCCCGATCTCGCCGCCTCGCTGAGTATCGTCCTCAGCCACTACGGGTTTGCCGTAGATATTGCCTATGTTGTTGAGCAAGCCCGCCTGTTGCTGGCGCACAATCATTATGCGGCGATGACGCTCGATGTGCTGATGCCGGGGCAGGATGGCATCTCCTTCTTGCGCGAACTGCGCCAACAGGAGCGGAACCGCACCCTGCCGGTGGTGGTGGTTTCGGCGATAGCCAACGACAAACAGATCCAGCCCGGCAATGCGGATCTGGGCGTGCTGGCGTGGCTGAGTAAGCCGGTAGACCCAGCCCAGCTCGTGCGGATTCTGCGCGATGCGATCCAGCCCACGCTGCGGCAACGGGCGCGGATCCTGCATATTGAGGATGACCCCGATGTGCGCGTGGTGGTGGCGGCGATCTTGCGTGCGCTCGCCGACGTAGATTATGTGGAAACGATGCCTGCCGCGCACCAGATTTTGGCAGAACGCCCGTATGATCTCGTATTGCTCGAAACCGAATGTGCGGGCGTGAATGGCGCCCAGAGCCTCGCCGCGCTACGGGCGGCAGCAGGCACACCCGTGCCGGTGGTGGTCTTCTCGGTGCAGGCGGTGGGCGATGAGATTGCCCGCCACGTTGAAGCTGCGCTGATCAAATCGCGCACGTCCAATCATGATCTCGTTGAAGTGGTGACGGGGTTTATTCAGCACCGTGCGCCGAGCATCGAGCCTCCCCACGCGGCACCGGTTGCCGTGCCTGTGCGTCCCACATGAACGATACGAACGATGGAAGGAATAGGTATGGCAACCCTCCATAAAATCTTGGTGGTTGAAGATGACCCCGATATTCAAGCCATTGTGCGGCTCGCCCTTGAATTAACTGGCGGGTATACCGTAGAGGTCTGCGCGACGGGCTACGAAGCAATCGAACGCGCCCCGATGTTTGCCCCTGACATGATCCTGCTGGATGTGATGATGCCCGGCATAGATGGGCCGGATACGCTGCACGCCCTGCGTGCCTTGCCGCAGCTGGGCAACACGCCGATTATTTTCCTGACGGCCCGGGTGCAGCCGCATGATCTGGAGCGGTATCGTGCGCTTGGTGTGCGAGATGTGATTGCTAAACCGTTTAACCCGATGAGTCTCGCACAGACTCTTCAAACGATGTGGAGTACTTATGATAGAGCCACCGATGCGTGATCCGCTCAAGGATGCACAGCTACGGCAGGGTATCGCCCAAATTCGGCAACGCTATCTTGAGCAACTGCCGGCTATGCTTGCAACGATTACCGAAGCGTGGCAGGCATTGGTGGAGCATGGCTGGGAGGAGACCCCCGCCCGCACCCTCTACCAGAAGTTGCACAGCCTTGCCGGAACAGGGGCAACTTTGGGCTTGGACATCATCAGTAGCCACGCAAGCGATTGGGAGCACCGCCTGATTGTCCTGCTCGATGCGCACCAAACCCCAAGCACGGCCGAACTGATTGCGATGGGCGTGTGTTATGGGCGGCTGCAACAGGCGTACCTGCATCGCTCGGCGGACACCGCCGCAGGCGATGAAGCGGACAACGACAACGACCCGCCTATCGCGCCGGAAGCTGACCTGTCGCTGATCTCGCCCCCTGATGCCACAGATGCCCCTGATGGCAAAGCCACGCCGCTTGTGCTACCACCTGCGCTCGCCGAGCCGGATAATCGGCGCGTGTATCTATTTGCGGATGACCTTGATATGGTGCAGGAGCTTGTGCCACAGCTGGGCTACTTTGGCTACCTTGCCCGTTGCTTCGATGATCTGAACGACCTGCTGCGTGCTGTGCAGCGCGGTGTGCCTGTTGCCATCGTGCGGGATATTCGCACCTTGCGCCACAGCCCGGATGCGTCGCTGCATGGGCCAAGTAGCACGCCCGTGATACCGACTATGTTTCTGGCGGAACAGGGCGAGTTTGCGCTGCGGCTCGAAGCGGTACGCGCCGGTGGGCAAGCCTACTTCACCTACCCCGTAGATGTGGGGACGCTGGTGGATCGGCTCGATGATCTGACCGTGCGCCGCCAGCCAGAGCCATACCGCATCTTGATTATTGAGGATGACCCGCACGCAATCCAAATTTACACGACGGTGCTGCAATCAGCAGGCATGGTCACAGAGTCGCTCACCGATCCGTTGCAGGTGATGCGCCCGCTGGTTGAATTTAACCCCGACTTGATCTTGATGGATGTGTACATGCCCGGCTGCACCGGCTTGGAAGTTGCGGCAGTAATCCGCCAGCAAGAGGCATTTGTGGGCGTGCCGATTGTCTTTCTCTCAGCCGAGAAGCGCCTAGATCGGCAACTCACCGCAATGCACCAAGGCGGCGATGATTTTCTGCACAAGTCTATCTCGGACGACCATCTCATCTCTGCGGTCTCTAGCCGGGCCCAACGTTCGCGGGCTTTGCGGGCTTCGATGTCCCGCGACGGCTTGACGGGCTTGCTCAATCACACCTCTACAAAAGAGCATCTGGAACGTGAATTGCGGATTGCCCAACGCCGCTCTGGGCAGTTCGTGTTTGCCTTGATTGACCTCGATCACTTCAAGCAAGTCAATGATACGTATGGGCACAGCACAGGAGATCGGGTGCTGAAAAGCCTTGCCCGCCTGCTGCAACAACGCCTGCGCCGCACGGATCTGGTCGGCCGCTATGGGGGCGAGGAGTTTGCCGTGATTATGCTGGATACGGATGGCACGCATGCGGCGCAGGTGCTGAACGATGTACGCGAGAAGTTTGCCCGCTTTCGGCAGCGTGCCGATCAGTATGAGTTCGCGGTGACACTGAGCTGCGGGGTAGCTTGTTATCCGGTCTACGGCGATGCGGATGTACTCAGCCGCGCTGCCGACAACGCGCTCTACCGGGCCAAGCGCAATGGGCGCAATCAGGTGGTGCTCGCCACCGATCCCTTGACTGATCTGCTGCCGTAGGGTGGTGCTGATCGGCTTGCGCTGTGCGAGGAGCTGCCTATGCTCTGCGCTCCGGCTCTGGCAGCGCAAGCGGCTCGGCTCCCGCCAGCCGCCGGATGCGCCAGCTACTCCACGCGGCAAGCACTGCGTAGGCGAGCAGCACCTGCCACGCAGCCAGATCTGCTAGCTGCAAGGTGGCCCATTCGAGCTGGGCCAGCCACGCGGCGATGCGGGTTTGGTAGGCGAAGGGGAGCCACGCCACCAGCCAGCCCAGCTGCGCCAGCCCCGCCATGCCTACACCGACGAGCGGCACACCCGCCACGAGGGTGGCAAGGCTGCTCAGGAGCAATGCCCCCGCCCCGATCCCCATGCTCAGCCCCACGATGGGCATAATCAGGAGATTGGCCAGCGGTGCAATCAGCGACACATTGCCGAAGTGGTACGCAAGCAACGGCGCAGTGTAGACTTGCGCGGCAAGCGTCAGCGTGATGAGTTCGCGCCCGCCGTTAAGACTCGTGGCAAGCGCGGGCGGCAACGTCGTTGGGTCGCGTTGGGCTAGGGGGATCACCTGCGCTAGCCCCGTGCTGAGTAAGCCCACCGTTGCCACCACCGAAAGCTGCAAGCCGACATCCCACACCAGCATCGGGTTGAACAGCGTCAGCACGAAGCAGCTTGCCGCCAACGAGAGCCAGCCTGTCGCACTGCGCCCCGTTGCTGCCGCCAGTGCCACAAGGCTTGCCATCAGAGCCGCTCGGAGCACACTGCCACTCGCCCCGACAAACACGGCATACAGCCAGATGCCCACCAGTACCAACCCAAACTGCCGCCAGCCCCGCCAACCGAGCACGCGGGTGAGGAGCACTAGCAGGGCCGCAACGAGGCTTAAGTGCCAACCGGAAATCACCAGCAGATGAGCTACTCCGCTCTGCTGGTATGTGCGGTAGGTCGGCTCTGGCACAGCCGTCTTGATGCCCAAGAGCATCCCCGTTGCCACGCCTGCTTGCGGCTCTGGCAAGCCACGCTGGATCTGTTGTTGCAACTGTTGGCGCAGTTGCAGCAGCGCCAGCAACACCGGATTGCCCGTGAAGCCGACAAGGGCTTCTAGCTCCGGTTCACGCATCAGCACGAAGATCTGCTGGCGGGCGAGGTAGTCTCGGTAGCTGAACTGTTCCGGTTGGCGGGCAGTCGGGGGCGTGCTAAGGAGTCCCCGCACAAGGAGGCGTTGCCCGTACTGGTAGGCGGGGTAGGGCGGCACCACCAGCAATACGCGCCCTTGCACGCGAGCGGCGGGTTGATCGAGATCGGCGCGGCGGGCGGCAGTCGTCTCGATCACGACCTGTTGGGTGGCGGCAGTGCGGCGTGGCTCCTGCACCACATAGCCTTCAAGCAGCACTGGCCCGCTCTCGGCAAGTAGCCCCACACTCTCTGGTGTGGGGCGCGGCTGAGCGATGTGATAGCGCACGCCGCCCGCCAGCAGGCACAGCCCCCCCAGCAGCACCAGCCGCAACCCGCGCCTGCGCCCACCAATCAGCAGCCCCCCCACCAGCAGCAGGGCGAGGCTGCCCGCTACGCCCTGCGCGAGCAGCACCTGTGCGCCAAGCCAGATGCCCAGCAACCACGCGGGCACAAGCACGACCAACCACATGGATCACCCCTCTGTCAGAACAGCCACGACAATCAGCACCGATCAGTGCTTGGTATTATACGTCAGGGTGCAAGGAATGAGACCATCTTCTTGGCAGATTCAAATGTTGCGGGCAATTAACTCAGCGTAATTGTACCTTTTCTCACAAAGCCGTGTGAGCCTGCTATACTGAACCTAACTGCCTTAACTAAAGCGTTCGCGCAGCATTCGTTAGGGGAGTTTCATATTCGCACCGTGAACCGCTCTGAGGGGCGCACAAGGAGTTTGTATCAATGGCAGGAGTGGATGACCAGCAGGTGATGCAGCTAGAGGCAGCCGTGATTGAGAATGGGAATGCAATTCGCAGCGGGGCCCTGTATGGGCTGCTTGTTGGATTTGCACTGGGGTTTACGTTCTGGACACATTCGATGAATACAACCCACGTCTTTCTGGCGGTCTTCCTTACCGTGCTTGGGCTGGTCGGTGGAACAGTCATCGGTCTTGTTGTAAGCAAGATCAACACAGACGAAGAATAGCACTTCTAACTAATTGACACTCCTTCCTGCAAGGGTAGGGCACACGCGAATCAACAGGTCACTGGAATATTCCAGTGACCTGTATTGACTCTCTAAGCATGGTATGATAGAAGGGAACTTGCACGCTACGAACAATCACGGTGGCGTATGTGCCGAAGCATACCGTGCGTGATACACGAGGAGAATCAGATTCACTATGACAACACGTAACCCAAAGAACCCGCTTCCCGACATTCCTGTTGGGGGGGCAGTGCCTTTCTTGGCGGGCTTAGGCTTTCTCTTGATTGTGGCCCTGATGGTCGCTTCAAGCAGTGTCACCGTTGTGGAAGCGGGGACACGCGGCGTACTCAAACAATTCGGTGAGGTGCGGGCCATCCTGCAAGAAGGGCTGAACTTCCGCACGCCCTTCGTCACCGATGTGGTGGTGATAGATGTGCGGACCCAACGGCACCAATCCGACTCGACGGCAGCATCCCGCGATCTGCAAACAGTGACGACACAGGTGGTGCTCAACTATCGCCCCGATCCGACTAAGGTAGATAGCTTAGTCCGTGACATTGGCACGGATTATGTCACGGTGGTGGTGGATCCGGCGATCCAAGAATCGGTCAAGGCCGCTACCGCCCAATACACGGCGGAAGAGTTGATTACGCAACGCCCGCGTGTGTCGCAGTCCATCCGCGAGGTGCTGCAATCCCGGCTGGAGCCGCGCAACATCATTGTCGAGGATCTTTCAATCACTGACTTCCGCTTCAGTGAGGAGTTTTCGCGGGCGATTGAGTCGAAGCAGGTGGCCGAGCAAGAAGCCCTCCGTGCCGAGCGTGAACTGGAGCGGGCACGGATCGAGGCGCAGCAGCGCGTGGCCCGTGCCAATGCCGAAGCCGAAGCGCGGCTGTCGGTGGCCCAAGCCGAAGCCGAAGCTCTGCGCTTGCAGCGCGAGGTGATCTCGCCGGAGCTGCTCCAGTTGCGCTCCATCGAGAAATGGAACGGCGAGTTGCCGCGCTTTATGGCTGGCGGCGAAGGCGCGATCCCATTCCTGAGCATCCCCGCTGACGAGTTCAGCGGCCAAACGAATGTGATCCCCGTCCAGCCCGACGATGAGCGTAGCCTTGAGGAAGAGGCCGAAGCCGAGACGAGTTCGGGTAACTAAGCAGGTTCGCGGCAACCGTGATGAGCCGTCTATCGCTGCGGCTCATTGCGTTGTGCTGAACCTATGGTATAGTCGTAGTTATTCCAGAATGCTGCTCGTTGAGCAGCACATTGTTGTGCGTAACGAAGGAGGCATGTGTGTCGTATCTGACTGGTGTGGATGATGCCTTGAGTACCTACCACTTGTCGTTGCAAGCTCCGTTTATGCACCCAGAGTATTACCCGCTTGAGCAGCAGCTGCCCGCAGATCGGTATCAGCCGGTGGCGGCGTGGTATGGCCGCCTGATCCTGCCGCCGGGCACGGAACGGCGCACGGTGCGTGGGGTGCTGTTTGAGCTATACCTCACCCCCGATGATCAGCGTGAGCTGCGCGGGCAGGTGGTGCGCCTGCGTTGGAGCCTTGATCCGGGTGTGCAAGCCCGCGTCTATGGCACCACCCGCACGGTCAATCTTGTGCCGCGTGCGGTGCAAGGGGCGGAAGAGTGGCGCACCTTCCCGATCCGGGTGAACCACTGGCGGCTGGTGAATGGGCTAGAGTCGCTGGCTGGCTCGCACCAGATTGATGATATGCAAGCCTACCTGATCGGCGATGTGCAGCTTGCCCACGATCCTGATGGCACACCCTGCCTCTACATCAGCCGCGATCCGGTGCTGGCAAGCGGCCGCTACTACGGGCTAGTCAAATTCCTTGCACCGGCAAATACGGCGGGCGATCTGTGGCGGGTGGTGCATTTCAACCGCGAGACGCGCCATTTCGATGGGGCGGAGGAGACCGTCAGCCTGCCGCCGATCCAGCCGATGATCCATGGCGTGATGCTCTCTAGTACGGACAAGCTCAACGAATCGCCGGTCAACTCGGAGGGGTGGTACATCTACGGCGCACAGGATCACGCGGGCACGTTCGTAGTGCGGGCCCTTGCGCCCCGCGCCTTGCTGCGGGTTCAGCCACAGCGCGTGCTGCTTGGTGAAAAGACGGCCCGCCGCTTCATCCGCAAGGAGCTGTGGAACGATGCAGAACAGCACAAGGGGCAGATTCAATCGGTGCTGCTAAGCCAAGCCGCAGATGAGGGTACGGCGTTGCAGGATTGGCAGGTCGGAGATCGGGCGTTGCTCATCCACGTCTACGGCGCTATCGGGGGCGAAATGACTGAGCCGCCCGCCAAAACGCCGATCTACTTTGGGCACTTCTCGTATGGTGTTGCCACCATCGTGCAAGAGCCGCTCGCCGATGAGCCGGCGTTTGATATTCTCTACCACCAAGTCTATGCCCACAATGGCGATGGCTTAGTCGCAGCCAACCATGCCTACCAGCACTACACCGGAGATCGCCAGCGCGGGTGGCTCGGCGCACGCCCGGTAGCGGATCTGCTGATCCGCCTTGATAGCTTGACTACGCCGTTTCGCGTGCATCACGAAGCCTACGACCCGCTCGAACAACTCAGCCTTGCCCAAGAGATGATGATGGCTCGCTACCGCATCGGCGATGGGCGCGGCTTCACCTCAGTCCAGCTCATGAACAACTGCTCGCAGGATGCCAACCAAGCCCTCTACGCCGCGATCCACTACGTTGACCAAACGCTGTCCGATTATCCCCCGTTTAAGGAATGGCTCGCAGCGCACCCCGACGAGCAGACCCGCTTTGCAGATCTGATCCAGCTAGGGCGCGACATCCGCCGCGTGCTGTTGCCGTTTGGCGTGGCGCGGGCGGATTGGCACGACCGCGAGGAGAATCTCGGCAGCAGCCAGAACTTGAATCCACTGATCCAGATTCCGAGTGCGCTGCTTTCGTGGCGAGCCATGATGCCGCCGATTGCCCAGCGGGCTGTCACCGATGTGATGATTAAACATGGTGCAGCGGTGTGGGTGCTGCGTTCGGATCAAGTCGGCGGGCACGATCCGCGCATTGCGCCGCGTGCGCCATTGCACTGGTAGCTTCAGGCAGGGTGCGGGCGGGCACAAAGGCCCTGCCCCCGCCCTGCTCGGTTACACCTGCACCGCCGTGCCGCTCACCCCAACCATCATCATATTGCTGCCATCGCTCCCGATGCTCTGATAATCAAAGGCCACCCCGATCACCGCATTGGCTCCCAGCTCTTGGGCCCGCTGGAGCATCTCTTGCATGGCTATATCTTTCGCCTTGCGAATCTCCTCTTCGTAGCCCTCGGCGCGTCCGCCAACCATGTTGCGCCAGCCGGCCGCCCAGTCCTTGAAGATGTTCACCCCCATAATCGTTTCGCCCGTAACCACCCCTAGATACCGCGCAACTGGTATCCCATCCAATACGGCTGTTGTCGTGACTAGCATGCGCTGCTCCTTTCGTCATTGGTGATCCGTAAATATACGGTGGGTCTTACCCCTATCTAAAAATTATACGCTTGGTAGCCGCGAAAGGTTGCTGCACACGCCGCAGTGGGGTATAATCGCAGTATGTGGATGAACTATCGGCTTCCAACCTTCGTGCTGCTGCTGCTTGCCTGCGTGCTGGGATTGCCTGCGGCCCCGCCTACGCCCGCCATCGCCCAAGTGGGGCAACGGGCTACCCCCAACCCGCCCGAGCCGGGCTTGTTCGGCTTGAATATGTACATCACCGGGCGCGAACGGCGCGAGAGTGAAGCCCGCCGCCTTGTCGGCATAGGGCGGCAGATGGGCGCGGCATGGAGCCGCGAAGAGATTAGCTGGGCGACATGGGGCAACGCTGCCGCCAATAGCTATTACGATGAGCGCATCCGCATGCTCACCGATGCGGGCTTCAACGTGATCGGTATGCTCCTGACCACGCCCGAAGCCTACCGCGATCCGGCGTGTGTCGCCCATGCGAAACATGTGGGTACGCCCGACTACTGGTGCGCCCCCACCGATCTGCGCGCCTATGCGGCGTGGGCGGCGCAGGTGGTGGAACGCTACGACGGCGATGGCTACAACGATGCGCCCGGCTCACCGCGTATTGCCGCGTGGGAGATCTGGAATGAGCCGGACATTGCCGATACGTGGCTGCCCGCCCCCGATCCGGTGCGCTACGGCGAGATGTTGGGCCTTGCCTCTGCCGCGATCAAGCAAGCCGACCCAACCGCACTGGTGCTGAATGGCGGCGTGATGACCTTCGATGCGATTGGCGTGGATGCCTTTATGGACAAGGTGGTGCAGGTGGCAGGCTGGGATAGCTTCGATGTGCTTTCGCTGCACCCGTGGCTGATAGACCACGCGCCGGATGCGCCCTACCTCATCAATCCGCGTGAGAACTTCGATGTAACGATCCCCGGACGCTTGGCGATGGCTCAACGCTGGATCGAGCGCAATGGCGGCGGCAAGCCGATCTGGATCACCGAAGTTGGCTGGAGTACGTGCGGCGCAGCCTGCGATGCCCCTTTTGCCCGCAGCTACGATGAGCAAGCCGATTACCTCGTGCGGACGTTTGTGTTGGCGGCGGCGGCGGGCGTGCAGCATGTGAACTACTTCCAACTAGAGGACAAGTTCAATGGCAAGCAGCAGCCGTGGGGCCCAGCCGCGCTCCTGCACGATGATTTCTCGCCCAAGCCGGCCTACCACGCCTTCCGCACCCTCGCAACCGAACTGCACGCGGCCCAATACGCGGGGACGGGTGCGCTGCACCTGCCCGGCGTGCGGGACGATCACCGCTTCACGCTGCCCGATGGTGGCAGCCTGCGCGTGCTGTGGCGCATCGCGGGGCGCGAGGAAGTGGCGATCCCGCTTGATCCGAGCATGCAGGCCGTGCTGATCCGGCGCGATGGCGAAATGTCCCCGCTTGGCGGCAGTGTCGCGCAGCTTACGCTGAGTGAGCAGGCGGTTTACCTGCGCCAAACGTATGACCGCGTGGTGACCTTTGCGGAGGTGCCGCACGATCTGCGCGGCGGCATCCGCCAACGTTGGGAAGCGGGCGGCGGTGTGCCCGTGTTTGGCTTCCCGCTCACGCCGGTGATGCGTGAACAGCGCGGCGGCGGCACGTATGCGACGCAGTGGTTTGAGCGGGCCCGCATCGAGCTGCACCCGCAGAACCCGCCCCCGTATGATGTGCTGCTTGGCTTGCTTGGGCTTGAGGCTCTGGCGCGACAGGGGATAGACTGGCGCGACTTGCCCAAGATTGCCCCCGAACAAGTGCCCGCCACCTGTGCCTACTTTGCCGAAACGCGGCACAGCCTGTGCCCGCCCTTCCGCGCTTATTGGGAAGCCGACGGCGGACTAGCGCGGGCAGGCTTGCCGATCTCCGAGCCGTTCACCGAATGGCGCAGGGAGGAGCGCAGGGATGTGCCCTACATTGTGCAATACTTCGAGCGCACGCGCCTTGAGTACCGCCCCGATCTGCCGGAGCCATTCACGGTGCAATCGGCGCGGCTCGGCGCAGAGTTGATGCCGTGATTGTTGGGGCAGGGAGTCAGGGTATGCAGATGGCGAAGAGCCGCGCTAGTAGCACAGCTTTTGCGCTCGCCCGCTACCTGACACCTGACACCCGTTACCTGACACCGCGCTAATACACGATCTGGTCGGCGGGAATATCTTGCAAGCCATCCCACGTCGAACGCCCCTTTTGCTCGCGCAGGCGTTGCTCTAGACGGAGGAACAGCACCAGTCCCACTGATAGCACCAGCAAGACGAGCGAGGTGCGGTAGACCGCCGTGTAGCCCAGCAGCGCGTCGCCCGTTTGGTGCTGCACCACGTCGCGGAGCAGGCCCCCGCCAATCGTGCCGAAGCCTTGCGCCATCGCCTGCATCATCCCCCACAGCCCAATGAACAGCCCCGCATGGCCGACATTGGTGAGCGACATAACCAGCGCAATGCTCGCCACGATAAACACCCCGCGCCCCATCCCGATCAGCCACACGCCGCCCTGAAACGGCTGCACCAAGCCGGCTCCTCCCGCAAGGCTAATCACAAGGAAGCCGAGCGCACCGAGCAGGCTACCGGCCATAATCAGTGTGACGGCCGACCGCCCTTGCCACAGCAGCACCCCGCCAATCCCGATAGAGAACAGCATTGCGCTGCCCCATAGCGCAGTCAGCATCGTGGTCTCAGCCACGCTCATGCCGAGAATCTGCCCGCCGTATGGCTCCAGCAGAACATCGTGAGTGGCAAAGCCGAGCGTAGCAATGAACAGCACGACAAACAGATTGCGTAGCGTGGCTTGTTGCCACAGCAGCGCAATGGACTCGCCGAGCTTCAGGCGCACGCGCACCACTTCCACATCCGAGTCAATCTGCCCGTTGGGTTTGAGCCGTTCGCGCCCCCATAGAGCCAGCAAGGTCGTGAGCAGAAAGATGACCGCCGAGCCTTGCATCACTTGGATCAGGCGTAGGTGGGTATAGTCGTGCAGCAGCATGCCCATAATCACCGAGCTGACAATCGTGCCCAGCACCAGCATAATCCACAGCACCGCCAGCACGCGCCCGCGCTCTTTCGGCTCGGTCAGATCGCTGACCAGTGCGAGAAACACCGTCTCGACAATGTTCACGCCGATGCCATAGGCCACAAAAATCACCGCACAGATCAGCAACGCCAGCCAGAAGGGGAACAGGCTATTTGTGTCGCGGGTGAGGAGCAGCAGCGAGAAAGGCGCACAGGCTAGCCCGCCATACGTTAGCACTGCGCCAAACACAACATACGGCGTGCGCCATTGCCCGGCGGCGCGGGCTTGGTCGGAGCGGTAGCCGATCATGGCCCGCACGGGCGAGACAAAGTAGTGGATGGCGATGAGGAAGCCGACGGCGACGGCAGGGATCATCATCTCGTTGATCAGCACGCGGTTGAGGGTGCCCGTGAGCGGAGCCAGCGACAGCCCCATGCCAAATTGGAACAACCCCAAACGGAGGATACTCAACCATTGGCGCACACGCTGATGGTGTTGCAGCCAAATCCCGACTGGCTCAAGCAGCTCCAGCAACCAGACAATACCCGTTACGGTGTGGCGTTTTAACACGGCTAGCCCCATTCCTCAAGACGGCAAGTTTGTACATATTATAGCATGGTGTTGCAAATTTGGTACAGGTGTGAATAAATCTCTACTTTAGGTGGTGGGTGGGTGCGCGCAAGGCAGGCAGGTTCACGGAGCGGCGGGGCAGGAATGGCCGAGCCGGGCCAATGGCCCGGCTGCACGGGGGGTATCTGGATGGGCTATGGGGGTGATTTTCGCTGCCCCCACGCACGGCGGGGCGGCTCGCTTGGCCGGGGCGGTCAGGCCGCCTTACGGAACAGCAACACCACCCCCATAGCAATCATCCACAGCTGCCAGATTATGCCTTGCACAATGATGAAACTGGCATCAAAGACGACTCCGGTCAGCTCCAAACTCAGCACGAGCGAGACGATCCCCGCCCCAATGCCAAACCAGCCCAGCCAGCGCGGGTAGCCAGCACGGAGTACGAGCCACGCGGCGGTCAGGGTCCACAATCCACTGAACAGGGCTACACCGATCAATTCGCCTAAGCCGCCTGCATAGGCATTGAGCGTAGTGTATACAACCACCAGCGCAGCGCGAGTTGCCCCATCGGTGGCGGGGTTGGTGAAGGCTTCGGCAAGGATGGGCATTGCCGTAAGCCAACGGGTAATGCCGAGTAGCTTGGCAAAGCTCGCAATGCTGCCGAACACGATACTCAGGGTAGCAATACTGCGTGCATGGGGCGCGTGCGGCAGATCACGGAAAAGCTGTGCGAGGAGCACCGCAATCGCGGCAAGCAGGATTGCCGAGAGCAGATAGCCGGTGTAGCCCACTGCGACGGCCCGGGCATTAGCGGCAATACGGGGCAATACTTGCGCTGCCGGATCGCCGAGGCTAGCGGGCCAGTTGATGGCCGCCCCCAGCACGACAAGGGGGATCAGAAAGAGGAGGAACTGAGCGAGAAACAAGCCGCCCAGTAGCCGTGCCGCAGGAACAGAGACAGCCCCATCAGCGTGGCGGGTCACAGTATTCAGAGCCATAATCACATCTTCCTTTCGTATTGATTCAGGTTTACGTCACCATATAATGAACTTAGCACGCGGTTGCGGCTAGAGTATCCTCAGGCCACCAGCACCACCCGCCCCTGCACTCCCGCATCAAGCGCGGCATGCGCGGCGGCGACATTCGGTAGGGCGTAGCGAGCGTGGATCAGCGGCACAATCTGCTGCTGTTCGAGCAGGCTAAAGAGGTGTATCAGATCAGTGCGGAACCACTCTGGCTGCTGCTTGCGAAGTGCGGCAATGCTATAGAATGTCAGCTTGCGGCGGTGCAGGGTACTCAGCAGCGCGGCTTGGGCAAAGCTGCCGAGAATAGCAGTGCTGCTCCGCCAGCCGCGTGCCTGTTCGGGATGCACGCCATTGAGGGCACTGACCATGCCATAGAACACCAGCATCCCACCCGGCTTGAGCAGGCCGAGCGACTGGCGTGTGGTTGCTCCGCCAATCCCATCAAAGACCACATCGAAGCCGTCGCCTGCCGCCTGCCGCAACTGCTGCGGGTAGTCCTGTGCCCGATAGTCCAGCACCGTCGGGGTGTGGCGCATAAGCAGGGGCCGGCTCGCTTGTGAACCAGTCGCTACCACGTCAAGTTGGGCGAGCGTCGCAAGTTGGAGCAGGGCATTGCCCACCGCGCCTGCTGCCCCATGCACCAGCACCCGTTGTCCAGCTTGCACCTGTGCGCTGCGGTGCAACATCTGATAGGCACTCATGTACGTCAGCACCATCGTTTCGGCGGCGGCGGCATCAAGGCTCTCTGGCACGGGGATCAAGCTGTCGGCAGGGCGGATGAGGTAGCGGGCATTGCCGCCGATCACCGTCAGATCCGCCACCCGCTGACCAACCTGCCACGTTGTCACGCCCGCCCCTAGCTGATCTACCCGCCCGATACAATCGTAGCCCAGCGTGAATGGGGGCGTGGCTTTCAGATCGGGATATACGCCCATCCGAATCAGCCGATCTGTGAAGGTTACGCTTGAGGCTTCCGTCCGCACGCGCACCATTCCGGCGGGTGCGGATGGCAGGGCGTTGGTTGTTTGAATTTGGATTGCATCCGGTGTCCCGAAACGGGTTAAGGTTGCCATCGTTTGCATGGTCTTGCTCCTTGTTAGGTGTAGCTTGGCGTAGGCGGGGGATACCCCGCTTGGCGCAGAAAGGCCCTGAGTTGGTGTTGGTAAAACGACTCCAGATCGCCGACAACGGGGGGCAGGTGTTGGTACAGTTCAAGCACAACCATCCCGTGCAGCAGCACCCACGCGCTATTGAGCAGGTGGAGTGCGGCGATCTGGAGCGGGTCATCACTGGCGAGATAGGCGCGGTAGTGCTGCTGCACACCAGCGGGCACGGCGGTGTGGCTTGCAGGCACATGCAGCACGCCCTGCGCGAGGGCAGCTGTGATCGTTTCCAGAAACGGCGCACCGACAGCCTGCGCCGCTGGCGTGGTGACATGCGCGGGGGCCGTGTAGCTGGGGATTGGGTTGCCATACACGAGTTGAAAATCGGTGGGGTTGGCGCAAGCCCATGCGCGGTAGGCAAGCGCGGCGGCGATCAGTTGGGTGGGCAGATCATGGCCCTGCGCGGCGGCGGCATCACGCGCACTTCGCACGGCTTGGGCGTGCCCGTTGAAGGCATCCACGATCAGTGCGGTAATCAGCTCGTTGAGCGATGGGAAGTAGTGATACAAGGCAGCCGGACTCAGATCAAGCTGCCGCGCAATAGCCCGCAACGACAGCCCCGCCGTGCCGTGCTGAGCCATCAGCTGGCGGGCGGCGGCTTTGATTTGGGCGGTAGTGGCGGCATTGATCGCAATGTTGCGTGGGCGCGACATAGCTACGGGTTCCTCTCGTTTGGTATTTCCTTAACACAGTTCATCAAACAGTGTTTATCGAATTGTGTTTAGTATACACCGTTCGATGAATAATGTCAAGGGGGGATTCGCTGCCCTTGACATGCAGGCTGCTTTTCGCTACAATGCAAAGTGTTGTGTCGGGCCAACATAGCTCAGTTGGTAGAGCAGCTGTTTCGTAAACAGCAGGTCCGGGGTTCGAGTCCCCGTGTTGGCTCCATACCTAGATCAATAACCGCGCCTGATCTCATACCGCACGAGATCAGGCGCGTTCTGTATGCTCACAGTCTATTATGGGTACACTGGCGCAGGCATTCGCAGGCAAGCTATGGGTCACTCCGCGCAACTATAGCTCTAGAGTGGGCTGTGGTCGTTGTGGTATTATAGGCAAGGTGATTCGAATGGTGTTTCTCAGTTGGGGCATCCTCGCAGGGGTTGGGCTGCGGAAACGCCTAACCCGTGCCGAAGGGATTGGTTTAATTGGGCTGTATGTTTTCTTTATTGCGGTGAGCTTTCTGCTTGGAGTCAGCATGGAATTGGCAGATGCGCTCAGCAACGAATGATATACTCGAAGAATGTTACAGGAGACCCCTATGCTCGATACCCAAGCAATTATGGCGATCTTGCCGCACCGTTTCCCGTTCCTGCTCGTGGATCGCATCCTAGAGATGGAAGCGGGGCAACGGGCTGTCGGCGAGAAGTTGGTCACGATCAACGAGCCGTTTTTTGCGGGGCACTTCCCCGATTACCCGATTATGCCGGGCGTGCTGATCCTTGAAGCCCTTGCCCAAGTTGGGGCAGTAGCGATCCTTAGCCAGCCCGAATTTGCCGGCAAGCTGGTGTTTTTCGCGGGCGTAGATGGCGCACGCCTTCGCCAGCCGGTGCTACCCGGCACGGTGCTACGCCTCGAAACACAGCTAGAGAAGCTGCGGCGCGGGATTGGCAAAGGCAGCGGTGTGGCGCGGGTGGATGGGCAAGTGGTGTGCGAGGCAACAATCCTGTTTGCGATTGGCGAGCGGAGCTAACGGGCAACCGAAGGGGGCTACGCAGCGGGGCTTTCGCGCCCCGCCGATCCGTTCACGGCACGACGCGCCCTATTCGCCGCCCTCGATAGTGCTTTCGAGGTGGGCCCGATCATTCAGTCCAGTCAGCCGCCAGCCCGATGCTTTGTAGTGCAGTTCGGAGATCGAGCCATTGTCGAGCCACATGCGCCCGAAGTTGCCCAGATCGAGGCCGATAACGTGGCACAAGATCGCACGGAACGTGCCGCCGTGCGCCACTACGATGATCGTTTGATCGGCGAGGTGGTTGTGTTCGATCTGCTGCAATGCTGCCAAGCCGCGCTCTTGGAGCTGGAGATACGATTCGCCCCCAAGCCGCACGGTGCGGGCGGGGTCGCGCTCATAGGCTTCCATATGCTCTGGGAACCGCCGGTAGAGTTCTTCAGGGGTTAGCCCTTCCCACTGCCCGACATCAATCTCGCGCAGCTCTGGCATCGCCACTGGCTCTAGATTGAGCAACTCACCGATGATCTCAGCCGTTTGCCACGCCCGCGCCAGATCGCTGCTATAGAGGGCAACGGCTCTCGCGTGGCGCAGGCGATGAGCGACCCGCCGCGCCTGCTCCACACCATTCGCATTGAGCGGGGTTTGTGCTTGACCCTGATACTGGAGCGTCACATTCCAATCAGTCTCGCCATGCCGGATCAACAACAACCGCATAGTGCTTCCCTTCTTCGTTAGGTCACAAGTATCCCAGATGAGATCTGGTTCTGTTCTACGTTCCGCACCGAGTCAGTTTGCGCGGCACGCACCGCCACACAGATTGCCTGTTCCTTCTATGATACCCCACAATGGAACGGTCACGGCTACATCGGCAACCGTGCGATGATCGGCACACCGGGACGCACTCATCGCATGTATCCTTTCAGCTTCCAGCGTGCGGCATGGCACAGGGCGCAACTGGAGGTTAGCTGCCATCGGGCGGCGCGGGTGGCGGCGGCGCGGGTGGCGGC